>VBLD01000104.1:1955-16777 GCA_005879205.1 Deltaproteobacteria bacterium
ACGCGGTACCCGCCAGCTGTGGCTCGCCGCCGGTGCAGGCGCCCTGCTGGCAGCTGTCGTCCGCCGTGCACGGGTTGGCGTCGTCGCACGTGGTCCCGTCGAGCACGAGGCCGCCGCCGCAGAAGCCGTCGAGGCAGGTGTCGTCGGAGGTGCAGGCGTTGTCGTCGTCGCAGATCGTGCCGTCGGGAAGGATGTCGCCGGCGCAGAAGCCGTCCTGGCAGAGGTCGTTCGAGGTGCACGGGTTGGCGTCGTCGCACTTCGCGCCGTCTTGCGCCGCGGGATCGCCGATGCAGATGCCGTCCGTGCAGAGATCGTTGCCGGTGCAGGGATTCCCGTCGTCGCACGTGCTGCCGTCGAGCGGCGTGCCCGTGCAGATCCCCTCCTGGCAGGTGTCGGACGCCGTGCAGGGATTGCCGTCGTCGCAGGTCGCCCCCTCGGGCTCGGGGTCGCCGCTGCAGAAGCCGGCGCTGCAGACGTCGTTCGCCGTGCAGGGGTTGTCGTCGTCGCAGGGCGTGCCGTCGAGCAGGTCGGCCGTGCAGCTCCCCTGCTGGCAGGCGTCGTCCGCGGTGCACGGGTTCAGGTCGTCGCACGGGGTCCCGTCGGGCGCGATGTCGCCCGAGCAGAACCCGCCGAGGCAGACGTCGTTGACCGTGCAGGGGTTGCCGTCGTCGCACTCGCTCCCGTCCGGCATTTGCATGCCGCCGGTGCAGATCCCCTGCTGGCAGCTGTCGTTGGAGGTGCACTGGCTGCCGTCGTCGCAGGGCGTGCCGTCGCTCACGGGCGTGTGCACGCAGCCGTCGGAGCCGGCACTCGGGTTGCTCGGGTCGCAGGTGTCGTCGATGCAGGCGTTGAAGCTGTTGCACTGGGCCGACAGCTCACACGTGAAGCCCCAGGCACGCGACCCGGCGGCCGTCAGCACGACGAGCAGGGCGAGAATGCGGAGGACGAGGGGCCGGTGCATGGAAGCGCTCGACGCGAGCAACACCCATGCCCGAGACGGCGCTCGAAAACGGAGGCTGGAAGGCGACGGACCGTCTGCAGCGTTGCGACACTCGTGGCCGTGCAAGCATTCATTCGTGAGCCGCATGACAGGCGCCGCGGCGTCCGCCGTGGCCGCGCCCGACGGAAATCTGCTAGCGTGCACGCATGGCGAACGCCCCGGTCCTCGGTGCCTGCCTCTGCGGCGAGGTGCGATTCGAGATCGACGTGCCGACGCTCTTCTGCGCCCACTGCCACTGCTCGATGTGCCGCCGCTCCCACGGCGCGGGGTACGTCACGTGGATCGGAGTGCCGTTCGAACGCTTCCGGATGCTCGCCGGCGAGGAGCGCCTGGTGCGCTACCGGTCCTCGGAGCACGGTACCCGGAGCTTCTGCGGCCGCTGCGGCAGCTCGCTCTTCTGCGAGTCGACCCTGCATCCCGACTACGTCGACGTCGTGCTCGCCAACCTCGACGGCGCGGTCGAGGCGCTGCCCCAGGCGCACTTCTACTTCGACGACCGGGCGCCGTGGGTGGCGATCGCCGACGATCTGCCGCGCTTCGGGGGCAAGACGGGCACCGAGCCGCTGTGACGACCGGCACGACGCGCAAGCGGGTGGGCATCCTCGTCTTTCCCGACGTCGAGGTGCTCGACTTCTGCGGGCCGTTCGAGGTCTTCTCGGTCGTTCGCCTCGACGAGGAGCGGCGGCGCGAGGAGCCGTCGCCCTTCGAGGTCCTCCTGGTGGCCGAGGCGCCCGGCCCGATCGTCGCGACCGGCGGCCTGCGCGTCATCCCCGACTGCACGCTCGACGCCTGCCCGTCGCTCGACGTGCTCGTCGTCCCCGGCGGGTGGGGCACGCGACGCGAGCTGCAGAACGAGCGATTGCTCGACTGGATCCGCGCACGGGCCGCGGGCGTCGAGGCGCTCGCCTCGGTCTGCACGGGGAGCATGCTGCTCGGCAAGGCGGGCCTCCTCGACGGCCGGCGGGCGACGACGCACTGGCGGTCGCTCGACTGGATGCGTGCCTCCTTCCCCGGGGTGACGGTCGAGGACCGTCTGCACGTCGTCGAGGACGGGACGGTGATCACGTCGGCCGGCATCTCGGCCGGCATCGACATGGCGCTCCGGGTCGTCGCCCGCTACTTCGGCGAGGCCGTCGGCCGCGCCACCGCGCGCCACATGGAGTACCCCTTCCCGGACGACGACCGCCGCCGCATCTGATCGACCGGCCGACGGTTTTCACTTGCCTTGGTCGCGGCTTCGCAGGTAGGTTCCGCCGCCCATGCGCCGGCTCGCGGTCTCTGTTCTCGCCCTCGCGCTCCTCGCTGCGTCGGCTCGAAGGACGGCCGCGAGCTTCCCGGAGATGGCCCCGAACGACCCGCGCTACGCCGCCGACATCTGCCCGCCGGCGACCGACTGCTTCGGGCCGACCGGGCAGTGGAACCTCCTCGGGTTCAACGACGACGTGCCGACCACGTCGGGCGCGAGCGGCATCTCGGCCGACCTCGCCTGGCGGGTGACCACCGGCGGTCCCGACGCGGTCATCGCCATCCTCGACTCCGGCGTCGACTACGACCACGAAGACCTGCGCGACAAGATCTGGCTGAACCGCGGCGAGCTCCCGCCGCCCGCGGGCCCGTGCTGTACGGCTCCCATCGAGGACCCCTGGGACTGCAATGCCGACGGCGTCTTCAACGTGCAGGACTACGCGTGCGACGCGCGGGTCAGCGACACGAACGGCTCGGGCGCGCTCGACCGTGGCGACCTCCGCGTCTTCGCGAATCACCTCGACGACGACGGCAACGGCTACGTCGACGACCTCTCGGGCTGGGACGCGGACGACGACGACGGCGACGAGTTCGACCACCGGTTCTACGGCCACGGCACCGGACGCGCCGGCATCGCGGCGGCCGCGGCGGACAACGGCCGCGGCATCGCGGGAGTCTGTCCCGACTGTCCGCTGATGAACGTGCGCATCGAGGACACCTTCGTGTGCACGAGCGAGGGCGTCGCCAAGGGCGCCCTCTACGCGGTCGACAACGGGGCGCAGGTGATCAGCATGTCGCTCGGCTGCCTCACCTCGTCGCGGCTCCTGCGCGGCGCGTTCGACTATGCGACGCGCCACAACGTGCTCGCGGTCAACGCCTCGGCCAACGAGTTCAGCTTTCATCACAACGTGCCCGCCGTCCTCGACGACGTGATGACGATCGGTGCGGTCACCGCCGACAGCCGCAGCAGCACCAGGACCTGGCTCCAGAAGGCCAGCTTCGCCAACTACGGGGCGCACCTCGACGTCGTCGCGCCGACCGACGTGCCGAGCACCGAGATGGGCCGCAACGGCCCGGAGCCCGATCACGCCAACTACAGCACGACGGCGAGCGGGACGTCGTCGTCGACGCCGCATGCCGCCGGGGTGGCCGGGCTCGTCTTCGCGCGCGCGCATGCCCTGATCGCGGCCGGGCTCCTGCCGGTCGAGCGGCTCGCGCTCAGGGACATCTCGGCGCAGGAGGTGCGGCAGATCATCGACCGGACGGCCGACGACGTGACCCCCGCGGACCCGACGACCTATCCGGTGTCGGTCGGGTGGGACAAGTGGACCGGCTACGGGCGCATCAACGCGCGCGCGGCCGTCGACCGGGTGGCGGCGACGACGATTCCGCCCGAGGCCGACATCGACGCGCCCGACTGGTACACGCTGGTCGACGGGACGGTCTCCGTCCGCTTCTACGCGAACGCCCGCTGGGCGTCGCGTTTCGCCTACACGCTCGAGGTGGGGCAGGGGGTGGAGCCGGCGGCCTTCACGCCGCTGGCGGGCGGCTCGGCCGCCTCCGATCCCGCCCTCTCGTCGGCGAACGGGGTGGACGACTTCACCGCCGCCTGGGACACGAGCGGCCTCGGCGACGGTCTCTACACGCTCCGCCTGCGCGTCACCGACGACCTCGGCAACCTCGGCGAGGACCGCATGGCGGTGTGGGTCCGCCATCCCGACCCGCAGGACCGGCCGGGGTTCCCGCGCGTCTTCGACGGATCGCTCGAGTCGCTGTCGATCGCGCTCGTCGACCTCGACGACGACAACCGTCTCGAGATCGTCTTCGGCGGCGGCAACGGCGAGGTGCATGCGATCCGCGACGACGGCACCGAGCTCGCGGGTTTTCCCGTGCACACCGACCTGCCGCGACACCTGCCGCTCGCCACCTCGCCCGCGTTCGACGGCGACCCGGCGAACGGCGAGGTGCCGCTCTCCTGGGCCTCGATCAACGGCGGCGTCGCGGTCGCCGACCTCGACCGCGACGGGATGCAGGAGATCGTCGCCGCGGCGAGCGACGGGCAGGTCTACTGCTGGCACGCGGACGGGACGGTGTGTGCGGGCTTCCCGGTGTCGACGGACCACGGCACGAGCCGCGATCCCTACCCGCCGCACGCGCAGGTGCCGAACGCCTCGCGCGGCGAGGGCATCGGCGCGACGCCGGCACTCGGCGACCTCGACGGCGACGGGCGCCTCGAGATCGTCGTCGGCGACGCGGCGCAGAAGCTCTACGTCTGGCACGCCGACGGCACCCGCATGGCGCCGTTCCCCATTGCGGTCTTCGACCCCTCGACGGTGTCCGGTGTCGACGAGTTCGCGCCGCGCGCGATCGCCTCGAGCGCCGCGATCGCCGACCTCGACGGCGACGGCACCAACGAGATCGTGGTCGGCACGAACGAGACCTACGGGCCCTCGATCGGCGGCTCGGGCCGGGCCTACGTCATCCGCGCGAACGGCACGATCGCGCCGGGCTGGCCGGTGAAGCCCACCTCGCTGCAGGTCAGCGCCGTGCCCCTGGTGGCCGAGGGCGTCTCGACCTCGCCCATCGTCGCCGATGTCGACGGCGACGGGAAGAAGGAGGTCGCGCTCTCCCCGTTCTTCGGCGACGCCGCCGTCTACCGGGCCGACGGCACCAAGCTCGTCACGATGCAGGGCGCGCCGTTCGGCGCGACGGGCGCGGGCGGCGACCTCGACGAGGCGACGCCCGAAGGCGGCCTGGCGCGCGCCTCCGACCAGCCGAGCCACTACTACACGTCGCACGCCGCCTTCGCGGATCTCGACGGCGACGGGAAGCTCGACTACCTCGCCGGCTCGCTCGGCAACGGCATCGTCTTCTTCATCTTCGGCTCGGGTGGACGCCTCACCTTCGATCATCTGTTCTCGGTCTGGGACGCGGCGAGCGGCGTCCAGAAGCCCGCCTTCCCGCGCGTCGTGGAGGACTGGCAGTTCTTCAGTGGCCCGGCGGTGGCCGACCTCGACGGCGACGGCCGGCCCGAGGCGGTGGTGACCAGCGCCGGCTTCTTCGTGCACGCCTTCGACGCCAGCGGGGCCGAGCCCGCGGGGTGGCCGAAGCTGACCGGACAGTGGCAGACGGCCACCCCGTCGATCGGCGACCTCGACGGCGACGGCCGGGTCGAGGTGGTCGAGACGAGCCGCCTCGGCATGCTCTTCGTCTGGTCGACCGCCGGGCCGACGTGCCAACCCGACCAGTGGCGGAAGGCGCGGCACGACGAGTGGAACACGGGAACGTACGGCACCGACACGCGCCGTCCGGCGCGGATCGACGACCTGCGCTTCCGGCGGGCGCCGAGGAAGGCCGAGCTCGACTGGACGGCGGTCGGCGACGACGGCCGCTGCGGAAGGGCGGCGCGCTACGAGCTCCGCGCGGCGGCGGCTCCGATCGACCGGACGAGCTTCGCCGCCGCCACGCCGGTCGAGATCGCGCCGCCGGCCGCGGCGGGCACGGCCGAGACGCGTCGTTTCCGACTGCCCGCCGGCGCCTTCTTCCTCGCGCTGCGGGCGACGGACGAGGCCGGGAACGCGGGGCCGCTCGCCAGCGTCGGAGCGTTCGACGTCGCCCACCTGCGGCTCTCCCGGTCGCGCGGCGGCTCCGTTCACCTCGGCCTCGTCGGGAGCCTCCCCGTCGTGCCGGCCGAGCTCGGACTCCCCGGTGCCGACGTCGGCGTCGAGCTGACGTCGGGCGGAGCGGCGATCCTGAGCGTCACGGTGAGAAGCAGTCTGCTCGTGGCGGGTCCCGGCGGCGCGCGCCTCGGCTTCCGCGATCCGAGCGGCACGCTCGCCGGCGGCATCCTGCGGCTCTCGATCGGCGGCAACCAGCGCACGAGCCTGGTCCTTGGGGCGCGCCTCCCGTCGGCCGCCGTCCGGCCCGGACCGTTCAGCGTCACGCTGCGCATCGGCCGGCTGGCGTTCCCCGTGTCGGGCACGCTGCGGGCGATCGGCGGCGACCTGGTGTACCGGCCGGGCTAGGAGCGCGACCCAAGACTTCTTGGGTCGCGGACACAGACGCGAGCGTGTGGCGCTCACGTCACGCGCCACCGCCGTGCCGCGGCTGGCAAAGCCAGCGCGGCGGAACGGACACGCGCCGTTCAAAAGGCGTCGCGACTCTCATGTTGATCCGTTGGCAATTGGGCCTGTCGGCGGCGGCTGCGGAACCGGGCGTGTTCGTCTGCCGCGCTGGCTTTGCCAGCCGCGGCAGGACAGTCGGGCGTGATCCCGACGGAACACCCTCGCGTCCGGTTCGCGACCCAAGATGTCTTGGGTCGCGCTCCTAGTCAGTGCGGCATGATCTGCAGGCCGAGAAAGACCTGCACGCCGCAGAGGAGCAGCGCCGCCGCGCCGATCCACGGATGGATCGCGCGCGCGCGCGCGTCCGTGGCGATCCACCGCGAGACGAGCGCGGCGGCGCTGAACAGCGCGACGATCGCCGTGCCGACCGCGAAGTGCCCGCTCGCCGCGGGCGCGAGGTCGTCGCGCAGCGCCCAGATGCTGGCGAGCCCGCCCGCCCAGCTCACGAGGACGAGGCCGTAGACCCACGGCATGAACGCCGCGTGGCGAGCGCGGTAGTGCTCCGCGGCGGGGCGCCCGGCCCGGCCGCGCAGCCCGAGGCTCGCGCCGCGGGCGGCGAGGAGGATCGTCACGGCGCCGGCCGCCGGGTGCGCCCAGCCGAGAAGCATCGGCGGGGTGCGGTTAGCGTAGCGTCCGGGGTCGGTCAAGTTGCTGGGCCGCCGCCGGGATTTCTGCTAGGGGAATCGGATGCCCATCGTGACCCGCACGCTCGTCCGCCTCGGCCTCGCGGCCGGTGCTCTGCTGCTCGTCGCCGGCGCGGCCCGCGCCGAAGGCGACTGGAACGACCAGGCGGTCAAGTGGGTGCCGTACACGGACGCGCTCGCCACCGCCAAGAAGGAGAAGAAGCCCGTCTGCCTGGTCTTCTTCACCGAGTGGTGCCCGCACTGTCAGAACTACAGCGGCGTCTTCCACGACCCGAAGGTCGTCGAGGAGACGAAGCGCTTCGTGATGGTCCGGCTCGACCGGGACAAGGAGAAGGAGCTCAGCACCAAGTACGCGCCCGACGGCGAGTACATCCCGCGCACGTACTTCCTCAAGTCCGACGGGACGCTCGATCCCGAGATCCATGCGCCGCGCGACAACTACAAGTACTTCTACGACGAGCGCGACCCGGCCCCGCTGCTCGCCGCGATGAACCAGGCGATCGCCAAGCTCCACTGACCGCGGCCGGCCTCTGCGCGACGTGCCGGCACGCGCGCCGCGTGATGTCGGCGCGCGGCTCGAACTTCTGGCAGTGCGGCCGTGCCGCGACCGACCGTCGCTTCGCCCGCTATCCTCGCCTGCCGGTCGCCCGCTGCGAGGGCTTCGAGGCGACGACGGCGAAGCTGCCCGCGATCGACGGGCCGGTGGCCGTCGCGTGGAGCGGCGGCAAGGACAGCACGCTCGCCCGCCAGCGCGCGCTCCTCTCGGGCTACCGGCCGACCCTCCTGGTCAACATGGCGGGCGCGGATGGGACGGTGCGGTTCCACGGCGTCGACGGCGAGCTGGTGGCGCGGCAGGCGCGGGCGCTCGGCGCGGAGCTCCTCCAGGTGCCGGCGGCGCCCGAGGCCTACGAGGCGCGCTTCGAGGAGATGCTCGGCGAGCTCCGCAAGCGCGGCGTCGCGGGTCTCGTCTTCGGCAACCTCCACCTGGCCGACGTGCAGGCCTGGTTCGAGACGCGGACGGCGCGCGCCGGACTCGCACACGTCGAGCCGCTCTGGGGCTGGGCGCCGTCCGAGGTGGTGGCGCAGTTCCTCGCCGCGGGATTCCGCGCCGTCGTGGTGAGTGTCATGGAGGATCGCGTCGACCCGTGCTGGCTCGGCGCGCCGTTCGATCAGCGCTTCGTGGCGGCGCTCGCGGCCCGGGCGGACGTGGACCTCTGCGGCGAGCGCGGCGAGTACCACACCTTCGTCCACGATGGGCCGGGCTTTGCGGCACCGGTCGGCTTTGCGCTCGGCGAGGCCATCCGCTCCGAGGGCTACTGGATACGCCCGGCACGTCCGGCGTGACCTCGCCCGCGGGACTCTGCTACCATCGCGCCGCTCGTGCCCACCCACATCCCGTCGCCCACGCGGATCGTCGCGGCCGGCAACCTGCCGAAGTCGATCGAGGAGTACGTCGGCCGCGTCAACTCGGGAACCGCCGCGGTGAGCGTGGCGCACATGCGGAGCCCGAGCGGCTGGGTCGAGCCGGGGCAGACGCCGGCCTTCGACGAGTACACGGTGGTGCTGGCCGGCATGCTGCGCGTGCGACACGCGACCGGCACGATCGACGTGCGGGCCGGCGAGGCGGTCGTCGCGCATCGCGGCGAGTGGGTCCAGTACAGCTCGCCCGGACCGGAGGGCGCCGAGTACATCGCCGTCTGCGTGCCCGCCTTCTCGCCCGAGACGGTGCACCGGGACTCGTGAGGCGTCCGCGGCGGGTGAGCTTCCGCGCCGGCGCGCTCGAGCTGGTGGCCGACGCGCACGGCGACCCGTCGGCGCCGCCGGTGCTCCTGCTGCACGGCGGCGGGCAGACCCGGGGTGCCTGGGGCGGGACCGCAGCCGCGCTGGCCGAGCGCGGCTTCCACGCCGTCGCGCTCGATCTCCGCGGCCACGGCGAGAGCGCCTGGGCGCCCGACGGCGACTACACCGTGGACGCCTTCGCCGCCGACGTGCGCGCTGTCGCGGCCGACCTCGGAGGCCCTCCCGCGCTCATCGGGGCGTCGCTCGGTGGCCTCGCCGTGCTCATCGCGGAGGGCGAAGCCGCCACGCCCGGCGCGTCGGCGGTGGTGCTGGTGGACATCACGCCGCGCGTCCAGCCCGAGGGCGTCGGCCGGATCGTGACCTTCATGACGAGCCACCCCGACGGCTTCGCGACGCTCGAGGAGGCGGCCGAGGCCGTGGCGGCCTACGTCCCGCACCGCCCGAGGCCCAAGGACACGGCCGGCCTCAAGAAGAACCTGCGTCTCGACCCCGACGGCCGCTATCGGTGGCACTGGGACCCCAGACTCATGACCGGCGAGCAACGGATCAACGCGCGCCGCGACCCCGAGCGGCTCGACCGCGCCGCGCGCGGCCTCCGCGTGCCGACGCTCCTCGTCCGCGGCCGCATGAGCGACGTCGTGGCCGAGGAGGACGCACGGCATTTCCTCGCGCTGGTACCGCATGCGCGATACGTGGACGTGTCGGATGCGGGGCACATGGTGGCGGGCGATCGGAACGACCCGTTCACGGGCGCCGTGGTGGAGTTCTTGACGCGCGGCGCGGGGTGACGGCGGGCGAACGGGTGTCCGGGCGGGCGCAGCGTGCTGCCCGGCGCGCTCAACGCGTGGGCGCCCCCGCGAGCGCTAGCCTCTGTATCCGGTGATCAGGTCGCATAGCGGTCGCCTTCCAGACGGAGTAGCGCCGGGCGTCCCGGACGAACGCCGAGCTCCCAGGTGATCCCGCCGGGAGCCGTGCCCCACGCCCGGTCACGGCCCGCGTGAATGCCGTGCAGGTGATGCGCGGCGCAGACGGCGACGCGGTTGTGGCGCACGTTCTCGCCGCCGCTGGAGCGAAAGAGGATGTGGTGGTCGTGCAGGTTCCGCCGGCTCGTGCACGCCGGCACCGCACACCGCCACCCGTCGCGCTCGAAGATGGGATCGCGATGTCGGGGCTGTGCCGTCCACTCGGCGCGCACGTGGCGAAGAAGTTCCTCGCAACCCAACCAGTACCACTCGGTTCGGCTCGTGAAGGCGACAATCGCCGTCCGGAAGAGCGCCACGACCGAGGCGGGCGCCGTGAAGATGATCTCCGAGTCCGCCAGCTCCGACTCGGTACGCGCACACGTTTGCCATCCGTCGAGCGTTGCCCCGGCGGGTGGGGGCGCCACCGGCGTCACGCCGTCGCGGCCACAGAGCGCCCACTCGACTTCGTCACCGAGGCGGCGAACGGTCACCTCTTGGGCCCGGCTGATCCAGGCCGCGGCCGTCGCTTGGGTGACGATGGGAACCAACGTGAACGCGCGGACCCAGGACAGGTCTCCAGCGCGGTAGGCGTCCCCGAGCGCCGGCGCCTGCCAGGTCTTCCGCTCGAGGGCGACGAGAGCCCGCGCCTTCCGTGCCGAGCTGCCGAGGCGCTCGATCAGGTAGCGGCCGGCCGAGGAGAATCCCATCAGCCGGTAAAGGCGGCGATCGAGGAAGACGCGGAGGAGCCGACCTGTCTGCCAGTCGATGCGCTGCCGCGCCCGCACGACCGCTCCCATCCGCGCGTCGAGCGCGAACGGGTCGAGGTCTTCGCAGCCGACCGCCAACGCCGAGACCTCTGCCGGGATCGCCTCCCGGACGGAATTCGTTTGCAAGCAGACGCTGCTGCGTGCTCCGGTCGAGGCTGCGTGCGCCCCGCGGCACGGCGCAGTCCTCGCGGCGCTTGCGTGCAGCCGTGACTCGCACGGCCGGGCGCGTTACCCCTCAGCCCCGCCGCTCTCCCACCGGCCGCATCAATCCCTCCTGCGCCACCGACGCCACCAGCCGCCCGTCACGCGTGAACAGCCGCCCCGTCGCGAGCCCCCGCGCGCCCGACGCCGACGGACTCTCCTGCGCGTACAGCAGCCACTCGTCGGCCCGGAAGGGCCGGTGAAACCACATCGCATGATCGAGGCTCGCCATGACGTAGCGACCGTCGTTCCAGGCGATCGCGTGCGGCAGCGTCGCGGTGTCGAGGAGCGTCAGGTCCGAGGCGTACGCCGCGACGCACTGGTGCAGGAGCAGCGAGTCGGGCAGGGGGCCGCGCGTCCGGATCCAGACGAGCTGCCGGGGCGGGCGCGGGGTGGGATGGAACGGGTCGACGAAGTCGACCGAGCGGACCTCGATCGGACGATCGCGCGACATCCAGCGCCGGACCGGCTCGGGCACGTCCGCGAGCAGCGGCCCGATCCGCTCCTCGAACGTCGGCAGCGAGTCCGGTGGGGGCGCCTCGGGCATCGTGACCTGATGCTCGGGTCCGGGCTCGTCGCGCTGGAACGAGGCCGAGAGGTGGAAGATCGCGCGCCCGTGCTGGATGGCGACGACGCGACGGGTGGTGAAGCTCCGGCCGTCGCGGATGCGGTCCACCTGGTAGAGGATCGGCGCGGAGGGGTCGCCGGGCTGCAGGAAGTACGCGTGCAGCGAGTGTACGATGCGGCCCTCGACCGTGCGCCCGGCGGCGACCAGCGCCTGGCCCGCGACCTGGCCGCCGAAGACCCGCTGGCGCTGCTCCTGGGGGCTCCGGCCGCGGAAGATGTTCACCTCGAGCTCGTCGAGGTCGAGGATCGCGAGCAGCTCGTCGAGCGCGTCGGGCACGGGCCGAGGATCGTGGCTCGGAGCGTCCGTGTCAACGCGTCAGGACGCCTTGCGGCGCGCGCGGAGCGTGTTCTGGATCAAGGTGACGAGCGTCGAGGCGTCGACGGGCTTGGCTAAGTAGGCGTCGAAGCCCGCGTCGCGCGAGGCGTTGCGGCTCTCCTCGCCAAACCCCGAGACGGCGACCACCGGGAGATCCGCCCGCAAGGGGTCGGCGCGCAGGCGTCGCACGAACTCGTAGCCGTCCATCACCGGCATCCGGAGGTCGCAGACGACGAGGTCGGGGGCGGCGCCGTTGAGCTTCTCGAGGGCGTCCCGGCCGTTCGTTGCCGGCACCACCTGCGCGCCGAACTGCTCGAGCACCTCCTGCATCGCCTCGCGGCTGTCGGCGGCGTCCTCGACCAGCAGCACCCGCCTGTCCTCGAGGCTCGCGGCGAACTGCTCAGCGCGCGGTTCTGCTGCCGCCGCGGCCTCCCGCAGCGGCAGCCGGACGATGAACTCGGCACCATGGCCGGGGCCCTCGCTCCGCGCCTCGATGTCCCCGCCGTGCAGCTCCGTGATCTGCCTCGCCAGCGCGAGCCCGATGCCGAGCCCGCCTTGCACGCGGCGCGGGCCTTCCTCCTGCTGGCGGAACATCTCGAAGACGTGCGGCAGGAATTCGGGCGCGATGCCGATGCCGGTGTCGCGCACGCGCAGGCACGCGGCGCCGCTCGCCTCCTCGGTGACGACCGTGATCGTGCCTCCCGCCGGCGTGAACTTGAGGGCGTTGGAGATCAGATTCGTGACCACCTGCTGCACCCGGCCGGCATCGGCCTCGACGGGCAACGGCTCGGTCGCCGGACGAAACTCGAGGGCGATCGCCTTCTCGGCCACCTGCGGGCCCATGTCCTCGAACGGCCTGCGCACGAGGTCGGTGAAGTCGTACCGCGCGCGCTCGAGGCGCATCTTGCCCCCGGTGATCGACGCGAGGTCGAGGAGCTCGCTGATCAGCCCGCGCAGCATCCGCACGTTGCGCTCGATCACGTCGGCGGCCTGGGCGGCATGCTGTTCGTCGGGCCGGCGGCGCAGGATCTCCGCCCACGTGAGCAGCGGCGCGAGCGGCGTCCGGAGCTCGTGGGAGACGACGGCCAGGAACTCGTCCTTCCGCCGGTTGGCCTCGCGCGCCTCCTCGTAGAGTCGCTCGCGGTCGATGGCGAGGGCGGCGCGCCAGGCGAGCGCCTCGGCCACGGCCAGATCGGCGCGCTCGTATCGCCGGCCCGACTGCGCGGCGGCGAAGTGCATGACGCCGAGGGTCTGGCCGCGGACGGTGATCGGAGCCGTCATGCACGAGCGCACGTCCAGGGCGGCCAGGAAGTCGGGATCGTTCGGTCGCTCGGTGGCGGTCAGGAGCCCGGTGCAGCGGACGTCGTCGTGAATGGCGGGCTCCGCCGCCTGGACGAGCGAGCCCGCGTGCGGCCCGATCCGTTCGAGCGCGGCCGCCAGCGGCGCCCCGGCGGGATCGGCATGCGCCACCGGGAGACGGCGCACCCCGCCGTCCTCGAGGATGTCGACCGCGCACCAGTCGGCGAACGAGCGGACGGCCAGGCGGGCGACCTCCTCCAGGGCGGTCGTGTAGTTCGGCAGGGTGAGGACGAAGGTCGCGTCGACGAGCAGCTGCAGCCGCTCCTGCACCTGCCTCACCTCGGTGATGTCGGTCAGGACGCCGATCATGCCCACGACCGTCCCCTCGTGATCGCGGAGCGGGGCCGCCGTGCTCTGGAACCACCGCTCGTCGCGCGAACCCTTCGTGCTGAGGTGAGCGAGGCCCGTGCTCGGGTTGCCGTGGAGCGCCCGGGCGAGCGGTTGCTCGCCGTCGGCAGACAATCGCCCGTCCGGTCGCCGCCACGTGATCGTCGCTTGCAACGCATCGAGCGACGGCAACGCGTCGCCCGGCCCGAGCCCGAGGAGACGGCGGCCGGCGGCGTTGGTGCGCTCGAGCTGCCCCGCCGCATCCGCGATCAGGACGGCATCCGGGATCTGCGCGAGGATCAGCTCGAGCCGGGCCCGCTCGTCGTTGGCCGCCCGGTACTCGCGAGCGTGCTCGACCGCGATGCCGATCTGGCCGGCGATCAGGTCGATGAACGGCAGCGCCTCCCCGGGCATCCGCTGGCGCCAGAGGGTGACGAGGGCCCCGATGATCCCTTGCCGGCCGCGGATCGGTGTCACCACGAGCCAGCGGGCTGCCGCGTCGCGGAGCAGCGTGCGCTCGTCCGCCGGGAGAGTGGGAGCGTACGGGACGGACTGCCGCTGACCGGATTCGAGCGCTCTTGCGAGCAAGGGGAGCTGGCCGGGTCGAAGGACGAGGGGCATGAGGTCGGCGAGGTCGATCGACATCCCCGCCGTCGCCGTCCGCCGGACCTCGCCACCCGGGCCCACGAGGTAGATCGCCGTCGGGCCGTTCGAGATGCTGCACGCCGCTCCGACGGCCGCGTCGAGGACGCGCGGCGGCTCGAGCGACAGCAGCTGTCGTGTGATGGTCGCGAGCTGCGCCAGCCGGAAGTTCTCCGCCTCGAGCCGTCCCCGGGCCTGCTCGCGTTCGGTGACGTCGCGTACGAGCACCAGCACNNNNGCAACAGGATCAGCTCGCGCTCGCGCCGGTGTCGACCCTCACCCCGGGCGAGGACGAGCGACGTCGACCCCTCGGCATGAACTCTCTCGAGGACGGCGGACGCTCCCGCGTCCGCGCAGCCCATGAGCGCGAGCAGCGGCTGGCCCTCGATCGCCGCCCCGACCGCCCCGAGCTCGCGCGCGAATGCCGCATTCGCCCAGCGCACCCTGAAGGGCTCCTGACCGTCGACGAGCGCAACGGACAGCCCGACGGCGGCCAGCGCCTCGTGCACCGCCCACTCCATGTCGCCCTCCGCCATCCGCGTCCTACCGGCTGCTGCCCGTCACCTGCCCGCTTCCGCGATCCCGAGGATGCCGATCGGGGCCCCATCGCCCGCGACCAGCGGGTGCAGCTCGACCGTGGTCCGCCGGCTGCTCCCGTCCCGCCCGTGCGGGACGCCCTCGACCGTGTGTGCCGATCGCCGCGCGAGCACGGCTGCGGCCGGCTCGCGGAGGAGGGACGTCACGTCGCGGATCGGCAGGGAGAAGAAGTCGCGGTTGAGCGCGTCCTCCGCCTTGAGGCCCCACATGG
>VBLD01000104.1:16846-20012 GCA_005879205.1 Deltaproteobacteria bacterium
ACGACGCTCTGGTGGAGCTGGTCCAGGCGGTTCAGCTCGGCCGTCCGCTTCTCGAGCTCGGCGTTCAGCGTCGCCAGCTCGGCGTTGATCGACTGCAGCTCCTCGACCGTGGTCTCGAGCTCCTCGTTGGTCGACTGCAGCTCCTCGTTGGTGGTCTCGAGCTCCTCGTTGGTCGACTGCAGCTCCTCGTTGGTGGTCTCGAGCTCCTCGTTGGTCGACTGCAGCTCCTCGTTGGCGGTGGCGGACTGCTCGGAGATGCGGTTGACCTCCTCGCGCAGCCGCGCCTGCTCGCTCACGTCGTCGGCCGTCACCATGATCCCCGCGAGGCGGCGTTGATCGTCGAAGAGCGGGGCGATGGAGACCGAGACGTGGAGGACGTCGCCGGAGCGGCGCGGCAAGCTGACCGTGGCGATCCGCGTCCGGGCGAGGCTCGCCTTGACCTCCTCGACTCGGGAGCGAAGGCCCTCCATCCGGTAGCTGATGTCGAGGTCCCGGAACTTCTTGCCGAGCGCACCGTCCGTCGGGATCTCGAAGAGCTGTTCGGCGGCGGGGTTCCAGGTGACGATCGTGTCGGTCGGGCCGATCACCATGACCGCCGACTGGAGCGTCTCGATCATGCCCTGCACGCGCGGCGTGGCCGGAGACTCCGTGCGGGCGGGGCGGCGCGGCCCCGTCCGGAGCGGCGCCTCGTCGGCCACCCCCACCGGCTTCCCGGTCAGCTCCGGCGGTGTCACGCGCTGGAAGATCCGCCACTTGAAGTCGACCGGCACGAACCGGCGCGAGCGGGCGAGCGCCGACTCCGACTTTCCGAGGAAGAGATAGCCGCGCTCCCGGACGGCGTACTGGAGCCGGGGCAGGACACGCTCCTGTAGCTGGCCGTCGAAGTAGATGAGCACGTTGCGGCAGACGAGCAGGTCGATGTGCGAGAGCGGCGAGTCCTGCGTCAGGTCGTGGCGTCCGAAGATGCACCACTTCCGCAGCTCGCGCCGGACGCGGTACGTCTGCCCCTCGCGCAGGAAGTACTTGTCGACGAACTCGCGCGGCACGTCCGTCAGCGCCTGCAGCCGGTAGAGTCCCGCGCGCGCGGTGCCGAGCGCGTCATGTCGTACTCGCTCGCGGGAGCGCTGAGACAGTCCGCGACCAGCATGGCGAGCGTGTACGGCTCCTCGCCCGACGAGCAGCCGGCGCACCACAAGCGCAGGCCGCGCGTCGCGGCTGCCTCCCGGAGGAGGTCGGGCAGGACGCGCTCGCGGATCAGCCGCCAGGCGTCGGGGTCGCGGAAGAAGGTGGTCACGTTGATCAGGATGACGTTCAGCAGCTCGGCGTACTCGTCGCGGTTGCGGTCGAGGCGGCGGATGTACTCCTCGAACCCCTTGCAGTGGACCTGGGTCATCCGGCGGAGCACCCGGCGGAGGAGCGAAGCCTCCTTGTACTGCCGGAGATCGAAGTTGTGCTCCAGGTGGAGCTTGTCGAGGAGCTTGTGGAAGCCCGGGTCGGCCGCCTCGGCGCCGTGCTCTGCGCCGGTCTCGTCGGCGTCCTTGCCGTCCAGATCGTCTAGGCCGTCGCTCATCAGGCGTCCTCTGCCGGTGTGGTCCAGCTCTCGAGGACGAGCCGGACGATGGCGGGACCGACGTCGTCGAGCCGGAGCTTGAAGTCGACGCAACCGGTCGCGTAGGCGTTCGACGGCATGCTCGGATGCAATGCGTCGGCCGGGTCCTGGACGATCGTCGTGCCGCCCTGCTCCTTGATGGCACGGATGCCGGTGGCGCCGTCGAGGCCCGAGCCGGTGAGGATGACCCCGATCGCCCGGTCCCGATAGGCCGCCGCCACGGATTCGAACAGGAGGTCGACCGAGGGGCGCGTGAAGTGGACGAGCTCGGAGCTGGTGAGCGAGATGTGCCCATTGGCCACGAGCAGATGCGTGTCGGGCGGCGCGATGTAGACGGTGCCCGGCTCGATCCGTTCACCGTTGACAGCCTCCTTCACTGCCATCTGGGCGTGGCGGCCGAGCAGGTCTGCGAGCAGGCTCTTGTGGCGCGGGTCGAGGTGCTGGACGACGAAGACGGCGGCGGGGAAGCGGGCGGGCAGGGCGCCGATGACCGCCTGGAGCGCGGTCACGCCACCCGCGGAGGCGCCGATTGCGACGGCATCGAACGCTGCCCCTTGATATGCGATGAAGCCCTCATCGGCCGCCGGGGCGAGCGAGCAGTCTCGGCCTGCGGGTTCCGCAGCCCGCACGACAGCGGATATCGTGGACTGTAGGCGCGTGTCGATCGGCCTGTCAACGGGACGGGCGCGACACGGAAGGGGAGCGGACGCGCATCTGGAGGGGGATTGCGCCGATCGGACGGTCGGGAGGACGCTGTATCCCGACCGGCGCGTCCGGGAGCCGGACGCCCGGTCCGCACGCATGCGTATCGAGGCGAAGCTGAAGGTCCAGGCCCGTGAAGCGGCCGATCGGGCGCACAGGGCCTCAGACCGCGCATTCGAGGCGGCGATACGGGCCACCGACCTGCTGGAGGAGGTCCGCAAAGCGCTGTTTCGCGTCCGGCGAAGCATCGTGCTTCGCCGGTACCATCCCGACGAGAGTCAGGGATGCTAGCACTGCCGGAAGCGGGAGCGACCCGCTCGGAGGAGCATCCTGGCCAACGGCGGGCCGGTCGACGTCGAAGCGGCGCCGCCCGGATCGCGGCGGCGGCCGAGGCCAGGCGCGCGGGCGTGACGGCGGCTCAGCCGCGCAGCAGGCCGCGCGCGATCTGCCCCACCTGGATCTCGTCCGTGCCGGCGTAGATCTGCAGCACCTTGGCGTCGCGGCAGAGCTGCTCCACCTGGAACTCGGCCATGTAGCCGTTGCCGCCGAAGAGCTGGACGGCCTCGAGCGCCACCTCCATCGCCGCCTGCGCCGAGTAGAGCTTGGCGGCCGACGCCTCGGCGAGCGTCATCCGCTTGCCCGCGCCGGCCATCTCGATCTGGCGGAAGATCATGTTCTGGAGGTTCATGCGCGCCACCTCCATGCGGGCGAGCTTCAGCTGGATCAGCTGGAACTCGCCGATCGGCCGCCCGAACTGGACGCGTGTGCGGGCATACTCGACGCAGAGGTCCAGGCACTGGCTCACGATGCCGAGCGCCATCGCCGGCACGCCGGCGCGCTCCTGCGAGAAGGTCT
>VBLD01000266.1 GCA_005879205.1 Deltaproteobacteria bacterium
CTGTCGTACTTCGTCTGAACGAAGGTGAGGGCACCCGTGGCGACATCGCGGCTGAAGACTGTCAGCGCATCGCCGGTCTTCGACGTGACATAGACTTGAGCGCCGTCCGGACTGACGACCACCCCGTGGGCGCCGTTCAACCGACGAAGCCCCGCGTCTCCGCCTGCGAGGCTACCGTCGAGGACGTCCTTCTGCTCCTCGACGAACGTGAGTGCGCCGCTCGCCGAGTCTCGCTCGAACACCGCGAGCGCGTCCTCGAGCTCACCGGTTGCGTAGACGTGCCGCCCGTCGGGGCTCACGGCCACGCCCGCCGCCCCGTTGAGGCCGCTGACCTCTCCGGTGCCGTTGCGCTCGACCTCGAGGAACCTGAGGTAGGTGGAGGCGGTGGGCGCGCCGGCAGCCTGGAGAAATCCGGCGCCGAGCCACGTGGCGGCGATGAGAACAAAGAGGCGCTTCGAGTGTGTCATGTTACCTTCCTGTCCTTCAACGTTCGGGCGCTTGCGCCCGGGAACCGCGCACGGCAGCGGCACGGTGCTGATCCGCGCTGCACATCAAGGCTCGTGCCAGGAACGCGGGTGAAGGCGAGCCCGAGCGGGCGTGACGCGCAGCGGACGCTGCGGCGGTCGCGACTGCCTTCGTTTGGAGCCTCACCGGACGCGGGGTTCTGGTGCGGGACTGCTCCCGGCGCCGAAACGGCCACGGAGGTCATCGCACGGCGTCCTCATCGGCTTCCGCTGCGCGCGACACCGATTGCGGCGCCGGTCGAGACGCCGGCCGACGGCGCGGCGAGCCGCGCGCCTGCCCGATCGTGCAGGACGCGCAGGTCGTCGGCGCACGGCGCGTCGCCGAGCCGCGCACACGGCGCCTGCCGCGGCGAGCGCCGCGCCTCCCTTGCAGCGTCGCGCGGTGGTGCAGGCCCACGAGCCGGGCCGGCCGGACCGTGGCCTACTAACGTAGCTTTTTCCCTGGCCGACTGGCACGCCCCTTGCCCCGGCACGTCGACGACGACGCGAGCACATCGCGGCGGCTTCGAATCAATTTGCAGGATGGACATCTGGTGTCGGAGGGGTCCGGGGTGCGACCAGCCCGGGCTCACGCGACAGGGGGACGCATGCGGGAAGTCATCGCCGGGAAGTACGAGCTGCTCGAGGAGATCGGTCAGGGCGCCGGGGGCACCTACCAGGCCCGCGACACGGAGCTCGACACGATCGTCGCCGTGACGGTCAGGTCGGAAGACGTCGCGGACGACCCCGAACGGCTCGCCCGTTTCGAAGGCCGGGTCCACCAGGCCTGCGAGCTACGGCACGAGCACATCGTGCCCGTCCTGGGGCTCGCCCGGGACACCAAACCGCCTCTGGTGGTGGAAGCGGCGATCGATGCCCCGCGGCTCGAGCAAGTCCTCCGCGAGCGAGGGGCGTTCTCCCCCGTCGATGCACTCCAGGTCGCGTGGCAGCTGGCGGACGCGCTCGCCTACGCGCACGAGCGGGGCGTGATCCACGGCGGCCTGACGCCGGCAGCGGTGTTCATCCAGGAGACCGTCCCGCCCCGCGCGCTGCTGGCGGCGTTCGGCGGGCTCGACGGCGGGCCAGGAGCCGTCCCGCCGATCCTGCTGCCGTACGCCGCCCCCGAGCGGCTGAAGGGCAAGGAGCAGGACGCGCGCATCGACGTCTTCGCGCTCGGGCTCGTCCTCTTCGAGATGCTCGAAGGGAAGCAGTTCTTCGATGGTGCGGACGCCCGCGCGCTGACCGACCTCCTGCTCGGCGGATCGGCGCCGCTCGTCCCCCAGTTCTCGCGCATCCTGCCGCCGGGCGTTCCGGCGCTGGTGGCCCGGATGATCCGCCGCTCGCCCGCCAAGCGCCAGCAGAGCATGGCGCAGGTGCGGAGCGAGCTCGACGCCTTTCTCCCACGCGTCGCGCCGATCGCCCCGGGGCCCCGGATGGCGAAAGCCCCGGCGGCCCCCGCGACGACGACCACCGTCGTGCCGTGTGAGACGCGAAAGCGGGTCACCGTGCAGATGCCCGCGCTCGACGCGCAGGAGACGAGCCATGCGCCCACGCCGGAGCCGATCCTGGCGCGGCAGGTGCTGACGCGAGCCAGCACGACGCATCGGCGGATACCCCGAGCGGGTGCCGCCCTGATCGCGGCCGTCGTTGTCGCCCTCGGCTGGCCCCTGGTCCGCTCCGTCCGAACCGCGCCGGCCGCCTCCGAGCGACTCTCCGCGGCGGCCAGCGCCACACCGCCGCGGGAGGCCGCGGCGGCCAGGCCGACGCCCGGGAACGAGGACCGGGGCCCGGTGCGCGCCGAGCCCTCGGCGGCCTTCACGACGCCGTCGCCCGAAGTCGGCGTCGCCCAGGAGCCGTCCGTCGCGGCAACCGATCCCGACGCGGAGACCGCCAGCGCCTACGCCGGGCATCGTGACGACACGTCCGCCGCGGAAGCATCGAATTCCGGTCCGTCGAAGCTCTGTCCGCCTCCCGACGTCGCCCCCCGGATCGTGGGCTACCAGCCACGGCGCCGCGACCCGCTCGGGGTGACGGAGGGCGCGCCCGTCGACTTCAGCGTTCGCGCCACCGACAAGGACCCGGGCGACCCGATCACCTACGCCTGGTTCCTGGATGGACGCCGGGTGGGCCAGCGACCGGGCTGGCGGTTCGTCCCGCCGCCCGCGTCGGTGGCGGCCACGCATACCGTCGAGGCCCGCGTGTCCGACGGCGTCGGCCAGCAGGCCCCGCGTCTCACGTGGCGCGTCGAGGTGCGGCCGCGCATGACCGAGGTGAACGTGCGCGACTGGCTCGCGCGCCTGGCCGGGGCGTGGGAGCGGAAGGACGTGGCCACGCTCCGCCTCTACGGCGTCGTCACCACCGACGCGGAGGCGACCGCACTCCGCAAGCGGCTCGGCCAGTCCGACCGGTACCGCGTCTCGATCGCGAACGAGTCCATCCGCACGCAGGGCCAGCACGCGACCGTCGCATTCGACCGCACCGAGCTCGACGGGCGCGGCCGGACCGTCTCCTCGCGCCGCGAATCGTACGAGCTCGAGAAGCGGCCGGACGGCTTCATCGGGCTGCGGCCGCCCGCGACGTCGCGCTGACGGGGCCTGGACGGCTCGGCGGGCATCGTCTGACTTTCTAACCTCGCTCACCCGACGCCGATTCGGCCTCCGGGTTCCTCGGTTTTTCCCGTCCGCGAGTTGACGGCCGCCGGCCCCCGCGCTACCGTGCGCTCCCGCGTCAGGCGGACGGAACCGGGAGGAGGGGTTCGGGCCGATGTCGTTCGTCCACCTGCATCTCCACACGCAGTTCTCGCTGCTCGACGGCGCCAACAAGATCAAGGAGCTGATGCCGCGGGTGCGAGCCGCCGGGATGCCGGCGTGCGCCGTCACCGACCACGGCAACATGTTCGGGGCGGTGCAGTTCACGCAGGAAGCGCGCCGCCACGGCGTGCAACCGATCATCGGCTGCGAGATGTACGTCGCGCCGCAGAGCCGTTTCGAGAAGGCGGGCCGGATAGACGACTACGAGGCGGGCGGCAACTACCACCTGATCCTGCTCGCGACGAATCGCGAGGGATACCAGCACCTCTGCCGGCTGGTCACGGCGGGCTACCAGGAGGGCTTCCACTACAAGCCGCGCGTCGACAAGGAGCTCCTCCGCGAGCTGAACGGCGGGCTCATCGC
>VBLD01000267.1:0-5761 GCA_005879205.1 Deltaproteobacteria bacterium
CGCCGGGCGGGCCGTTATTGGTGGGCGTCGGGCAGTCGAGCGCGAAGTCGTTGCTCGCGAGCGTCACCCGGTTGAGGCTGCGGACGCCGTCGCCAGGCGTGGCAGTCGCGGGCGGCCCGGCGCCCGTTCTCTGTGGGCCGGTATAGGGACCGTACGCGACGCAGTCGACGTAGTTGTTGGGGTCGGCCGCGCTCCACGTGGCCGGGTCCTGCGCGAAGCCCGACACCGGATCCACCGGCGCGCCCCAGCACACCATCCCGCATGCTCTCGGGATGACCCCCGTGAACGTGAAGTCCGGCGTGACGGAGGGCGTCGTACGCGTCGCGAGACTCGCCGTTCCCATGATCCAGTGCCGGCCCGTACCCTGGTTCGGTACGCTCCCGCCCGGTCCCGTCGGCGGCGGCAGCGTCAGCAGCACCACGAATGCCCCGCTGCACGAGAATGCCGTCAGCCGCGTGTTCCCGACCGCGTTCTGGAACCCGAGGTCCATGCGGATCTCGACGAACTCGACGCTCGGATCCGCGGTGATCCCGGACATCACCTCGCTGATGTGTGCGATGTGGAATATCGCGTCGGAGCGCGCGGGCGTGAGGGCGGCGAGGAAGAGGACGACGAGGCCGGCAAGCGTTCGCAGCGGACGACTCCTGTTCGTGACGGGCGAGACAGTGGAAGCCGTAGCGCCGCTTCAGTTTCGGTGTCAATACGGCAGATCTGTTTGGTAGCCCGTTTCTGGTTAAAACCTGCGCCTTGCCTTATGCTGAGCCATAATGCGACGCGGCGCGGATTCACCCGGCGGCCGATCCGTCCTTCGCTCGAGGCGGCGCCCGATCGTCCTACGACAAAGGGGAGGTCCGGGTCATGCTGCCGGCACGGCTCGAATGCGCTAGACTCCGGCCCGCGCCCGAGGACGCATGGAAGCGCCCGCAGTGACCACGGGAATGGAGTGGGAGGAGAGCCTGCTGCCGCCCACCTCTGTCCCGCCGGCTCTCAAGGCGGAGGTCCGCAAGCGACTCGGCGTCGTGCCCGGCTGGGTCGCCCGCGTCGCTCCGGTGCCGTGGGTCGCACGGTCCTGGGCTTCGATGATGTCGAAGCCGGTGGCGCACGTCTCTCCGGCCCTCTGCGACCTGATCGCCCTGGTCGTGAGCCAGGACAACTCCTGCCGTTACTGCTTCGGCGCTCAGCGCGCCGTCATGCGGATGCTCGGCTACCGGGAGGCCTACATCGCCCGGCTCGAGCGGGCCTTTCACGTGGCCGACCTCTCCGACGCCGAGCGGGCCGGGCTCGACTTCGCCCGCCGGATCTCGCGCGCGGACCCGCGACCGTCGCGCGCGGACTTGGAACGGCTCGCGCGGGCCGGTTTCTCTCCGCCGGCCATCGCCGAGCTCGCATACGTCGCGGCGGCCACCGTGTTCGCCAATCGCGCCGCGACCCTGCTGGCGCTCCCGCCCGAGCCGTTCGAGACGATGGTCGACAGGCCTCTCGTGCGGCTGATGCGCCCGCTCATGGCGCGCCGCCTGCGGGCGCGGCCGCGCCAGCCGGAGCCGCTGCCCCGGCCGAACGACGGCCCCGGTGCCGCCGCCGTGGCGACGCTCGACGGCTCGCCTGCCGCCGGCGTCCTGCGCGCGGCGCTCGATGCGGCCTGGGCCTCGGAGGTGCTTCCACGCCGGACGAAGACGCTGGCGCTCGCCGTCGTCGCGCGGGCGCTCGGCTGTGCGCGATCCGAGGGCGAGAGCGTTCTGGCGCTCGAGCGCGTCGCGCGGGCGCTCGGCTGTGCGCGATCCGAGGGCGAGAGCGTTCTGGCGCTCGAGCGCGACGGCTTCGGCGCCCGCGACGTCGAAGAGATCCTGGCGACACTCGGCTCGACCCGCCTCGACGCGCGCGAGACACGGATCGTGCCCTTTGCGCGCGAGACGGTCCGCTATCACCGTCCGGTGCCGATTCAGCGGCGGATGCGTGAGGTTGCGGAGGGCCTCGAGCCGGCGGAGGTGCTGGAGGCCGTCGGCGTGGTGGCGCTGGCGAACACCGTCTGCCGCCTGGGCTTGCTGGTCGACCTCTCCTGATGTCGTGGGCAGCGCTGTGCGCGGCGCTCGTCGCGCTGGCCGTCCTGGCGTGGCGCACGCGGAGGACGGTCGCGGGCCTCGAGCGGCGGCTCGCGGGTGCACACGAGGAGCTCGAGAGGCTGCAGCAGGCCTTCTCGCGCTTCGCGCCCGCCGAGGTCGTCGAGGACATCATCGCCGACGGGCTCTCGGCGCGCTCGGAGAAGAAAGAGATCACCGTGCTGTTCGCCGACCTCAAGGGGTTCACCGAGCTCGGCGAGGGACTCGCGCCCGCCGAGCTGGTGACCATCCTCAACGGCTACCTCGAGCGCATGAGCCAGACCGTCGTCGAGCACCGCGGCCACGTCTCGAAGTTCCTCGGCGACGGTATCCTGGCGCTCTTCGGCGCGCTCGAGGCCAACCCCTGGCAGACCAACGACGCGGTTCACGCGGCCCTCGCCATGCGCCGTGCGCTCGCCGACTACAACGCGACGCTCGTCGCCGCGGGCCGGCCCGCGCTCGAGATGGGGGTGGGCGTTCACCGCGGACCGGTCGTCTCGGGCCTCATCGGGAGCGAGGGGCTCACGGGGTACGACGTCATCGGCCGGACGGTGAACGTCGCGTCACGCGTCGAGCGGCTGACGCGCACGCACGGGGTCGACATCCTCGTGACCGACGCCACGCGCGCGGCGCTCGACGGGCGCTTTCGCCTGCGCGCGATGCCCGCCGTAGCCGTGAAGGGGATCGCCGGTGCGCTCGCGACCTTCGCCGTCGAGGGCTTCGACGCCGACGGCCGGGCCCGCTGACCGTCCTTGCGGCTCAGCGCCGGGTCTTGCCGAGCATCTGCGCATCGATCACTGCTTCGAATCGAACGCCCCCCGCTGCGAGTGGAGCAACGGTCGTGCCGGTCTGCGCATCGATCACTGTGCGGAAAACCGTCGGGCGGTCGACAGAAGCGTCAGAAGGTCTGCCCGAAGTCCAGGTAGACGAGACCGCGCTCCTCGTCGCTGAAGCCCACGTCGATGCGGGCGACGAGCGCCTCCGAGAGCCCGATGCGGAGACCGCCCCCGTAGCTGTACCGGAAGCTGCTCGCGATGCGGCTTATGATGTTGTCGTTCAGGCGGAACTCCTGGCGCAGCTCGCCGTTGGTGATGAACACGCGACCCGCCTCGCCGAACGCCACGCCGTCGAGCCGGACCCGCCACCAGTCGAGGAAATTGAACTCCGTGAGCTTGAAGCGATACTCGCCGTTCAGGAGCACCTGGGAGGTGCCCACGAAGCGGTGCGGGAAGAAACCGCGCAGCGTGTCGTCGCCGCCCAGCTCCTCGAGCTCCCAGAAGGGGATGTCCCGCTGCGGCCCGAAGATGAAGCCGCCGTCCGCCCGCAGCCCGACGACGTGCGCGCCCCCGAAGAGCGGGAAGAGACGGCTGACGTCACCGCTCAGGCGGGTGAACTGGAAGTCGCTCCCGAGCGCCCGGTTGGTGTGCGTCAGCTTGAAGATGGCGCGCCATCCGCGGGTGGGACGGATCACGTCGTCCCGCGTCGTCGCCACCATCGCCAGGCCGATCGGGTTGACGTACCCCCCGTGGATACCCGGCAGGCCGCGGAACGCATCCGTCGTGAACGGCCGGTCGTCGTCGCGGATGCCCTTGCGGATGCTCACGTAGCGCACCCCTCCGCTGACGTCGAAGGTGAGGTGGGCGCGCGCTCGCCAGCCGAGGGTGAGGAACGCCTGCGTGCGCTGGAACTCGTGCGTCGACACCGCGTCGGGCCCGACGTTGTTGTTGCCGAGGCCGAAGAACTCGCGCTCGGGGTCGAGCCTGAAGCGGCCTTCGAGCAGGGCGCAGAAGCGGTCGTGCTCGAGATGGGGGGTTCCGACCGTCAGCGCCAGCGACTGCTGCCGCTCGATTGCCTGCGTCCCTTCGACGTCGAGCGTGACGCCGCTGCCGGCGACGTCGCGGTGCGCGAACTTCACCCCGACGAGGGGCCCCGTGTCGGGCCCGAACCCGACTTCGGGAAGGACGGCCCACTGGCGGGCCGCGACCTCCGTGCTCTCCGTTTTTTTCGGCGGCGTCGCCATGAGCTCGGCGACGTATTCCTCGGTGGCGATCTCGTCGATCGCTCGTGCCGGAGGAGGCAGGAGCAGGCCGAAGACGAGGAGGCACCGGGCGAGGCGGCGCATCGACAGCCTATTGCCGGCAGCCCGGCGAGATGCAAGCGACGGCGGTGGCCCGGTCTCAGGAAGAAATTGCTTGACAGGGAGACCGCTCGGAAGTAAGCGCCCGTTCGGGGGGTACATGGACGACACGACGACGCTCACCGTAGTCGGGGCGCTCGTACTGGTCGTCTGTGCGGCGCGCCTCCTGCTGGCCATGCTCGGGGGCGGAAGCGGGCTGGCGGGAACTCCGCGAGCGAGCTTCGAGCGTTTCCGCCGCGTCGGCCGTAGGGCCGGCGCGTCAATCTCCGGCGATGGGACACGGCGGACGGTTGCCCCCGGCATCGGAAGGGTCGGACGGTTGGCGGACGACGAGGTGCGGCGCGTGCTCGACGACCTGAAGGCCAAGACGCCGCCGCGCCGGGATTGACCGGGCGCAGAGGGGATCACGCCAGGCGCGCGATGATCCCGTCCTCGAGCCAGCCGAGCAGCAAGGCCGTCGCTTCGCGCGCCGCCTCGATGGGCTGGAGGTCGGCAAACGCCTCGCAGGCGATCGCGAAGGGCTCACCCGCGATCAGGCGGCCGAGGGCGTCGCTGGCGCGCGGATCCATCGGGGCGTGAAACACGACGAAGTCCGCGCCCCGCCACACCCGGAGGGCCGTGGGCGCCGCGACCAATGCCGCCGGATCGGCCGCGGACCACACGTCGTGCACCGGCCACCGTGCGTGCACCACCGTGAGCGCGGGGATGGGGACGAGACGCAGGCCGGGCCAGTCTTCGGCCGGGACCTCACGCAGAGTGCCGGCGTCGAGCGGCTGGACGTCGGGAGCGTCGAACACCTCGATGCGTGCCCATTCCAGGCGTGCGAGATCGCCGAGATACGGCGGCAGGCCGGCACGGTCGTCGAGAAAGTCTGCAAACAAGCGACCCAGGTGGCGGACCGAGGGATGCTCGGAAGGATGCGCGTCCAGGTACGCACGCGCCGCGTCGTCGAAGCAGGGGCCCAGCAGGGCTGCGACGCGCGGAAAATCCTCGCGCAGCACGTCGCGCAGCCGTCCGACGTAGGCGTCGACGTAGACACCCACCCGGGCGCTCGCATCGAGCGCGGGACCCGGTGCGACCACCTCGACGAGGCCGGGGGCGAGGCGGCCACCGCCGGGCACGGCGGCGAGCGAGCGCCAGAAGAGTCGCTGGAGTTCACGCAGGCCTGGGCGAGTGTCTCCCATCGGACGAGTCGGCGGAAATACTCGGGGACGTCTGCGGGAGCAACTGCTCGGACGCCTGATGGCAAATCCGGCGCGTCGGCAGTAGCATCGCCCGCCATGGCATCCGGGACCATGGAGCACGCGACCGCCACCCTCTCGTTCGACACGTTCTGGGGTTGGGTCCAGGCGCATCCCAACTGCATCATCCGCGCCGGCACACCCGAGTCCGTTCTCTACGACGACGACGACCTGCACTGGCACTTCACGGCCGAAGGGACCGACACCTTCGTCGTCCAGCTCCAGCGCGGCAAGAAGCTGGTCGGCGAGATCGTGGTCGTGCCCGCGGACGTCGCCTACGTCCAGGG
>VBLD01000267.1:5790-6401 GCA_005879205.1 Deltaproteobacteria bacterium
CGGCTATGACGCCCAGGAGCGACTGACGCCCGGCCGTGCGGTGCACTGAGAGTTTGTGAACGAATCGCCGGGCCGAGCCAGGTGGCCGAGGGGCCCGCAGCGCAAGGCGCGACGACGAGTCATAGCCGGAGGCTATGGCGAGGAGGAGCAACGCAGCGATGCGGGACGCATCGGCCGCCTGGCGACGGGAGGGGATTCGTTCACAGACTCTGAGCAAGAAGCGCGCGGCGCGGCCGTTCAGCGCGTCTTCAAGCGCCGCACGAGCGAGGGCAGGACCAGCATGAGGAGCAGCATCGCGCCGAGGGTCAGTCGCTCGTCGCCGAGGACGCCCCGCAGCCAGAGCGTGGACGCCATGAGGAGCGTGAAGTAGAGCATGTCGCCCGCGATGGCGAGCGCCCAGCCCGGGACGAACCCGTGGCCGGCCGCCGCCGCCGCAGTGCGGCCGGTGATCGGGTCGACGCTGAAGCTCACGAAGACCAGGCCGAGGGGTCCGCGGGCCGCGTTTGCACCCGCGCCAACCCGCTGGAAGGCTCCCCCGAGCCTTCGCCCGAGGCGCGCGAGCGGCGGCACCCAGCGCCCGAGCGCGAGCAGCAGGCGGATGAGCGGTTCGA
>VBLD01000267.1:6457-7163 GCA_005879205.1 Deltaproteobacteria bacterium
TCGCGTGCGAGCAGGACCCCGGCCGGAATGCCGCCGCCGACGGGAACGAGAAAGAGAAGGAACGCACTCCACGCGCCGGGCGGACGCTGAGTGGGGTCGAGCAGGGCGTGGACGCCATCGGCGGGCATGGACCGGGCACGATAGTAGCTGGGGCGGGCCGTCCGGCAAAACCGAGCACCGCATTTCACGGTTGCGAGTCCGCTCGAATTGGCGGACGATTGGTTGCGGCCGCGAGATGACCAAGTCCTGGGCGACCAAGCGATGGATGCTGGCGGCGGCGGCTGCCTTCGGGCTCGTCGGGCTCGTCTTGAAGGTCTCGGAGATATCCCGGCCCGGGAGATCCACGGCCCCCGTCTCAAAGCGCGCTGCCCTGCCGCCCGCGAGGTCGACCGAGCGGCGAGAGGCGAGGGGGCCGGCGGTGCGCGACCCGGCCGACTGGCGCTCGGACGCTGCCCCGACCGAGCCGGACGCCGCTGCGTCCGAAGACGGCGACGTGCGCAGACCGCTGGATACGACCGGCGGCCTCCCGCAGCGGCTGCCGGGCCGCCGTGCGGCCGACGGTGGTCTGCCCGAAGCAGGCGAGAGCGAGCATCGACTCGGAGTCCGGTCGCACCGGGCGGGGGGCGTTCCACAGAACGGCGGGCGGCTGCGGCATCGGGGCGAGCTCCAGACGGCGGTGGTGGGCGGGTCCGGCGACGCAGCGCCG
>VBLD01000267.1:7242-14411 GCA_005879205.1 Deltaproteobacteria bacterium
CACGGTACCGGCGAACACGGACGTTGCCTTCGATAGCGGGAACGCGACGAGCTACGGGACCGAGTCGCAGGTGGAGGTTCCGGACGTACCGAGGATCGCCGGGCAGTCGGGCACCCTTTCGTTCTGGCTCCAGCCGCAGTGGGACGAGGGCAACCGCGACGACGCCACGCTGGTGCAGCTCGGCGACAGCCGCCTCCAGGTGATCAAGAACGTCAATTTCCTCCGCTTCGAGTTCACCGACGACAACGGCGTGACCGGCGGCATCGGAGCGCCGATCGCCGACTGGAAGGCGGGCGAATCGCACCAGATCACGACGACGTGGAACGGAAGCCAGTTCTCCCTCTACTTCGACGGACAGCTCGTCAGCCAAACGGTGCACGACGGTCGGGTCACCCTGGCGCGCGACACGAAGCTCTTCATCGGATCGGACTTCCCGGAAAGCCGTCCGGTGGCGTCGGGGACGATCGGAGGGCTGGAGCTGCACAACCAGCAGTGGTCGCTGAACCAGGTGGCGAATCAGTATCAGTCGGCCGTCGGTGGGAAGAACACGCCCGGCGCTTCGCCCGGCGGGGCGTCGCAGCGATAGCGCCGAACGAGCACCTGGCCTTCGGCGGTGGGCCGCATTTACGCGATCTGGAGCTCGTGTCCTCCTCGCTCTTTCGCGTCCCCGGACGGCTGCCGCTTCGGTTCCGCGCCCGCTGAGCGAGAGATGTTCTAGCGGTCTTGCTCTCTCGCTGGGTCCGACCTTCGACCGCGGAGACCGTCCCTTTCATTTCACCACTTGCACCGTCGCCACGAGCCCTGTAGCGTGCCTGGACAGTGATGATCGACGTCGTGTTCGCGAGGCAGCGCCCATGGCGGCGCGGGAGTCTCCCAGTGACAGGTGCGCCGGAATGACCGCGTTCAGCCGCCCCCCCACCGTCTGTGAGAACATGAACCACAGACGAGCCAACTCTCCCGTGGCGCACTGCCCGCAATGCGGCGCGGTCGTGAACCGAAACCTGCCCCGGCGGCTGTGCACCGACGCAGAGCATGCGGTCTCGCGGCGGCAGGGCTCGACGTACTGTGTCGGCTGCGGCGTGCAGCTGATCGTCGGTCGCCCCTGACGACGGACGGCCGCTCGGCGCCGGACGCCCGATAGCGCAGCCGCTCAGGCGCTTTGCGCGCGCGCGAGGGCTGGACGCGCCGTGCAGCGACGCAGCCAGTCGTTCGCACGGGGCGCGCCGGCGAGGTCCAGGCCGGCGAGTGGCACCCAGGCGAGGACCGAGGCGACGTTCAGGTCGGCGACCGTGAAGACGTCGCCCAGAAGATAGGACGTGTCGGCAAGGGCGCCGTCCAGCACGGCGAGCGGGCGCTTGAAGCGCTCGCCGCTCCGGAAAGACGCGGCGGTGGAGGAGCGCCGTGATGACCGGCTCCTCGGCCTCGGTCATCACCCAGAAGCTCCACTGCAATGCGCGACCCTCGTCGGCGAGGGTGCGCGGCCAGAGACCCTTGTCGTACTTGCGCGCGAGGTAGAGGTTGATGGCCATCGACTCCCAGAGAACGACGCCGTCGTCGTCGAGCGCCGGGATGTGGCCGTTCGGGTTGATGCGCAGGTAGACGGGCTCGCGCGTCGCGCCGGTCGCGAAGTCGGTCTTGACGTTCTCGTACGGGAGCCCGAGTTCCTCGAGCATCCAGAGACATCGCATCGCGCGCGAGCGCGGCACGCCGTAGAGCTTGATCATCGCGTCCTCCGTGGAGGAGGGACACTTAGCGCAGGTCGCGCGGCTGGGGAAAGAGCGCCGCACGGAGGCCGACGCGGCAGGTGCCGTCGGCCCGCGCACGGCGCCCGCGACGGCCCCGGCGGTCGCGACGTCGGCCCGCCTTCCTCGGTTCTGGCAGCATCGCAATTCGCTGCGAGCGGTCGCGCAGCGGTGAGAGGCGCGCAACGACGGATACGCTCGGATTCGTGGAGCTTTCTCTCTCGCTCGCTGGCACAGGACTTGTTCTGATGCCGCGCCGGAGGGGCTCATGCACTATCACGTCATCCTACGCGACGGGACGCCCGCGCGCCCGGCACGGGTCGAAACATTTCCAATCCTCGAGGAGGCGGAGAGCGCCGCCCAGCTGCTCAGCGAGCGGCACATCCAGCCGAGCTGGATCCCGAACCGGTACCCGGGCCGGCCGTCTCGCCTGCACGAGGTCGCGGTCTTCCTCGATCGGCGGACGCTGTCACGGCGCGAGGTGTCGATCCTGCGCTGCGACGGCGCCGAGATGGTCGGCGAGCTCGCCTGCTACGTGAACCGCCACGGCGATGCGGTACTGCCCGTGCGGTACTTCGACGCTCGCACCGCGGCGGCGCCCTCGACGCATTGACCGGTAGAGTCCGCTCAGTCGACGAAGGCGCCGCTCGGCGAGCCGCCCTGGCAGGCTGCGAGGCATCCTCGGAGCATCGCGGCGCAGTCGGCTTCGCCGTCGCGGACGTGGTTCGCGCAGCCCCTCAGGCAGGCGGCGACCTGACTCGTCGCCGTCCGTAGGCAGGAGACGGGGTCTGCGGTCTGGCGACAGGCCGCGGCGGCGGCGCGGCCCTGCGCGAGGCAGTCTTGCGCGCAGCTCTTTCCGGTCGCCTGCACGCCCTGCATGCAGCTTGCCATCTGCTGCCCGCAGGCCCCCGTGCATGGGGACGGCGGCGGGCAGCTCGTCCGACACTCGCCGAGCGCCGACCGGCATGCCCGGCGGGCTGTCAGGACGTCGGCGAGGCAGCTCGTGCGGCAGTGCGGGGAGGCGCTCGAGCGACACGTCGCGCGGCAGGACGAGAAGGCGGTGCGCGCCTCCATCATGCAGGCCCGCTTGCCGACCGCACAACCCGTCGAGCACTGCGCGGCCGTGGTGCGGGGCGCCGCCGCGACGAGAGCCACCGCCAATGCGGCGAGGATGTATCTTCGCTTCATGCCGTAGAGCCTCCCAACCTTCGCCGCGCCGTTCTCCGGGAGCCGCGGCGATCATCGCTCGCGACCCGCCGGTGTGCAGCCTGCGGTATGCCTCGATGCAGGTTCCGAGCCGCGGGACGCCGCGGAGAATCCCGCGTCCTTCCGGGCCTCGCGAGCATCGGGCGCGCAGGGCGCGGCACAGCAGTGCCAGGGCAGTGAGCGGGAGTGGCACACGGCAAGCCCGCCTGGCGAGCCCACGCCCGCGAACCGCATAGATTGACCGCCGCACGGCGACCCGCCTAAAACCGACCGCGTGCGACGGGCGTCCCTGGCGGCGCGGAGGCTGCTGCGCGCGTGAGCACCGTCCGGGCCGACGAGAGGGCTGGCGGCTCACGCTCGACCGGCCGCCGGCCAACGCCCTCGACGAGCAGCTGCTCGCCGACCTCGGCGCCGCACTGGCCTCCGCCGCGGCCGACGACGCCGTGCGTGCGATCGTCCTCACCGGCGCGGGCGCGTTCTTTTGCGGGGGTTTCGATCTCTCCGCACCGCGGCGGGACGAGGCGGCGGCCCGCCGCCTCCGCGAGCTCTATCGCGAGTCGCACCTCGGGCTCTTCACGCTTCCGAAGCCGACGGTCGCGATGGTCGCAGCGCACGCGATCGCCGGCGGGCTCGTTCTCGCACTCGCCTGCGACTACCGGCTCGGTGTCGACGGCGACTATCGCCTCGGCCTCAACGAGGCGGCGATCGGGGCTTCCTTTCCGAAGGTGGCCTTCGAGATCGTGCGGCTCCGCCTCACCCACGCCCGCGCGAGCGAGCTGCTGCTCGGCGCCGCCCTGTATCCGGCGAACGAGGCGATCCGTCTCGGCGTCGTCGACGAGATGATACCTGCCGATCGGCTGGAGGCGACGGTGGTGCGGCGTGCCGCGCGGCTGGGGGCCTTCCCGCGCGAGGCATACGCCCACGCGAAGGCGGCGCTCGTCGCCGAGGCGGTCGCGCGCGTCGAGGCCGAGACCGAGGAAGAGGCGGCGCGCGGCGCTGCGGTATGGACCACGCCCGAGAGCAGCGCGGCCCGCGCGGCGCAACGCGAAAGGCTCGGGCGCGCGCGCTGGCGGCCACGCGCCGGCACGGCGGCCAACCGCCGGGAGAGGTCGTGACCCTGCACTCGGGCCCTCACCTCCACCCACGACGACACCCACCACGCCGCCCGTCGCAACCACCACGACGACCACACCTCGAGCACGACGCTGCTGGCGTCGGTCTGCGACAATGGCATCCTCGAGCGCGGCGAGCAGTGCGAGGGGTCCGGACTGCCTCTTCGACGTGAGCGGCTGTACGCGCTAGGGCGTCGTGTCGACGTCGTCGCGCACGAGCTGCGGCACGGCTCCGCTCGGACTGGTGACCAGGAGCGAGACGTCCACCTTGCCCGCCGGCACCATGTCCTTCACCTTGCGGGTGATCGGGATGTCCGGGAAGTGCGAGTGGAGGTTCAGCGCCGCCACCGCCTCGGGCGCGCGCGGGTCGAGCGTGGCGCTGATCTGGTCGACCAGGGCGCGCTCGAGCGGACCGCCCACGCAGGTGATGAGGTTCGGCAGATTGCACACGTACGTCGGGTCGAGGGCGACGCAGCCGGCGTTCAATGTGGCGAAGTTGAGTCCCTCGGCCTGGGAGCCGCACAGCTCGTCCAGCGTCAGGTCCTGGCACCCCGTGGTGATGTGCGTCTGCTTGTTCAGCTCGTACGTGTCGATCTTCGCCGTCTGCTGGTCGCAGATCTCCTGCGCGGCGTCCATGCAGGCGCCGAACGCCGCGTTCGACGAGGGGTCGTCGGGATCGCAGCAACCGGGCTGGAGGTCCGGATCGCACGGCGGACCGAAGGCCCCCTCCTCGCACTCGATCTGGCACTCGGCGACGCCCTGCGTGCACTTGAGGGTGGCGGCGCGGATCACCCGCATCGCGAAGGTGGCTCCCTCGCTGGCGATGCGCCGCTGGCACTTCGCCTGGTGGGCGATGTCGGCCGCCGCGAGCCCGGCCGTAACGAGGATGACGAGCAGCGCGATCCATCCTCGGGTTCCCGGCAGGCCGGCAGCCGGCAGTCTCGTGCGACCTCCGCAGGCGCGTGGTGGCTTGCTAGCTAGGGAATCACTCTCGACGGGTGAGCGCTGCGCAGGCGACCGCCGAGCCCCGTCTGAAGGACCACGCCTTGCGGGGATCGCCGCGCACCGTGGCCCGCCCTAGGCTCGTTCGCCAGGCCGCCCGCGGGCGGCCGGGCCTTCCGGGTGACGCGAGCGGTGCTGGCGCCGTCGTCGTCCGCGTGCTGATCGGGACGACGGCTTACGTCGCGGCGCTGGCGGTGTTCGCGCCCGGCGACGTCCACGAGCTCCGTGAGCTCGTGGCCGCCATGCGACCGGCGCCGCGCCCCGATCAGGCCGGGTCGGCGCTCGGACTCACGGACAGGGGTTCGACTCGCACGAGCCGGGACCCATGTTGAGCCCGCCCGCGTCGCTGCAGTCGCCGGCGGACTGAAGCTCGCAGTCGTCGTGAGCGCCGCTGCCCGGCAGGCAGCACCGGACGTCGTCGCCGTCTTCGCCGCCGTCCACCTCGAGCTTGGTCGCGACCAGCATCCCGGAGCCCCCGAGTGAGGCCGGGTCGATCTTGACCTTCGCCATGACGGTGCTGCCGGCGTCGAGGCGGCTCTTGAGCGTGGCGAGGTCATCGACACCCTCGAGGTCCGCGTGGCTCGCGTCGACGGTCAGGCGGCCGCCGAGGAGGGTCACGGTCCCGGCCGCGGGATCGACGGCGGTGACCGGCGACTTGATCTTGGCGGAGACCTGATGGTCGCCGTCATCGCCGTCGCCCGAGTCCATCGGATCGCGGTCGTGGGCCTCCTCCACGCCGTCCGACTGCCCGTCGCCGTCCGAGTCGGCGTCGAGGGGGTCGGTGCCGAGCATCAGCTCGAGGCCGTCGCTCAGGCCATCGTGATCCGTGTCGGCACTGTGGGGATTCGTGCCGAGCTTCTTCTCCATGCAGTTCGGGATGCCGTCGTGGTCGCTGTCCTTGGAGCGGGAGGTGCACGCGGCCCACACCGAGCCGGCGAACAGGAGGATCGCGAGGGCCGTCAGGAGGGCGATACGACGCTTGCGGTTCATGTTCATGAACGCAGTCCTGAGCAAGGCGGATACCACAGGGCTGGCGCCGGGAAGGCTGCGCCGCCAGACGCGCACTATGCGGAGTGCGCGGGCGGTTCAGTGGCGCTGTGACGAGGACGTGCCGCCATCGTTGCGCCAGCCCGCGGGCTCTACTAGCGTGCCCCCGATGGAAGACCTCGAGACCTTCCGTGAGGACGCGCGGCGCTGGCTCGTGGCCAACGCGCCCCCCTCGATGCGCACGCCTCTGGCGCCCGGCGAGGACCTCTGCTGGGGCGGGCGCAAGGCCAGCTATCCGCCCGACGTCGCACGCTGGCTCGCCGTCATGGCGGAGCGGGGCTGGACGGCGCCCACCTGGCCGCGAGACTACGGCGGGGGAGGGCTGTCGGAAGCCGAGGGGAAGGCGCTGGCGCAGGAGATGGCGAAGCTCCAGCTCCGCCCGGCGCTCGTCGGCTTCGGACTCTCGATGATCGGGCCGCTGCTCCTCCATGCCGGCACCGAGGAGCAGAAGCGGGAGCACCTGCCGCCCATCGTGCGCGGGGAGATCCGCTGGTGTCAGGGGTATTCGGAGCCCGGCGCCGGCTCCGATCTGGCGAGCCTGCAGACCCGCGCGGTGCGCGACGGCGACGTCTTCGTGGTGAACGGCCAGAAGATCTGGACGTCGTACGCGGACAAGGCGGACTGGATGTTCCTCCTCGTGCGCACGGACCCCGAGGTACGGAAGCACGCCGGCATCAGCTTCCTCCTGATGGACATGGACTCGCCCGGGGTGACCGTCCGGCCCATCAAGCTGATCAGCGGCGCGTCGCCCTTCTGCGAGACCTTCCTCACCGACGTCCGCGTCCCGGTCCGGAACGTCGTGGGGCGGGTGAGCGAGGGCTGGGGGATCGCCAAGATGCTGCTCCGCTTCGAGCGGAACATGATCGCCGACGTCTTCAAGGAACGCGACGATGCCGCGCGCCTGCTGGCGCTCGCCCGCCGTTACCTGCCGAGCGCGGAGGGCCGCGTCGGTCATCCCCTGGTGCGCGATCAGATCGCGCAGCTCGAGATGGACCAGGCCTGCTTCGACTGGACGCTCGCACGCTCGCGCGCGCGCACCACGGCGGGGCACCCGCCCGGT
>VBLD01000105.1 GCA_005879205.1 Deltaproteobacteria bacterium
TTTCCGGTGCGCGGTCGTGTCGGGCACGCAGCCCGCGTCGTCGTCGTCGAACGGCTGCCCGGGACCCGGCGGAGTGGCGAGCACCACCGCCGCGCTGAGACAGACGGCAGAGACTGCGATCGCCCCGAGACCTCTCATCGACTTCGTTCCCTCGAGGAAAAGGAAAGGGGCGGGGATTGCTCCCCGCCCCTTCCGTTGGGACTGCGGAACCTACCCCCGCCTACTCGTTACGGCCCCTCATTACACGGGTAGGCGAGCGAGTTACCCGCCTCGACCTGGGCGAGCACACCTGCCCCGAGCGCATCCTGGTGCGGCTTATCCAGGCACGGCGGGCAGATGTTCTTCCCGAGGATGACGGTCTCAGCCTGTGTGAACTTCTGGAGCGCCGCCTTGCCCTTGGCCGGGTCGACCTCCTCGCAGGAGTTCTCGTCGTAGGGCTTCCCCTTGAAGAAGGCGTCGGCCAGCTTGATGTGGCACCGGCGAGCTTGCTGAGGTTCTTCGCCACGGTGCACTCGCACTTGAGCATGTCCTTGCTGTTGGGCTTCCAGCCCGCGTCGTCGGGATCCGAGGTCATGATCATCGAGCCCGAGGTCGAGTCGCAGAAGACGTTTCCGTTCTGCGCATCGAAGGACGGCGCCACGTTCTTGGGCGCGAACAGCGCGGACTCCTCGGCGTGCGCGAGGGTGAGCTGCGTGGAGCTGCAGAGCGGGGTCACCTTGGTGAACGCCCCGTCGAGCTTGTCCTCGCAGGCGTTGTTGGAGGGCGGGTTATGCCCCTCACACGTCTCCTCGTTGAAGGGCTTGCCCGCGAGCAGGTTCGCGGCCTGCTTGCAGTGGCACTTGCTGACGCACCCGATCGCCTTCTGGAACCCCTTGACGATGGCGTCCGAGCACTTCAGGTGGTCCTTGGTGTTCGGGACGCAGCCCGGATCGTCCGCCGCGCACGTCGGGCTGCTACTCCCGCAGCCACCCGAACAGCTGTTGTTCGGGTCGCCGCCGTTGAAGCACTGCCCCGGACCCGGCACGGTCGTTGTGGTCGTCGTTTGGGCGAACGCCCCGCCGGCACCGAGCAAGAAGATACCGCCGATCGCTACTCCCAGAATGCCTTTCATTGAGCCCTCCTCCGTTGGGGGTTGGTCCGGTTGCCGCTGCCTTGGTTGGCCTTCTGAGGGCGTGATCCCTCAAACGAACGGGGGCTGTCAAGAGAAAAAATATCGGGCGGAGAAAAAAATCGGGCCAGACGCCGGGGCTTCTTCGGGTGACGGAGAATCGCAACCGCGCGGAAACGCTCGACGCGGCGCAGCAATCGCGCCGACGACTACGCCGGGTCGGAGGAGGCGAGCAGGGGGAAGCGGATCGGATGGTGGCCCGTATCGAGCACGATCTGACGGCCGTGCCCTGAGCGGCAATCGATCAGCAACGGCGCCATGAGGTTCGCCGTCATCTGACGCGCGTCGGCGGGGACGGTGACCAGCGCCAGCACGGCCACGTCCGCGGCGGGGACGTCCGCCGGACGCGGCACGTCGGCCACGTAGCCCGGGCAGACGTGCGCGGCGTCGCACACCACGAAGCCGAGCTCCGGAAGGTCGAGGCAGAGGAGGTAGCGGAACGGCGACCCCGGACGGCCCGACTCCAGGAGCACGAACTGACGGGCTTCCGGAAAGCCGACCAAGCCTTCGGGGAAGCGAAGGATGCGCTCGGCGGGAACCTCGTAGTCCCCGAAGCGCTGCGAGCGGACGGCGACCGTCTCGGCTACGGCTTGTCGCGCTGCTTGTCCCACGCGGTGGTCACCTCGTCGAGGCTGCTCGGCTTGTGAAGCGCGGCGTCCTCGTTCTCCTTGCGAATGGCGCGGTAGACCTCTTCCCGATAGATGCGCACTTCCGGCGGGGCCTCGACCCCGAGCCGGACCTGATTGCCCTTCACCTCGAGGACCCGCACGGTGACGGCGTCACCCACGCGGATCACCTCCCCCAACTTCCGTGTCAGGACCAGCATTGCTCGGGACGCTCCTTGTCCCCTCTCTCCCTATTTCGGCTGAATCGCGGCCGGGCTTGAGCCGCCGTCGCGGCTCAGAGGCGGAGCAGGTCGACGAGGCTCGTCCGCGCGATCTCGGCGCCGGCGGTGAGCGTGGCCTGAAGCGCGGTCTGGGTCTGGGTGAGGCGGGCGATCACCGCCACCAGATCGGCGTCCTGGGCATCCGAGAGCACCTTCTGCTGGTCGACGGTGAGACTCTTCACCTGCGACGTGCGGCTGACCAGCTCGGCCTGCCGCGCGCCGACGCTGGCGCGCTCCGTCGAGAGATCGTCGCGCGCGCTCCCCAGCCCGGCGAGCGTGCCTGCCGTATCCCCGTTCGTGTCGAGCGCGGTCCAGAGATCCTTCAGGGCCTGGAGCGAGCGCTGGAAGACGGTATCCCCGCGCGTCGTGATGCGCACCCGCTCGCTCGACGTTCCCCCCACCTTCACGGAGAACTCCTGCGCCGAGCCGGTGTACGCCTTGGCGGGGTCGTACGCGCTGACGTCCTCGGGGACCGAAGCGAACGGCGCGGCGCCATCGAGGGCGAGCCCGCCGAAGATGCGCCGTCCGCCGAGCTCGGTGTTGCCGAGCGCGGTGAGGCCTTCGAGGAGGCCGTGCACCTCCTCCCGCGCGGCGGCTCGTTCGCCGGGCGAGAGCAGGCTCGACGCCTGCTGCGTGGCGATCTCCTCGGCCCGGACCAGGATCTGCTCCCCCTCGCCGAGCGCCTTGTCCTCCGCGCCGAGCACGTCGGTGCCGAAGTTGCTCGAGCTGTCGTACTGCGCGAGCGCCGCCAGCGACGACTGGGCGCGGGTCGCCGTCGCCGCGCCGATCGGATCGTCGTCCGGCGTGAACAGCCGCTTGCCGCTCGACACCTCCTGCTCGAGCGTCTGGAGCGACACCTGGAGCTGGCCGGCCCGGTCGACGAGCAGCGAGAAGGACTGTGCATCGCTGACGCGCGAGATCGTCATCGGACCACCTGCATGAGCTCGTCGAGAACCTGGTTGCCGACGTTGATCGCCTCGGCCGACGCCTGGAAGGCGCGCTGGTAGCGCAGCAGGTTGGTGAGCTCCTCGTTCAGGTTGACGCCCGAGAAGGAGTCGCGCTGGTTCTGCAGCTGCTGCTGGAGGGCCTGGGTCGCCTGCGCGCTGTCGCGCGCCTGCGCCGCGTCCTGGCCCACCTGTCCGGTCAGGCCAGCGACGTAGCCGGTGAAGGTGACGTTGCCGAGCGTCGCCTGCGCCGCCGTCCGCAGGTCGGCCAGCTCGAGCGCGTTCTGGTTGTCGCCCGGCTCGCTCGAGAGCGCGGCGCCGATCCGCCGCCCCGCATCCGGGCCGGTCAGCAGCACGCTGATGGTCCTGGCGTCGGTGCCGCCGAACAGCGGCACGGCCGCGGTCGATCCGCCGTCCAGATCGACGGCACCGGCTCCGCCGTTCGTCTGGATCCGGTTCACCTCGGTGACCAGCGTGCTCGCAAAGGTGTCGAGGGCCGAAGAGGCGTTGACCAGCTCGCCATCGCGGACGCCGGCGAGCGCCGCGAGCTGGCCGCTCGCGAAGGCCGTCGGAACGGCGATGAAGGCACCCGTCGCGTCGGCCAGGCCCGCCTCGTGGAGCGTATGGCCGTCGAGCCCGGCGCCCTGCTCCCGGAGCGCAATCTGATGGACCACAGCCCCGCCGTCGACGAGCACCGCGCCGTTCGCGGCCGACACGGTGACGCCGTCCTTCGTGTCGACCGTCTGGATGCCGAGCACGCCGGCCAGGTCGGTGAGCGCCGCGCGCCGCCGGTCGCGCAGATCCCCCGCACTCTGGCCGCCTGCCTCCGCCGTGGAGATCGCCCGGTTCAGATCCGCGATCCGACCGAGCGCGTCGTTGGCGCGCGTCGCCGCCGCGACGTAGGCGTCGTCGGCGCCACGCTGGAGCGTCGCGACGGCGCCGCTCCGGCGCTGCAGCTCGTCGGCGAGCCCGCGGGCCCGGCCGAGGAGCGTCTCCCGCTCCGCGCTGCCCGCCGGATTGCGCGCCAGCGCGTCGGCGGCATCGAAGAAGCCGTTGACCGCGCCGCCGAGCGAAGGCTCGTCGAGCTCGTTCAGCACGCCCGCGAGCGCGGTGAGCTGGTCCCTGACCGCACCCTGCTGCCGGCGGTCGGTCTCGGCCCCGAGCAGGCGCCGCTCGAGGAGCGGGTCGAGGACCTGCCGGATGGCCGCGACGTGCACGCCCGTTCCGACCAGGACCCCCTGTGCCGTCGAGACGCTCGGGTCCGACTCGAGGTCGGGGACCTGGCGCGTGTAGCCCGGCGTGTTGACGTTGGCGATGTTGTTGCCGACCACGCCGAGCGCCGTTTCGCTGGCCAGCAGGGAGCGCTGGGCGATCCCGAGGAGCGACGAGATGGCCATCCGCTACACGCGGCGGTCGATTCGGTTGGTGGGACCGCCGGACGCCGCGACACGCGCGTCGGCTCCGTAGCGGGCGCCGGGCAGCAGGCCGCCGAGGATGTGCAGCAGCTGGCCGATGCCTGCGAGGCTCGCCTCCGCGAAGAGCGCGTTCTGTCGCCCGAGACCGCGCGCCTCGAGGACCGCACGGCGCAGCCCGCGGAGCCCGTCACGAACCCGCCGCGCCGGCTCGGGTGCGAGGAGCGGCAACAGCTCGGTCACCCGCTCCGCGTTCTCGCCTTGCTCACGGGCGATCGAGCAGACGAGCCCCCGTCGCGCGACGGCCAGCTCGACGAGCCGCTCGTGGAGCAGTCGCCGTCCCGCGAGGGAGGCGACGATCGCGTCGGGGTCGAGATGGATGGCAGCGGCCTGCTCCTCGCGCAGGATCCCCGAGAGCGCGCCGCAGGCGCGCGTCTCCTCGCTCAGGACGGCACAGAGCGCCTCCAAGTCATCGCCGTGGCTCATGCGCTATTCGAACCGTCTCTCCGGCCCTGGTCGCCGCGGCTGCTCATGCGCTAACCGAGCAGCCCGCCCAGCACGTCGCGCAGCAGCTTCTGGGCCACGTCCTCGAGGTCGGCGCTGTACTGTCCCTTTGCCATCACTGCGCGAAGTCCCTCGACCTTCTCCTGGCGTATGCCTTCGACGCTCACGTCGCCCAGCTCGGCCCGTAGCTGCGCCAGACGGCGGGCGGTGTCCGAGACGCTCACCTGGTCCGCGGCAGACGTCCCCGACAGGCCGGCGGTCCCCGCCGCCGGCTGGATGGCACCAGGACCGCTAAGTCCCTGTGGCCCTCTCCTGTCGTCGACCTTCATGGCTCTCGCCCGTCCCTTCCGGGGGGTTCCCGACCTTAGTATCGGCAGGTCCGGTGCCAACCTTGAGGCCGATCCCGCGGACGATCCCCAGGGGGTCCTGCTCGGCCATCGAGGTGGCCACCGACCGGTCGAAGACCCCCTCGTAGACGTCCCGGGCGGGCGCCCGGGGCAGCAGGTCGTTCTCGGGAATGGTCTTCCGCATGGCGCGGAGCAGCTGGGTCAGGAAGACGACCTCGAGCTCCTTGGCGGCGGCCGGACCGGCCTTTGCCGCCGGCTGGCGCTCGAGGGTGCGCAGACGCACGTCGTCGAGGTCGACGGGGACGACGGGCGAGGTCACATGATCTCCAGCTCGGCCTGGAGGGCGCCGGCGGTCTGGATCGCCTGAAGAATCGCGATCAGGTCCTGCGGCGTCACGCCGAGGGCGTTGAGTCCCGAGACGAGGTCGCCGAGGTTGACCCCCGGTCGCAGCAGCACGAGGTTCTGCCTGGCGCCCTCCTCCACCTTGAGCGTCGTATCCGGCACCACCACGGTCTGCCCCTGCGAGAACGGCGCCGGCTGTGAGACGCCGAAGTCGGTCTTGACCGTGATGTTGAGGCTGCCGTGCGCGATGGCGATCGGCATGATGTGCACGTCGCTGCCGATGATCACCGTGCCCGTACGCTCGTTCAGGATGACCCGCGCCGCCGTGTCGGGCGTCACCTCGACGTGCTCGATGGCCGTCGCGGTCGCAACCGCCTCCGCCTCGGAGGCGGCGCCGAGCTCGACGGCGATCGTGCCCGCGTCGACCGGCCGGGCCGCCGGACGGCCGAGCGTGTCGTTCACGGCCGCGGCCACCCGCCCCGCGGTGGTGAAGTCCGGCTGGTGCAGCGCGAGCGTCAACACGCCCTCCGCGCCGAGCGTGACCGGCACCTCGCGCTCGACCAGCGCGCCACCGGCGAGGAAGGCCGCCGTCGGATGGCTCTTCTGCGCCGACGCACCCGCCGCGTGCGTCGAGAACCCGCCGCCCAGCGAGACCGGCCCCTGCGCGACGGCGTAGACCTGCCCGTCGGGCCCGAACAGCGGCGTCGTGAGCAGCGTGCCGCCCTGCAGGCTCTTGGCGTCGCCGAGCGACGAGACCTGCGCGTCGATGTGATTCCCCTGGCGCGCGAACGCCGGCAACGCCGCCGTGACACTCACCGCCGCGACGTTCTTGATCTGCAGCTGCCGCGGATTGATGTTGAGGGTCAGCCCCCGCCGCCGCAGCATGTTCAGCACGCTCTGCACGGTGAAGATCGCCTGCTGGCTGTCTCCCGTGCCGTTGAGCCCCGCGACCAGCCCGTACCCCGACAGCTGGTTCTGCCGCACCCCTTCGATCGACGCGATGTCCTTGAGGCGCGCCGCAAATGCTGGCGCCACGAACGTGAGCGAGACAATTGCAGCGAGCGCAGCAGGCGCGAAGGACGCCGGGCGTGAGCGAGCGGGAGGCCGGCACCGAGAGGTGCCGAGCCGGCCGACGGGGTCCGGGGGCATCGGAGCAGCGCAGGGCGCGGCGACGCCGCGCCCGAGCAGCGCACGGGCCCCTGGGATATTCAACCCTAAAACGGCCATACCCAGTCGAAGAGCCGGTGCGTGAGCGGGACGTTCTGCTTGTCGCCCACGACGCCGCTGCCGTAGTAGTCGATGCGCGCATCGCCCAGTCGGGACGAGGCCACGCTGTTGTCGGACGCGATGTCCTCGGGCCGCACCGTGCCGCTCAGCACGATGTGCTGGTTCTCCCGGTTGACGCTCACGATCTTGTCGCCGCGCACGTAGAGGTTGCCGGTCGGGTCGAGCGCCACGACGCGGACGGTGATGCTGGCGGTGAGGGCCCCTTCCCGGGTCGTCGTCCCGTCGCCCTTGCTGGCGCGCTTGGTCTCGGCCTTGACGATGCTCTGCGGATTGAAGCCCTTCGGCAGGAGCTTCAGCGCCGCCGACGGGATCCCGAAGAAGTCCTCGACGCTCGCCGAGATCGACGACTCGCCGGTGGTCTCGGTGGTGGCGTCCTTCTTTCCCTGCGACTGCTCCGAGACGACCACGGTCAGCAGATCGCCCGGGAAGTGCGCGCGGACGTCGAGGAAGGGGTAGTTCGCGGCGATCTCCGGATGCCAGAGGGAGCCGGTCGGCGGCGGCGGTGGAGGCGGGATGACGACGGCCGCCGGCGGCGGCACGGGAATCGACGCGATGCGGGCGCAGGCCGCGAGCCCGAGGAGGCCGAGCGACACCAGCGCACGCATCAGAAGTCCACCGCCACCGTGGTGTTGTCGACGACGTGGCCGACGAGATCCTTGCGGCTCACGCGATTGAGAACGTGTACCTGCTGGCCTCGCGTCCCGTCCTCGCGCGCCTCTCCGGGAGCCGTGATGCGCAGTCGGCCCCGCTCGGCGACCAGCAGGACGACGTCGCCGCGATGGACGTCGGCGGGGAGGTCGAGCTGGTCGCGGCGCACGGGTGTGTACGGCACGAGCGACGTTCGCGCGATCCGGCCGGCCGCGTCCGCCGCGTCGGTGAGCACCCCGCGACCCATCTGCGAGAGGTCGCGGCGCTCCGTGCCGAGGTCGGCGGCTGCCACCCGCTCGCCGCGGGCGACGGCCCGCGTCGCCACCACGACCGACGCGTAGAGCCCGATGTCCGCGGTCACCCAGACCGACTTCACCGGCCGGTCCTCGACGGCGAACTCGATCTCCAGCCGCACCCGTCCGAGCAGCGGACGGTCCACCGGCGGGACGACGCGGGTCGTGTAGGCGCCCGCCGGGATGCGGATCGGCCCGGGCAGCTCGACGCTCCGCAGCTCCGCGTCGGCGGCGCCAGCGCCGAGCGCTGCACCGAGGAACGACTCGAGGATCTGCCGCACCGCCGCCTCGGACACCTCCTGGCTCGCCCGCCGCACGCGGATGACCGGCGGAATCGTGTAGGTGATCTCCGCAAAGTCGGCCCCCGCCCGGCGGAGCGCATCGAGCACGCGCGCCCCCTCGAGCGTGCGGCTCTCCCCCGCCGCCGGCGCCGCCCCGAGCGCCAGCTCCCCGAGCGCCCCCGCCGACCCCTCGAGCACCGCCACCTCGCCGAGCCGGATCACCGCCCCGTTCGCCGTCACCTCCCCAGGCACAGTGACCCGCCCGGTGGCGGCAACAGCGACACCACTCAACAGCAACACCGCGACGAATGCCAAAAGTCGGCAAGCGTGAACCACGACGCCGCCGCATGGCGGGAAGGGGCCCCGCCGCGGCGACCTCCGCAGCTCCCGCGCGCGCCCGCAGCTTCGGGGGGACGTTGCTTTTACGAGTCGCGCGTGGAGCGAGGACCGGGAGCCGCGGCGGGGCCCCTTCCCGCCACCCCGCCGCGCGTCCGTGCCTCCGCCCCTAGCTGACGATGGCATTGGTAGCCCGCAGCATTTCGTCCGCGGTCTGGATCGCCTTGGACGTCACCTCGTAGGCGCGCTGCCCCGAGATGAGCGCGACCAGCTCCTCGACCACGCTCACGTTGGAGTTCTCGAGGAAGCCCTGGAGCAGCGTGCCGCGGTTCTCCTGCCCCGGCGTGCCCACCTGCGGCGGGCCCGAGGTCTCGGTCTCCTGCAGCAGGTTCTTGCCGAGCGCGCGCAGCCCGGCCGGGTTTGCGAAGCGCGCGGTCTGGATCTGCCCCACCTGCGACCCCGTCGACTGGCCGGGCAGGACCGCGCTCACCACCCCGTCGCTGCCCACCGTGATGTCTTCCGCGCCGCTCGGAATCGAGATCGACGGCTCGAGGGGAATGCCCTCGGAGGTGACCATGCGCGACTGGTTGTCGAGCTTGAAGGCGCCGGCCCGCGTGAAGGCCGTCGTGCCGTCGGGCAGCGTCACCTGGAAGAAGCCGGTGCCCTCGACCGCCATGTCGAGGGCGTTGCCGGTCTGGGTGTAGTCGCCCTGCACGTTGATGCGCTGGACGGCCGCCGGGCGTGCCCCGAGCCCCACCTGGATGCCGGTCGGCGACTGGGTGTTGTTCGTGGTCGGCGACCCCGGCGCGCGGATCGTCTGGTAGAGCAGGTCCTGGAAGTCGGCACGGCTCTTCTTGAAGCCCGCCGTGTTCACGTTGGCCAGGTTGTTGGCGATGACGTCGATGTTCAGCTGCTGGGCCTGCATGCCCGTCGCGGCCGTGTAGAGCGCTCGGATCATCCGATCCTCCCCACCTCGTTGATGCTGCGCTGGGCGACCTCGTCGAGCCGCTGCATCGCATGCATGTACTGTTCGAACCCGCGCGACACCTCGACCAGCTCCACCATGCCCTTCACGGGGTCCACGTTGGCCGCCTCGAGCGAGCTCTGGTCGACGTGCGTGGCGGTGGCGTCGATCGGCGCCGGCACCGTGCCGCGCGTCGGCGTGAAGAGCGCGTTGCCTTCCGCGAGCAGCGCCGGCTGGTCGCCGAAGCTCACGAGCTTGATGCGCCCGACGGAGCTGCCGTCGACGGTCACCTGCCCGTCTTCCCCGATCGCGACGTCGCCCGCTCCCAGGCGCAGGTCGCCGTTGTCGCCTTGCACGCGGTCGCCGTGCTCGGTGACGAGATAGCCCTCGCCGTCGAGGCTGAAACCGCCCTGGCGCGTGTAGCGCTCCCCGCGCGGCGTCGCGACCACGAAGAACCCCTGGCCCGTGATCGCGACGTCGAGCGGATTGCCGGTGGCCCGCACCGGGCCCTGGGAGAAGTCGCGCACGGTCTCGGCCTCGGTCACCTGCGCCCCGGCACGCAGCGCCGGCGGCTCGGGCAGCCCGATCTCCTGCACGTCGAGCGGTCGGAGGCGGAAGACCGGCCGCGCCGCCTTGTAGCCGGCGGTCCCCACGTTGGCGAGGTTCTGGGTGACGGCGTCGAGCCGTGCCTGGGCGGCGAGCCCGCCCGACGCGAGGGCGTAGACGGCACGGTTCATCGGTATCCTTCGCTCACGCTCACGCCGTCACCTCGAGCAAGCGAGGTGCCACCCGGGCCTGCCGCATGGGGGCGGCGTCCGGCACCCGCGGCGGCGTCCGCTCGGCAGCTTCTTCCCTCCCGGTCATCTCGTGCCGCGTCCGAGGCCGACCTCGAGGTCGCGCAGGAGCCGCGCCTCGGCCGGGTCGATGGTGTCCGGAGTGGCGGCCTCGCCGCCGCGCTTGCTGCGCAGGCCGAGCCGCCGTGCCAGCTCGGGCAGAGCGCCGCTCGCCGTCGCCGCCGGTCGCGGCGGCGCCGCGTCGGTACGCCGTTCCGCACGCTCGAGCCGAGTGAGCAGCGCGCCGAGGCTCCGCTCGCGCCGGCCGAGCGATTCCTCCAGCGCCTGCGCCCGCTCCTCGGCGTCCGCCAACAGCGTGGCGAGGTCGCGGCGCAGGTTCTCGAGCGCCTCGCGCTGGGCGGCGCGCGCCGCGTCTCGCACGCGTCCCGCGCGCCGCACGAGCCAGACGAGCACGGCGATGGCCGCGACGTCGACGACCGTCGAGACGAGCAGGACGGTGTGCATGTCCAGCGCAGGCACGAAAGTCGGGATGAGGGTCTGCATCATGGTTTTCCTCCTCGATCTTCAGGCGACGATGTCGAGCCGGCCCCGGGGGGGCGCCAGCTCGAGCGCGTCGTCGGTGTCCTCGGGACGTTCCGCACGCGGGCGGCGGCGCTCGGGGCGGCGGCCGCGGGCGCGGTCTCCTCCCGATCCGGCGCCTTCCACGGCGGCCGCGTGCCCGTCCTTGGTGACCGGTTCGGTCGCCATCACGCCTCCTTCGCGGCCGGCTGGAAGAGCTTTCGCAGATAGGTCTTCATGCGCAGCACGGCCTGGGAGTGGAGCTGCGAGACGCGCGACTCGGTGAGGCCGAGCACGCCGCCCACCTCCTTCATGGTGAGCTCCTCGTGGTAGTAGAGCGTCACCACCGTCCGCTCGCGTTCCGGCAGCCGCCGGATCGCCTCCGCGACGATCTTCACCCGCTCGCGGGTGAGCAGCGTGCCGAGCGGATCGGCGTCGCCTTCCTCGATCGCCCGCTCGAAGTTGAAGCGCTCCTCGCCCCCCCCGAAGCCCAGATCCTCGAGGCTGAAGAGGCTCATCTCCCCGACCTTGGTGAGGAGGTCCTGGTAGGCGTCGAGCGTGACGCCGAGCTCGGCGGCGATCTCCTCCTCCATCGGCGGGCGGCCGAGCGCGCCCTCGAGCTGGTGCGACACCTTCTCGATGAGGCTCGCCTTCTGCCGCACGCTGCGCGGCACCCAGTCGAGCGAGCGCAGGTGATCGAGGATCGCGCCGCGGATGCGGAACTGGGCGTAGGTCGAGAACGACGCCTCCTTCTTGGCGTCGTACTTGGCGATGGCATCGAGGAGGCCGACGATGCCCCAGGAGACGAGGTCGTCGGTCTCGATGTGCGGCGGCTTCCGCGCCGCGAGCCGCTGCACCACCCGCCGCACGAGCGGCAGGTGCCGGCGCAGGATCTCGTCCCGCGTGCCGTCGAGCGGCAGGCATGGGGTGGCGGCCTCCGCGCCGCCGCGCATGCGCCGTCTGACGGCGTTGTACCCGACCTGTTCCATCATCACGCCCTCCCCTCACCCACCAGACGCCGGAAGAAGAACTGGACGCCGCCGGTCGGCCGGCCCGGGGGCCGGATCGCGAGCCGTCCGGCGAGCGCCGCGAGCGACTGGCTCGCCGGGCTGCCGGGCGCCGCGAGGACCACCGGGTGCTGCGCGCGCACCGCACGCGGCAGCGCGTCGTCGTAAGGAACGTAGCCCTGGTACTCCAGCCGGACGCGGAGGAAGCGCTCCGCCACGCGCGCCAGGCGCCGGAACGCGGCCTCGGCGTCCGCCTGCCCCGCCGCCATGTTGACCGCCACCAGGAACTCGCGCCGCCCGTAGCGGGTGGCGAGCACCTTCACGAGCGCGTAGGCGTCGGTGAGCGCCGTCGGCTCGGGCGTGATCACCACGAGCGCGTCGGCCGCGGCGGCCGTGAAGTACAGCACGTTGGCCGAGATGCCGGCCGCCGTGTCGACCAGCAGGACGTCGATCGACTCCTCGAGGCCGTCGACCTCGGCGAGGAGACGGAGCTGATCTTCGGGGCCGAGGCGCGTCAGCTCCTCGAAGCCGCTCGCCGCCGGAATGATGCGGATGCCCCCCGGCCCGTCGACCAGGACGTCTTCGAGCCGGTGCTCGCCGCGCATCACGTCGCGCAGGCTGCGCGCGGGAGAGAGTCCGAGCACCACGTCGAGGTTGGCGAGCCCGAGGTCGGCGTCGAGCACGCAAACCCGGAGCCCGCGGCTCGCGAGGGAGACCGCCAGATTGGCGGTGAGGTTCGTCTTGCCGACGCCGCCCTTGCCGCTCGTGATGGCGATCACGTGCGGCGCGCGGGCGGCGCTCGGCGTCAGGTCGATGGCGGTCTGCGACATGGTCACGAGTCTCCTTCTGGTCAGGCGGCGAGGAGGCAGCGGGCCAGGCGCTGCGGCGTGGCGGCCTCGAGGTCGTCCGGGATGCGGCGGCCGGCGGCGACGTGCGACACGGGGACCCGCTCGCGCCAGAGCTGCGCGACGATCGGGCCACCCGGCGCGGTGTCGGCCTTGGTGAGCACGCAGGCGTCGGGTGCGAGCGCCGCGAAGGCGCGCCAGGTGTTGGCCGCTGCGAGCGCGCCGGTGGCTGCGCTCACGACGAGCGTGCGTCCCGCCCCGGTGCCGGCGGCCTCGATCAACCCCTTGAGCTCGTCGAGCTCGCCCGGCTGCGCGGGGCCCGCGCCCGCGGTATCGACGAGCACGAGGTCCGCCCGGCCGGGCTCGCCGAGCACGCCCGTGAGCGCCGCGGGATCCGCGGCGCGCCGGACCTCCGCGCCGAGCGCGTGCGCGTAGCGCTCGAGCTCGAGCGCGGCACCGAGGCGATACGTGTCGGTGCCGACCAGGAGGACCCGCCGGCCGGCGCGCCGCGCCTGCGCCGCGAGCTTGACGACGGTCGTCGTCTTGCCGTCGCCGGGCGGGCCGAAGAAGAGCCTGACGCTCGGCGTGGTCGGCGGCGGTGCGGCCCCGAGGGCGGCGGCGAGCGCCGTGTCGAGCCGCGTGCCGCGCTCGAGGCGCTCGGCGGTCTCGCGCAGGAGCGCGGCCGCGATGACCCCGTCCACGCCCTGGGCGAGGAGCGCGCGGTGCAGGCGGCGGATGCCGCGTCCGCCCGGCGGCGGCTGGCGGCGCCACTGCTCGTCCACCAGCTCGCGCACCACGCTCATGAGCTCGCGGACCTCGCTCAGGAGCGCCCCGTCGGCCGGCTCGGTGGTGGCGGCGCCCGGCGCGTCGAGGTCGACCGCCGCCGTGACCGTCACCTGCCCCGGGGCCTCGGTGGTCTCCAGGATCACCGCCTCGGCGCCGAGCGTCGCCTTCACCTGCTTCAGCGCCTCCGCCATGGTCGGCGCCGTGAACCGGTTAACCTTCATCTAGAGTCACCACCCCGAGCGACCGCAGCCGCACGTTCGAGCCGATCTCGCCTGGCGAGACGACGGCGAAGGAAGGAAGCACGCGCTCGACGAGTCGCCGCACGTGCGCGCGGACCGGCGTCGAGCAGAGGAGGAGCGGGGAGAGATGCTGGGCGCCGAAGCGCTCGACCCACTCGGCGAGGCGTCCGAGGAGCCGCTGCGCGAGCGCCGGCTCGAGCGCGAGGAATGCCCCCTCCTCGCTCCGCTTGACGGAATCGAGGAGCAGGCGCTCGAGGTTCGCGCCGAGCGTCACCAGCGAGAGCATCCCGTCCGGACCGAGGAGCCGTTTCGTGATCGCGCGCCCGAGCGCCTGGCGGACGTGCTCGGTGAGCGCGTCGGGGTCCTTGGTCCGCCCGGCGTGATCGGCGAGCGTCTCGAGGATGGTCACCAGGTCTCGGATCGAGACGCTCTCGTGCAGCAGGTTCTGCAGGACCTTCTGGACGCCGCCGACCGTCAGCTGCTGCGGTACGAGCTCCTCGACGACTTTGGGGCGGGTCTTCGCCACGCCGTCGAGCAGCTGCTGGACCTCCTGGCGTCCGAGCAGCTCGTGGGCGTGGCGGCGGATCACCTCGGTCAGGTGGGTGATCACCACGGTCGCGGGGTCGACCACCGTGTAGCCGGCGAGCTGCGCGCGCTCGCGGTCCTGGGTGGCGATCCACAGCGCCTCGAGGCCGAAGGCCGGCTCGCGCGTCGCGAGGCCGGTGACCGGCGCCTTCACCGTGCCGGGGTCGATGGCGAGCTGGCAACCCGTGCGCAGGTCGCCGCGCGCCACCTCCACGCCCTTCAGCAGGATCACGTACTCGTTCGGCCGGAT
>VBLD01000272.1 GCA_005879205.1 Deltaproteobacteria bacterium
CCATGCGGCGCCTGTTATGCGCGGTGCGCGCGTGGCACCTCGCTTGCTTCGACTGCTGAGAGACACGGCGCCCACACAACGCCGCCTACAAACGCCACCCAAGGGGAGGAAGCATGCGCAAGGTCACCAAGATGAAACGGAAGAAGTCGAAGGGTTTCACGCTGATCGAACTGCTCGTCGTCGTGGCGATCATCGGTATTCTCGCCGCGATCGCCATCCCGCAGTTCGCCGCCTACCGCACGCGGGGCTTCAACGCGCGCGCTGAGGCCGACGTCCGCAACGCGGCCACGGCAGAAGAAGCGTCTTTCGTGGACAACAACACGTACGCGAGCTGCGCCAACAGCGCCTGCGCGACGACGCTCCCGGGCTTCACGCTGTCGAGCGGCGTGACCATCACCTGCACGGGGACCGCCACGACGTTCAACTGCGTGTCGACCCACAGCAGCGGCAACCACACCTACACCTGGAACAGCGCTCCCGCCGCCGGTTCGCCGAACCTCACGGTTTCCTAACCGGTAGAGGGGGAGGAGAACTGACCATGGCGAAGGTATCTAAGATGAAGCGGAAGAAGTCGAAGGGCTTCACGCTGATCGAGCTCCTAGTCGTGGTGGCCATCATCGGCATCCTCGCGGCCATCGCGATCCCGCAGTTCGCCGCCTACCGCACGCGGGGCTTCAACGCCCGGGCGGAGGCCGACGTACGTAACGCAGCGTCGGCGGAAGAGGCGTCCTTCACGGACAACAACACCTATGCGAGCTGCGCCGACAGCGCCTGCACGACGACGCTGCCCGGCTTCACGCTGTCGGGCGGGGTGACGATCACCTGTACGGGGACCGCCACCACCTTCAGCTGCGTCTCGACCCACAGCAGCGGCAACCACACCTACACCTGGAACAGCGCTCCCGCCGCCGGTTCGCCGAACCTGACGGTGTCGTAACTCTTCTTCATCCGCAACGATCGACGGGGGACGGACCGGTGGTCCGTCCCCCGTCTCTTTTCGCAGTGTCGCGTTTGACCCGTTCCCTCACGCAGGATAGCCGTTGACCCAGGTCATCACAGGGATGCTGCTCCCCGCCGCGGCGGCCGCCGACTGGCCGCTCTTCGCGCTCGTCTTCACCACCGGCGCCTGCATCGGCAGCTTCCTGAACGTGTGCATCTATCGCCTGCCGGCCGACGAGTCCGTCGTACGCCCGGCCTCGCGCTGTCCCGGCTGCGCGACGCCGATCGCCTGGTACGACAATGTCCCGCTCGTCTCGTGGGCCTGGCTGGGAGCGCGATGCCGCGCCTGCGGGGCATCCATCCCGGCGCGCTATCCGCTGGTCGAGGCGGCGACCGGGGGCCTCGCCCTCCTGGCCCTCGTGCGCTTCGGAGCGACGCCGGAGGCGGCCGTGGTCTTCGCCTTCTCCGCCGCCCTCCTGCTCATCACGTTCATCGACCTCGACCACCGTTTCATTCCAGACGAGGTGAGCCTGCCCGGCATCCTGGTCGGGCTCGCCAGCTCGTTCCTGCCCGGCCGCGTCGGGCCGGTCGACGCGCTCCTCGGCGTGCTGGTCGGGGGTGGCCTCTTGTGGGCGGTCGCGTGGGGGTACGAGCGCTCGACCGGCGTCGAGGGCATGGGGTACGGCGACGTGAAGCTGCTCGCGATGATCGGCGCCTTCCTCGGCTGGCAGGCGGTGCCCGCCGTGCTCGTCGTCGCGTCGCTCACGGGGTCGTTCGCCGGCATCGCGCTCATCGCCGTCCGCGGCGGCGGACGCGGTGGACGCCGCGTCGTGCGGCGGCTCGGGCCTGGCGCGCTGATTCCGTTCGCGCGGCGCGCCGCGCGGCGGACGGCAATTCCCTTCGGTCCCTTTCTGGCGCTGGGCGCGATGCTCGCCCTCTACCGCCCCGACCTGACGATGCCCTGGCACCTCGGCTGACACCCCTTGCGTCAGCTGTACGCCGCCGGTAACTGACGATCCGCACGCGCCACCCGCCCGGCCGGCGTGTCGGGGAGGCGCGTACGGATCGACGCGGGTTCACGTTGCTCGAGGTGCTCGGGGGCGTCGCCCTCGCCGCGATCCTGGCCGGGATCGCCACGGTCCGGCTGGTCGAGCTGGTCGACGCGGCGCGACTCGCCGGCACCGCGCGCACCCTCGCCACGGCATTCCGGCTCGCCCGCGGGCGGGCGCTCGCGGCAGGCGAGTCGATGGAGGTCCGGCTCGACACCGTCCGCATGGCCCTCGAGCTCCGCGACGGGGCCGGGGCGTTGCTCGAGACGCGCTGGCTCCCCGTGGGGGTCGGCTTCGCCGCCCTGCCGGCGCGCAGCCGCATCCAGTTCGGAGGCCTCGGCACCGCGCAAAACGCCACCGTCACGCTCGCCGCGGGAGCGCGCGCCCGCAGCGTGGTCGTGAACCAGCGCGGTCGCGTGAGGGTGCAGTGAGCCGCAGCCGAGCCGGCTCCTCGCTGGTCGAGGCGGTGGTGGCCACGGCGCTCGCCGGGATCGCGGCCGCGGGCCTCGCCGCCACGGCGGCGGTGACCGTCGACGGACTTCGCCTGGCCCGCGACACGGGGACGGCACTCGCGCTGGCCACCGAGCGGCTCGAATCGCTCCGCGTGGGATCTCGGGCGAACGGCACCGACGCCAACGCAGCCGCCGACGGCAGGCGCTTCGTCCGGACCTGGTCCGTGGTCGAAGGCCGCGGCGCCCCGACGCGGCTCACCGCGGAGGTGCGCTGGGGCAGCCGCTCCGTCACGCTGGCAACCGAGGCGCTGCCATGAGAAGCCGGCAGCGCCCGCGCGGCACCAGCATCGTCGAGCTCCTCGTCGGCACGCTGCTCGGCCTGCTCGTGCTGGCTGCCCTCACCGGGGCGGTCGCCGTGGGCGCGCGGCTCGTCGTCTCGGCGGGTGCCCGCGGCGAGGCCGAGGACACGGCACAGCTCGCCGTCGAGGCCTTCACCTTCGACGCCCGCCGGGCGGGCTACGACCCGTCGGGCGCCGGCATCGAGCGGGTGGTGGACGCCCGGCCGGACACGGTCACCTTCGGCGCGGATCTCGACGGCGACGGTGTCGTCGACGTCACGTCCGAAGAACAGACGGCGTACGCGTGCAGCGCTGCCAACCTGCGCCTCTCCCGGATCGTCGGGCGGCAGTCCTTGCCGCTGGCGGACGGCGTCAGAGCCTGCGGGCTGCGCTTCCTGGACGACGCCGGCACGGCCATGGTGGTTCCGGCCGCGGGGCTCGGCGCCGCGGATCGTGCACGCATCCGCGCGCTCGCCCTGGACCTGACACTCGTCCCGACGGCCCTCCACGGTCCCACCGCTCGAACCGTGCTGGTCGCGCTCCGGAGCGGCGGATGACCGCCCGGCGCCAGCCCAGGAGGAATCTGCGCCGTGGCGGGACCGCGCTGCCCGCGGCGCTCGTGGCGCTCGCCGTCTCCGCGTCGTTCACCGCGGCACTGGCCGACCTGGCGCGCACCGAGGTCATCCTCGCGCGCTACCGCCGCGTCGCTGCGGCGGCCCTGGCGGCCGCGGATGGCTGTCTCGCCGCGCTGGTCGCGGCCGTACCCGCCGGCTGGGATTTCGATGCCGTGCTCGCCGGCCCCGACGGCACGACCGGCACTGCGGACGACGCGACGTTGGTCGCACCGGCGGGATGCAGCGCGACCGCACGGCGCCCCCCGGGAGCCCCGACGCCGGCGCGCGTGGTGATGACGGTCGCTGCCACCGCTGCGGGTGGCCGGCGACGCCTCGACGCCGTCGTCGGCCGCGCCCGCGCGCCCGGCGTGCCGGCGCTCCTGTGGCTCGGCACACCTCCGGCGCCCGGGACGATCGGCGGGACGCTCGATCTCGACGGCGCGGACGCTGCCGACGTGACGGCCCCGCTCCTCGCGGCGCTGGCCGCCCCCGTCGATCCGGCGGCGCTCGACACCTGGCTGGCGGGCGAAGCGTCGCACGT
>VBLD01000273.1 GCA_005879205.1 Deltaproteobacteria bacterium
GCCGTTCACGCACTACTCCTTGCTGAAGACGTCCGAGCAGCTCCTCGCGGTTCGAAGACTCGGGCTGGCCCGCCGCGCGCGGAGCATGCGGTCCGCGTTCCGTCTCTAGTCAAAGTGGGGCAACGGCGCGCGTGAGTCTGAGTGCCGAACCTCAGCCTGGGCGCGCCAGACGCACGACCTTTGCGGCGTCGGAGAGGTCGTGCGCACTCACGGCCGCGGTGGCGAGTGCCTCCGCCCGGGCACGGCCGAGGACCGGGGTCGCCAGGGCGAGGAACTTCCTCTCGAGCCGATCACGCTGTGCTCGGAGATCGGCTGCCGGAATGCCGGTGTCGGCCTCGGCCTCGAGCTGCCCGCTCTCCGTGTGCACGGTGACGGTTGTCCGCGTGGCCCCCGTGCCCGCCACCGGGACGACGGTGATCCGGTCGCGGAGACGGACGAGGCCGGAGTCGGCCATGCGTGCGTCGGTGAACGTCCCGGGATCGGCGGTGTCGTCGCCGCGAAGGGCCATCGCCGTGGTCGCGCGCAGGCTGAACTTGCCCTCGAGTCCGGTGCGTGGCTCGGCGACGTTGCACACGGCGAGGAGCGACGGATCGACGCGCAGCTCGACGCGGGTGATCCCTTCCGGCGCGAGGGCGTGGCGCGCGCGCAGCGAGCGCGCCGCCTCGATGGCCGCGTGCGTGAGGTAGCAGGCGGCGTGGTACTTGAAGAGCGTATCGCGGACGAGAAACCGGCCGCCCCAGCGGTCGAGGGCGTCGCTCCTCGGCTGGGCGCCCGCGTGGGTAGCCGCGAAACCCTGCGACGCCTCGACGATCGACGGGTTGGCGGTGAACCCGCCCCGCGCGAGGAGCGCCGCGAGCAGCCCCGTCTCGGCGGCGCGGCCGGCATGCAGCGGCTTGGCCATCGAGCCGAACGCCGACTTGAGACCTGCTGCCTGCGTCCCGGCGATGCCGAGAGCGTGGAGCCACCGCTCCTCGTCGAGCCCGAGGAGATGCGCGCACGCGGCCGCCGCACCGAAGGTGCCGACGGTGGCGGTGGCGTGGAAGCCCGCGGCGTAGTGCCCGGGCCCGAGCAGCGCTGCCAGGCGGCACTCGAGCTCGATGCCGGCCACCAGCGCGGCGAGCAGGTGCGGTCCGTCAGCCCCCTCGCGCTCGGCGAGGGCGAGGAGGGCGGGCACGACCGGCGCCGAGGGGTGGCCGCTCATCACGGTGTGGGTGTCGTCGAAGTCGAGCGCGTGTCCCGCCGCACCGTTGACGAGGGCCGCACCGACCCACGGCGCGCGCTCGCGACGGCCGATCAGCGTTGCCGGAGCGCCGTCTTGCGCCACGGACGCGACCAGGATGTCCGTCAGCGGCTCGCGCGAGCCGGCGAGCGCGCAGCCGAGGAAGTCGAGCAGGCAGTGACGGGCCACCTCGAGCGCGTCGGGGGGAATCTCGTCGCCACGGATGCCGCGCACGACGCGGACGAGCGCGAGCGTGGCGCCCCCGCTCATCGCCATCAGCGACCGCGCGCGCTGATCTCGGCCAGCACCGGCCGGACGTAGCCCAGGAAGCGCTCCGGGTCCTCGCTCATCGGGAAGTGCCCGAGGCCCTCCATCGTGCGGTAGGACGCGCCCGGGATCTGCTCGGCCAGCTCGCGCGACATCGCCGGCGTCGCCGCCCAGTCGTACTCGCCGGTCAGGAGGTAGACCGCCACGCGCGATGTATCGATGTCGCGCGCCGTCGCGCGCAGATCGTGATCGACCGAGAAGTAGTAGAGGTCGCCCTTGAACACGGGCGGGGCGCCCTGGCTGTAGACCCACGCCGTCTCCCGCCGCAGCGGCTCCGGGCTGGTCGGCGACATGAGCCCGAACATGACGCTCGCCTTGAAGTCGTTGCTGATGCGGGGATGGTAGAAGACGTCGAGATAGCCGCCGGGAGTGTAGGCCGCGGCTTCCAGACCGACCACCGCGCGAAAGACATCGGGGTAGTTGAGCGCGAGGTCGGCAGCGAGGTGTCCGCCGATCGAGCTTCCCATGAACACCGGCCGGTCGAGGGCGAGCTCGCGCGCGAGCGTCACCGGCACCTGCATGAGGAATTGCTTCGTCAGGCGGTACTCCTCGCGCCACCACTCGATGCCGGTCGGCGGCAGCGACTTGCCGTGGTAGGGCAGGTCGTAGGCGATCATCCGGAACTGGCGCGCGAGCGCCGCGTCCTCGAGGACGTGGCGCCACTGCCGGCCGTCGCCGCCCGCCGTGTGCTGGAGGAGGAGCGGAATTCCTGCGCCGCTCTCCTCGAAGTAGACACGATACTCGTGGCCGTCGATGGTGAGATGGACGTAGCGTCCCGTCGCGCGGTCGAATCTCGCCATGGCTCAGCTCCCGCTCTCTTCGCGGAGGATGTCCACGAGCCGTCGGATCGCCGGGTAATAGGCGTAGAACGCCTCCAGGTCGGCGGTCGCGATGGCGAAGTCGCCGCGGCCGGCGGCGCCGAAGAGGTCCTGCCAGAGCGGCGCGGCCTCGAGTAGCCGCGCCCAGCAGTCACGATCGCCCGACACGCTGACGTCGCAGGCTCCGTCGCTCGCGCAGGGCTCGATCGCGCGGATGGCGCCGTCCTCGACCATGAGCCGCACGCTCTCGGGGCCGAGATCGAGACGCACGCGGGTGCGCCAGAAGCGCGCGGCGATCCGGAACTCCCCGTCGGCGTTCGCCTGCTCCATCACCCGGCGCCAGCGGATTCCACGGTCTTTCATGCGCGGGCTGTAGCGCAAATTTACTTGTTGATCGACCCATGAGTGAGTCCTACCCCCGACTTCGGTGCGCTACGGACTCGCGGGGTTCACCTCGGCCACCGTGGCCCAGTCCGGTCCGCTCCCGCCCGGGCTCGCGTTGCCCGAGTTGTCCACCGCGAGCGTTCCCTCACGGAACTCTCGCTTCTCCGATGGCGTCCCTTCGTTGACGATGATCACGACGCGGTACTGGACGGCTCGCGCGGGCATCCCCTGGGTCTTCAGATGGTCGAGGTAATAGTGGACGCGGACCGTGTAGGTGCCGGGCAGGACCGTGTCGCCCTCCTCCGAGCTGAGGAAGTAGTTCTCAGGGCCGAAGCCCTGGGTGTTGTCGACGTCGAGTCGGCCCCCGATGCTGGTGGCGACGTGTTGGTACCAGGCCGTCTCGTCGTCCGGCTGAGCGGTGTAGAGGTCGACGTCGGCGTCGGCGAGATTCCAGGTGAGGGTCGCCGAGACCGTGGTCCTGGGCGTCGTCGAGCGGATCGTACGCTCCGCGCATCCGCGGCGCCCGTCCGGCCCGTCGACCGCGACCCGGAGCGTGTTGTCCCCGCTGCTGAGTACCACCTGGCTCGAGAAGCCACCGGCGCCGACCGTGATGCCTTGCGCCGAGCCGTTGACGCGGAGGTTACCGCCGGTGACGTCCGGGGCATCCACGGTTCCGGCGACCGTGAGGACGCGCTGGTCGGTCGTCGGCTCGCTCGGCTGGGTGAACGCCACCGGGATCACCCCTCCAAATGCCCATTCGCAGGGGCATGCGCTCGAGTCGACCGAGATGCTGACGATCCGGCTGGGATCGATGCGATAGAACTTCGGCGTCGTTTCGCCGTAGTTGTAGAAGGGCCGGAAGTTGTACCGCTGCTGGACCGGCCCGAAGAAGTTCACCGCGCGTCCCCTGTCCACGGTGTGCAGGCGCGGTCTCCCCTGGTTGTCCTTGCTGTAGACCACGACCGAGTCGCCGTTGACCGAGACCGGGATCTCGACGTGTGCCGACTCGCCGCTCTCCCGCTCGTGCGCGATCACGGTGAGCGGGTCGAGCTGCGTCACCGGGACCTCGCTGCCGAACTTCCGTGCCACGTCGCGGATGATGTCCGCGG
>VBLD01000274.1 GCA_005879205.1 Deltaproteobacteria bacterium
TCAACGGCACCGCCTCGGCCGAGGAGCTCGACGTCCTGCTCGACGCCGAGCTCGACACACACCACGAGGAGAGCGCGATCCCGGTGGCGCTCCTCCAGAAGACCGCCGACTCGCTGCCCGGCCTCGGCATCGTCGCCGCCGTGCTCGGCATCGTCATCACGATGGGTCACCTCGACGGCGGGCCGGAGGAGATCGGTCACCACGTGGCCGCGGCCCTGATCGGCACCTTCCTCGGCATCCTCCTCTGCTACGGGCTCCTCCACCCGATCGCGACCAACGCCGAGCTGCAGGACGTGTCGAGCGGCAAGTACCTCCGCTGCATCAAGGAGGGCGTCGTCGCCTCGCTCAAGGGCGCCGCCCCGATCGTCGCCATCGAGTTCGCCCGCAAGGCGATCTTCTCCGACGAGCGGCCGTCGAGCGACGAGACCGACGCCGCCTGCCGGGCCGTCAAGGCGGCCGCGGCCTGATGGCCGCCGAGGACGCGAAGCCGCGCGTCATAGTCCGCTGGAAGAAGAAGGGCCACGCCGCCCACCACGGCGGCGCGTGGAAGGTGGCCTACGCGGACTTCGTGACCGCGATGATGGCCCTCTTCATCGTGCTCTGGCTGCTGACCCAGGCCGACATGAGGCTCCGGCAGCAGATCGCCCAGTACTTCCGGGCGCCGGGCGTGCTGAGCGGCGGCGCGATGATCACCAGCGACGTCAACGAGGCGAAGTCCCGCGAGCCGAAGGTGGTCTCGAAGGACATCATCATCGTGCAGGGCAAGGGCGAGCAGGAGCGTCTGGAGGGGGAGGCCAACGAGATCCGCGCGGCGGTCGCCCGTGCCGCGCAGGAGAACCCCGAGATCGCGCAGCTGAAGGACCAGGTGATCGTGCAGGTGACCGACGCCGGCCTGGTGATCGAGGTGGTCGACAAGGGCCGCAACCTGCTCTTCGACGTATCGTCGGCGGCACTCAAGCCGGGGCTCATCGCACTGCTCCGCAACGTCGCCGGCGTCCTCGCGCAGCTGCCGAACCGTATCCACGTCGGCGGTCACACCGACAGCCGCCCCTTTCCGTCCGGCTCGCGGATGACCAATTGGGAGCTGTCCTTCCAGCGCGCCGACGCTGCCCGCCGCGTGCTCGAGACGAGCGGGCTGCGGCCGGGCCAGGTCGAGCGGGTCATCGCGTACGCCGACACTCAGCCGCTCGTCCCCGAGAATCCGCTCGCCGACGAGAACCGCCGGCTCTCGATCCTCGCCGCGCGGCGGGAGGCGGCAGCGGCGCCCGCCTGCGAGAAGCCGGCCGAGAACGACGGCCCGGTATCGCTGCCTCCCGATCCGCTCCCGCCCCCCGGCTGAGCGTTCCCATCGCGCCGTTCCGGCGGTAGGATCGCGACGTTGCGGCCGCGCGACCTCGTGACGCTCGAGTTCCCGCACCTCCTCGAGGCGGTCGCGGACCTCGCCCGCTCGGCTGCCGGCCGACATCGCCTCCGGTCGCTGCGGCCCACCACGACGCCGGCCGAGGCCGACCGGCGCCTCACGCTCCTCGAGGAGGCCGCCGCGCTCGGACGCGAGGCCGGGCGGCCGCCGACGGCCGACGTCCCGCTGCTGGCGGAGGCGCTGGCCGCGGCTGGCCCCGAAGGCGCCGCCCTCGAGCCCCGACGCCTCGCCGAGCTCGGACAGGTCATCGGCGTGGCGCGCCAGGTCCGGACCTGGCTCCGGCGCGATGCGGCGCGCTTTCCCGCCCTCGGCGCGCTCGCCGAGGCGCTGCCGGCGGCCGCGGAGGTGGAGGCGGCGCTCGCCTGCACGCTCGACGAGCGCGGCCAGGTGCGCGACGACGCGAGTCCCGCGCTCGCCGCCGCGCGCGCCGTCGTCCGCGAGCTCCGCGTCGAGCTCGAGGCGCGCCTCCTTCGCCTCGTGCGCGACCCCGACATGGCGGACACGGTGGCCGAGAACTACGTCACCGTGCGCAACGGCCGCTTCGTCGTGCCGATCCGGATCGCCGCGGCCGGCACCGTCGCGGGCGTCGTCCAGGACCGCTCGGGCTCGGGCGAGACGGTCTTCATCGAGCCGCTCTTCGCGGTCCAGCTGAACAACCGCCTGCTGCTGGCCGCCAAGGACGAGGAGGCGGAGGAGCGCCGGGTGCGCGCCGAGGTGACGGCGCTCGTGCGCGAGCACGCCGCGGCGCTCGCGGCGCTCGAGGACGGTCTCGCCGCCGTGGACGCGCTCGGCGCGGCGGCGGTCTTCAGCGACACGCACGGCTGCACGCGGCCCATCCTCGGTGCCGACGAGGTCGCGCTCACCGCCGCACGGCATCCGCTCCTCCTGGTCGCCGGCCGGCCCGTCGTCCCGGTCGACGTCCGGGTGCGCGCCGACCAGCGCGGCCTCGCGATCACGGGCCCCAATACGGGCGGGAAGACCGTGGCCCTCAAGACCCTCGGCCTCTCCGTCCTGATGGCGCAGGCGGGACTCTTCGTGCCGGCCGCCGGAGGCAGCCGCCTGCCGTTCTTCGATACGGTGCTGGTCGACCTCGGCGACGAGCAGTCGATCGAACGGGACCTCTCGACCTTCTCGGCCCACGCCGAGAACCTGGCCGAGATCGCGCGGCTCACGGGGCCGGGCGGGCTCGTCCTGCTCGACGAGCCGGGCGCCGGCACCGACCCCGTCGAAGGCGCCGCCCTCGCGATCGGTGTCGTCACCGATCTCCTCGAGCGCGGGCCGCGGCTGGTCCTCACCTCGCACTTCCCCCAGATGAAGACCTTCGCGCTCGCCAGCGCCGAGCTCGAGGTGGCCGCCTTCGACGTCGACCCGGCGACCGGGGCGCCGCGCTTCCGGCTCGCCTATCACACGGTGGGCCAGAGCCTGGCCCTGCCGATCGCGCGCCGCCACGGCGTCCCTGCGCGCGCGCTCGAGATCGCCGAGCGCGTGCTCGTCGGGGAGAGTCGCGATCTCGGCCGGGCGGTCGCACGCCTGGAGGCGAGCCGGCGCGAGTACGAGGAGCGGCGCGACGCCGCGGAGGCGGAGCGCGCGAGCCTGGCCGCCGCGCGCGCCGACGCGGAGTCGCTCGCCGCCGACCTCCGGTCCCGGCAGCGCCGGCGCTGGGCCGAGGATCTCGGCGAGTCGCGCCGCTTCCTCGAGGACCTCCGGCGGCGCGGCTCGGAGATCCTCGAGGAGCTGCGCCGGCGGCCCGAGCGCCCGCGGCTGCACGCATTCGCCGCCGAGGCCGAGCATTCGATCGCGGCGCACGAGGCGGAGCTCGGCGGCGCGCCCGGGCGCCCACCAGCGCCGGGCGACACCGTCGAGGTGGTGGGCCGCGGCATCCGCGGCGAGCTGGTCGAGATCGCCGGCGCGCGGGCGCGGATCCAGCGCGGCGGCCTCAAGTTCGAGGTCGCGGCCGATCAGCTGCGTCGCGTCCCTCCCGGACCGGCGCGCGAGCGCGTGGCGGTCGAGGTGGACCGACCGGCCGAGACGCCGGACGAGATCAACCTGATCGGCCGGCGCGCGCGGGAGGCGATCGATGCGCTCGCGACCTTCCTCGACCGGGCGGTGCGCGCCGGCGCCTCCGAGGTGCGCGTCGTCCACGGCCTCGGGAGCGGCGCGCTCCGCCGCGCCGTGCACGAGTTCCTCGCGGGGAGCCCGTACTGCGCGGCCTACCGAGAGGCGGAGCCGTCGGCGGGGGGCGCGGGGGTTACCATCGCTCAGCTCGCGTAGGCGCGTGACGGCGGGGTGGCGGGAAGGAAGCCGACCCGAGACTGCGTCTCGGGTCGGGATCGGAAGCGAGCGTGCCGCGTTCGGTTGATGAGGCGAACGTCATGCCGCGGCCGGCGAAGCCGGCGCGGCACAACGCGCATGTCAGGATACTCGGCTGGCAACCCGCCGCAGAGGCACATCCCGACGCGCGCG
>VBLD01000275.1 GCA_005879205.1 Deltaproteobacteria bacterium
GCTCGTGGACCAGGTCCGTGCGATCATCCAGGAGAACACGCCGGCGGGCGTCGCGGCCGCACTGCGCGCGATGGCCGCCCGTCCCGACTCCACGCCGCTTCTGCCCCGCATCAGCTGTCCCGTCCTGTGCGTGGCCGGCGAAGAGGACATGCTCACCCCGCCCGACGTGGCGCGTGGAATGGCCGAGCAGATCCCCCGCGGACGCGCCATCGTCATCCCCTTGGCCGGGCACTTGACGAATCTGGAAGCGCCGGACGCCTTCAACGACGCACTGGCGAGGTTCCTGAGCGAGTGCGCGGGTCGATGATGCTCGCGCTGACTCGCGCCGGGCCCTCGCGCAAGCGAGCATGATCGGGCGTCCGGCGGCCACGCGCTTCCATGATCGCGCCCACGCGG
>VBLD01000276.1:0-3476 GCA_005879205.1 Deltaproteobacteria bacterium
GTCGGCTACGAGGTGGCGCGCGCGCTCGGCGCCCCCCTCGACGTCTTTGTCGTCCGCAAGCTCGGCGTGCCGGGTCACGAGGAGCTCGGGATGGGCGCCATCGCCTCGGGCGGCGTGCGGCTCCTCAACGAGGACGTGGTGGCGACGGCCCGCGTGTCGCCCGCGGCCATCGAGGCGGTCGCCGCGCGCGAGGCGGCGGAGATTCTCCGTCGCGAGCGCGCCTACCGCGGCGATCGGCCGCCGGCGGACCTCCACGGCCGCACCATCATCCTGGTGGACGACGGGCTCGCGACCGGCGCCAGCATGCGAGCCGCCGTGGCCGCCGTGCGGCGTCAGGGTCCGTCGCGCGTCGTCGTCGCGGTGCCCGCCGCCGCGCCGGACACCTGCGCGCTGCTGCGTGCCGAGGTCGACGAGCTCGTGTGCCTGATGACGCCCGAGCCGTTCGAAGCCGTCGGGCTCTGGTACGAGGACTTCTCGCAGACGGACGACGAGGAGGTGCGGCACCTGCTCGAGCGGGCCGCACAGGAGAAGTCACGAATTCGTTGACGTTTCGCGTCATCCGCAGATAATGTCGTCATATGCCGACGCCCCTCGAGCAATGGATAGATGAGTGCGCAGGAATCACCCGCCCGAAGGCCATCCACTGGTGCGATGGATCCCAGGCCGAGTACGACCGCCTGGTCGGGGAGATGCTCCCGGCCCGCACGCTGATCGAGCTGAACCAGCAGGCGTACCCCGGGTGCTACCTGCACCGCAGCGACCCGAGCGACGTCGCCCGCACCGAGCACCTGACCTTCGTCTGCACCCGGCTCAAGGACGACGCCGGACCGAACAACAACTGGATGGCGCCCGCCGCGGCCAAGGAGAAGGTGGGTCCGCTCTTCGCCGGCGCGATGCGCGACCGGACGATGTACGTCGTGCCCTACCTCATGGGTCCGGTCGCGTCGCCCTACAGCCAGGTCGGCGTCGAGATCACCGACAGCCCCTACGTGGCGGCCAGCATGCGCATCATGACGCGCATGGGAAAGGTCGCCCTCGACCGCCTCGGCGCCTCGGACTCCTACGTGAAGGGACTCCACTCCCTCGGCGACCTCAGCCCGGATCGCCGCTACATCCTCCACTTCCCCGAGGAACGGACGATCTGGTCGGTCGGCTCGGGCTACGGGGGTAACGCGCTCCTCGGCAAGAAGTGCCACGCGCTGCGCATCGCGAGCTGGATGGCGCGCGACGAAGGCTGGCTCGACGAGCACATGCTGATCGTCGGCATCGAGGAGCCGAGCGGACGCACCACGTACATCGCCGCGGCATTCCCGAGCGCGTGCGGGAAGACGAACCTGGCGATGCTCGTCCCGCCCGCGAGCCATAAGGGCTACAAGGTGTGGACCGTCGGCGACGACATCGCGTGGATGAACCCCGCCGACGGCCAGCTGCGGGCTATCAACCCCGAGGCGGGGTTCTTCGGGGTCGCGCCCGGAACGAATTCGAAGACCAATCCCAACATGATGGCCACGATCGGGAAGAACTCGCTCTTCACCAACGTGGCGTTCACGCCGCGCGGCACCCCGTACTGGGAAGGGATGGAGGGCAGCCCGCCGCCCGAGGCGCTCGACTGGCAGGGGCGGCCGTGGACCCCGGCGAGCGGCACCAAGGCGGCGCATCCGAACTCGCGCTTCACGACGCCGGCCCACCAGTGCCCGTCCATGTCGCCCGCCTGGGAGAGCCCCGCGGGCGTGCCGATCTCGGCGATCGTGTTCGGCGGCCGCCGGGCTACGCTCATGCCGCTCGTCTTCCAGTCCTTCAACTGGCAGCACGGCGTCTTCCTCGGCGCGACCATGGCGTCGGAGACCACGGCCGCCGCCACCAGCGCCGTCGGCGTCGTGCGCCAGGATCCGATGGCGATGCTGCCGTTCTGCGGCTACAACATGGGCGACTACTTCGGCCACTGGCTTCGCATGGGCACGCGCGTCGCCATACCGCCACAGATCTTCCGCGTGAACTGGTTCCGTCAGGGCCGCGACGGCAGCTACCTCTGGCCCGGGTTCGGGGAGAACCTGCGCGTGCTGCGCTGGATCGTCGCCCGCGTCCACGGCGAGGTGGGGGCGGCGGACACTCCGATCGGTCATCTGCCCCGCCCGGGAGACATCGACCTCACCGGCATCGACGTCTCGCCGGCGACGCTCGCGGAGTTGCTCGCGGTCGACCGCGAGGGCTGGCTCGAGGCGGCGGCCGCAAAGGGAACGTTTCTCGAGCAGTTCGGCGACCGCCTGCCGCGCGAGATCCGCGACGAGCAGGCGGCGCTCGTGAAGCGGCTGCGCGGCTAAGGACACTCGGCGTCCGACGATCGCGCGCGCGCCGCGGCGGGGGTCAGCGCCCGGCGCAGCACCTTCCCGTTGCGCGTGCGCGGCAGCTCGTCCACCAGATAGACGATCCGCGGCGCCTTGTACGACGCGAGCCGCCGCCGGCCGTACGCGAGCACGTCGTCGGGCGAGAGCGCGTCCCCGGGCCGCGCCGTCACGTACACCACGACCAGGACCTTGCCCGACGACACCTCCTCCCCCACGGCCGCCACGTCCGCCACGGCCGGGTGGTCCTTCAGCACCCGCTCGATCTCGTGCGGTGAGACGCGGTAGCCGAAGGTGTTGATGAGGTCGTCCCGGCGCCCGAGGAACCAGACGTAGCCGTCGTCATCCTTCCGCCCGTAGTCGCCGGTCAGGAACCAGTCCCCGCGGAAGCAGGCGGCCGTCTCCTCCGGCTGGTTCCAGTAGCCGAGCATGAGGCCCGGGTCGTCGCGCCGGATGCAGAGCATGCCCTCCTCGCCCCGCGCCACCACGCCGAGCGTGGTCGGGTCCAGCAGCTCGATCGCGTGGCCGGGCTGCACGAATCCCGCGGCACCGGGCCGCAGCGGCCGCTCCCGTGTCTGGGAGATATAGTACGAGCACTCGGTCATCCCGAGGCCCTCGTAGATCTCGAGCCCGAAGCGCTCGCGCCACGCCGCCAGCACCTGGTCGGAAAGCGGCTCGCCGGCACTCATGCAGTGCCTGAGCGACGGCACGTCGCTCCGCCCGGCGCGCGTCTTCTGGATGATCTGGCGGTAGACCGTCGGCACGCCGATGAAGATGGTGGCGCCGTGCCTGGCGATGAGGCGCGGCCAGAGCGCAGCGTCGGTCGGGCCCTCGTGCACGATCGCGGTGTGGCCACGGTAGAGCGGATCCATGAGGCCCGTGCCGAGCACGTAGGTCCAGTTGAACTTGCCCGCATGGAGGACGCGATCGCCTTCGGGACGGAAGTCGAACCAGTAGCGCGACGAGGGCTGGCGGCCGAGCAGCGCCCGGTGGGCGTGCAGGACACCCTTCGGATAGCCGCTCGTCCCGGAGGTGTAGACGAGGTAGGCGGGATCTTCCGCGCGCATGGAGTGAGCGGCGTCCCAGCGGGCTATGCCGGAGAGCGCCGCGTCGAGCGCGCGGACGTCGACTCGC
>VBLD01000276.1:3629-8123 GCA_005879205.1 Deltaproteobacteria bacterium
CGTCGGCACGGGGATGGCGCCGCCCTTCATCGCCCCGAGGAAGACGACCGGATACTCGAGGCAATTGGGAAGGCGGATGAGCACCCGCGCGCCGGCGCCGACGCCGAGATCGCGCAAGAGCCGGGCGAACCGGCCGGTGTCGCGCGCCAGCTCGGCGAAGGTCGCCTGGCGCACGCCCACCTGGTCGTCGTCGACGACCACCGCGGTCCGCTGCTCGACGGGCGTGCCGAGATGGGCATCGGTACACGCCACGCCGATGTTGAACTGCTCGGGGAGGTTCCAGACCCAGGGCGGGAATTCGCGCACGGCGGTCAGCGGAACGCCGGCATCACCTTTTCCGCGAAGAGTCGGGCCGGCTCCCGCGTGTCGCGGCCGAAGAACTCGATCACGAGGAGGGTGCAGCCGAGCGCCCGGTGCTGGGCGATCCGTTCGATTACACGTTCGGGTGTGCCCCAGATGCCGTGCGCCTCGAGGCCGGCGCCCATGTGGCCGCCGTAGATCTTCAGCGCGCGCTCGAGCCCGGAGCGCGCGGCGTCGTCGGTCTCGGCGATGACGACGAGGCACTGCTGCGACACCTCGATCGAGGCGAAGTCGCGACCGACCTCCGCGCAGCGGCGGCGCAGGGCCTCGACCTTCGTGCCGAGCTCGGGCTGGAAGACGGCGAGGTTGTTCCAGATGTCCGCATGCCGGGCGGCGATGCCCATGAGCCGCCGCTCGCCGCCGCCGCCGATCAGGATGGGCGGCCGGCGGACGGGCTTCGGCTCGCAGATGGCATCGCGCACCGTGCAGTGCTTGCCCTCGAACGTCGTGCGCTCCTCGGTCCAGAGACGTCGCAGCACCTGGGCGGTCTCCTCGAGCGCACCGAGCCTCGCGCCGAGCGACGGGAAGGGACACCCGTAGGCGTCGAACTCGGAGGCGAACCAGCCCGCACCGAGACCGACGATCGTGCGACCCCCGGCGATGTGGTCGACGGTGGCGACCTGCTTCGCCAGGACGGCGGGGTTGCGGAAGAACGGCGGGGTGACGAGCGTCCCGAGCTCGATCCGCTCAGTGATCGCCGCAACGGCCGCGAGCTCGCTCCACGCTTCGAAGATCGGGAGCGTCGGGATGGGAACGCTGCACAGGTGGTCGCACACCCAGGCCGAGTCGAACCCGAGTCGGTCGAACTCGACGGCCGCCGCCCGCGCCTCCTGCCACGAGCGCTTGATCTGCGGCAGCGTCACCCCGAAACGCATCTGTCGTGCCATCACGGTACCCGATACATCGGCTCGGCCCTGCTCGTCGACGCCTCGTGTCGCTGAGGCGCGGCGCTCACGCGCTCGCCGCCTGCGGTCCGGCCTCGGCGCGCGGCGCGCCGATCACGTCGAGGATGCGGTCCATGACGTCGACGACGTCGAAGTCCTTGGGCGTGAACACCGCCTTCACGCCGAGCGACCGGAGCGTCGCGATGTCGCTCTCGGGGACGATGCCGCCGAGGACGACGGGCATCTCCCGCGCGATCTCGAGGTGGGCGCCCGACAGCACCGAGAGGCCGAGCACCGTCGCGTCCTCCTGCACGGCCGACGCGACGATCTCGGGCACCGTCCAGCGGATGCCGCCGTAGATCACCTCGAAGCCCGCGTCGCGAGCCGCGACCGCGATCATCTCGGAGCCGTTGGAGTGGCCGTCGAGCCCCGGCTTGCCGACGACGATCCGCGGCCGGCCGCCGTGCCGCGCACCCCACGCCGCCACCCGAGCGCGCACCGCCTCGGCGCGCGGCGTGTCCAGACCGAGCCGCTGGCCGTCGACGCCGGTGGCGGCCCGGTACTCACCGAAGACGGCGCGCAGCGCGTCCGCCCACTCGCCGGTCGTGACCCGCGCCCGGGCGCACGCGATCGAGGCGGGCGTGAGGTTCGTGCCAGCCGCTGCGGCGTCGCGAAGCGCGCGGAGCGTCCGGTCCACCTCGGCCTGGCTCCGCCGGCTCTTCGTCGCGCGCAGCGTGTCGAGCGTCTCGGCCGCCGAGGCCGGGTCGAACCGGAAGAGACCGCCGTCCTCGCCGGCCAGCAGCGGCGACGGCAGGCCTTCGGTCCAGCGATTCCGGCCGACCACGGCCAGCTCGCCCCGGTTGATGCGCGCCAGCCGCTCCGCGTGGCTCCGGACGAGCCCCGCCTTCATGTAGCCCGACTCGACCGCCGCGAGCGCCCCGCCGAGCTGCTCGATGCGCGCGATCTCCGCGCGCGCCGCCTCCTTCAGCGCCGCCACCTTCGCCGCCACCACCGGCGAGCCCGCGAACAGGTCGGGATACTCGAGGAGATCGGTCTCGTAGGCCAGGATCTGCTGGAGTCTGAGCGACCACTGCTGATCCCAGGGCCGCGGCAGGCTGAGCGCCTCGTTCCAGGTCGGGAGCTGGAGCGCCCGGCAGCGGGCGTCGCGGCTGAGCGTCACGCCGAGCGCCTCGAGGAGGATCCGCCAGGCGTTGTTCTCGGGCTGCTCCTCGGTGAGCCCCAGGGAGTTCACCTGCACGCCGTAGCGAAAGAGCCGGTACTTCGGATTCTTCACGCCGTAGCGGTCGCGGGTGATCTCGTCCCACATCTCGACGAACGCCCGCATCTTGCACATCTCCTCGACGAACCGGATGCCGGCGTTCACGAAGAAGGAGATGCGGCCGACCGATTGCTCGAACTCCTCGGCCGTGAAGCAGCCCCGCTCGCGGATGGCGTCGAGCACCGCCATGGCGTTGGCGAGCGCGAAGGCCAGCTCTTGCGTCGGCGTCGCCCCTGCCTCCTGCAGGTGGTACGAGCAGATGTTCGAGGCGTTCCACTTCGGAATGCGGTGCAGGCAGTGATCGTACATGTCGACGATCAGCCGCATCGAGGGCCGCGGCGGGAAGATGTACGTCCCGCGCGCCAGGTACTCCTTGATGATGTCGTTCTGCGTCGTGCCCTGGAGCACCTTCGGATCGACGCCTCGCTCCTCGGCGAGCGCGACGTAGAGCGCGAGCAGCCACATGGCCGTCGCGTTGATGGTCATCGACGTGTTGATCTGCTCGATCGGGATGCCGTCGAAGAGAACGTGGAAGTCGTCGATCGAGTTGATCGGGACGCCGACCTTGCCGATCTCGGGCGCGGCGATCGGGTGATCGGAGCTGTAGCCGCACTGGGTGGGGAGGTCGAAGGCGATCGAGAGACCCGTCTGGCCCCGGGAGAGGGTGCCGCGGTAGAGAGCATTCGACTCGCGGACGTTGGTGTGTCCCGCGTACGTCCGGAAGATCCACGGCTGATCGCGGACGGGTTTCGCGTCCATGCCGCCCATTGTGCAAGCGACGGGGTGCCGGAGCAACCCGGTCGCGGAGGGTCGCGCCGGGGCGCTACAGGGCAAGTCGCTGGAGCAGCGCGACGATCAGTTGCCCTCGGACATCGACGCACCTCTGGAAGCGGCCGATGTGAGCTAGATCGTCCGCCGGTGACGCTTCGACGTTCGCTGGAGATCCGCCAGCGCGCCAGCCATCGCCGAGCGGAGCGCCCGATGCCGGTCGATCATCGAACGAAGCTCGCGGAGCTGGCCGCTCAGCTGCAGGACACGGGCCTCCGCCCGCTCGTGAATCTCCCGCAGCCGCTCGACGGTCTCGGGCCCGTCGGGCGGCCGCCCGTTCGGCCCGTGCCGGACCGGCGGCGGGAGCGCCGTCGCCGTTGGAGGCCGTCTCGACCTCGCGACCGAGCGACGGCGCATCCTTCCGGCACGCCAGGGCGACCGTCGCCTGCGCCAGGTCGCCGTAGGTCCGCACGCGCCCGATGGCCGCCTCGGGTATGGCGATCCCGAACTCGGTCTCGACGGCGATCGCGAGCTCGACGAGATCGAGCGAATCGGCCCCCAGGTCCTCGGCGAGCGATGCTGCCGGCCAGAGCTGGTCTTCTGCCACGCCCAGATGCTCGGCGACGACCGCCCGCAGCCGGAATTTCACCGCCGACGGGAGTACGGCCGTCGGAGACGTGGCCGCAGCGCCGGCGAGTCTGGCGCGGATCCTGCCGAGAAGACCGAACACGCGCGCGCCTCTACCACGAGTCGACTCTTTCCGAATCCCGAAAACGGGTGAGAAAGCCGTATATGCGCCGCCTCCCTGGATGCTGGCAGAGCAAGTGCGATGCCGGCCGGCGGCTAGCGACGCGTCACGTCAACGTCGCCGCCCGAGCGCGTCGTCGAGGAGAGGCCGGAACGAGAGCGCCTCGGCGCTTTCCTCGCACGCCGGCACTGCACGGAGCCACTCGACGTACGCCGCGGGCAGCCCGTGCTCCAGCGCCCCGGCGATGAGACACGCCAGGTAGCGCGTCGACGGGCGGAGAGAAATGTCGCGCCGGTCCGAGACGAACGTCTGCGCGGCAACCCGCGTCGCGGCGGAGGCGAGCGTCTCGGCGACGACCTCGACCCGCCGGTAGTTCCCGATGAGCACGCCCTCGGTGAGGTCGAGGTGGTCGAGATCGCTCGCCCGCATCTCGTAGAGGACGCCCAGCACCACGG
>VBLD01000106.1:0-18696 GCA_005879205.1 Deltaproteobacteria bacterium
CGACGCGCTCGTCGGAGAGCGTTGGCAAGTAGGAACGGCAGTTCTCGAGGTGTCCGAGCCGCGGGTTCCGTGCTGGAGGCTGGGCGTGCGGATGAACGACAAGATGTTTCCGCGTCGCTTCACCGAGGCACTACGACCGGGGCCGTACCTCCGAATCGTCGTCGAGGGCGATGTCGGCGCAGGAGATGAGATCCGGGTCGTCGAGAGACCGGGTCACGATCTCACCATCCGGGACGTGTTTCGCATCTACACCCGTGATCGCGACGAGGTCGAGCGGTTGCTTGCGGTGCCTCGGATGTCCGAGAGCTGGCGGAGGTGGGCGCAGGAATTCCTCCAGAAGACCAAAGGCCGCTCCGCGGGTTCGGCCGAACCCGGATGCTGCTAGGCTCGGCATCCCGGGCTTGGTGGCGTTCCGAATGATGGAGCCGATTCCCGAATGGGCTCGCCAGCGTCGCGCCGCCTGGCGCTACATCGGGAAAGAACGGCCACCGTTCGCCGTCGGCCCCGGCCCCGGCCAGGAGTCAGTTTGGGACTATCCCCGCCCGCCTCGCGTCGAACGAGATCGCCGCGAGGTGGTCGTCCGCGTCGGGCCAATCGTGATCGCGCGTTCGGACCGCAGCAGACGCGTCCTGGAGACCGCGAGCCCGCCCTCGTTTTACCTGCCTCCCGAAGACGTACAGGTGAATCTGTTGCAACCGAGCGCGGACCGCTCGTGGTGCGAATGGAAGGGCGAAGCGACCTACTGGACCCTCGTGGTTTCGGACCGTCGCGCGGAGCGAGTCGCCTGGTCGTATCCTGACGCGTTTCATGGATTCGAGGACATCCGAGGTTACTTCTCCTTCTACCCGGCACGCGTGGAGTGCTACGTGAATTCCGTGCGAGTCCAGGCGCAGCCCGGCAGATTCTACGGCGGCTGGATCACCCCCGAGATCGTGGGTCCCTTCAAGGGTGTGCTGGGCTCCGAAGCATGGTGATCTGGGCTCGGCGGGTCATGGCGCAGTTCCTGCGCCTCCCGAGCGCGAACCACGAGTGAGCTCATGCGACTCGGATTACCGAGCTGGCTCGTACGGACCAGCGAGAGGGTCTCGCGGGGCCGCGCCGCGTGACCGGCGAGTCTCGAGATTGCGTCCGACCCCAACGCTCAGGGCTTCTATCGCAAGATGGGCGCCCGACCCGTGGGGTTCGTGCCTTCGAGGCCGCGCGGCCGACGGCTCCCGTTGCTGGTCGTCGACGTACCGCGCTAGGCGAGCGGGAACGAGCGAGGTAGGACCCGGAACATGCAGACGCTGGCGCGCGTCGACGAGCCCGCCGGCCGCTGGATCGTGCTCGCCACCGTCCTCGGCTCGAGTCTCGCGATGCTCGACGCGACGGTGGTCAACGTCGCGCTCGAGCGGATCGGGACCGACCTCGGCGCCGACCTCGCCGCGCTCCAGTGGACGCTCGGCGGATACTCGCTCACGCTCGCCTCGTTCATCCTGCTCGGCGGCTCACTCGGCGACCGGTTCGGCCGGCGGCGCGTGTTCGTCGTCGGGACGGCGTGGTTCGCGATCGCCTCGGCGCTCTGCGGTCTCGCGCCCGACGTCTGGACGCTGGTGGCGGCCCGTGCCCTGCAGGGCATCGGCGGCGCGCTCCTCACGCCCGGCAGCCTGGCGATCATCTCGGCATCGTTCGCGCCCGAGGACCGGCCGCGAGCGATCGGCGCGTGGTCTGGCTTCGGGGGCGTGGCCGGCGCGATCGGGCCGTTCGTCGGCGGATGGCTGGTCGACGTCTGGTCCTGGCGGCTGGTCTTCCTCGTGAACCTGCCGCTCGCCGCGGTGGTCATCGCGGTCGCGCTGCGGCACGTCCCCGAAAGCTCGGACCCAGAAGCTGCTGACCGGCTCGACGTGCCCGGCGCCGTGCTCGGTGCGCTCGGCCTCGCGGGGCTCACCTACGCCTCGATCGCGGCAGGAAAGGAGGGCGCCAGCCCGACCGTCGTGGCGACGGGGGCCGCCGGTATGCTCGCGCTGGTCGCGTTCGTGCTGGTGGAACGGCAGAGCCCGGATCCGCTGGTGCCGCCGGGACTGTTCGCGTCGCGCCAATTCACCGTCGCCAACCTCTTCACGTTCGTCATCTATGCCGCCCTCGGCACGGTGTTCTTCCTGCTGGCGCTCGACCTGCAGGTGGTCGCGGGCTACAGCGCACTCGCGGCGGGGCTGTCGATGGTGCCGGTCACCCTCGTCATGCTCGCGCTGTCTCCTCCGTCCGGCGCGATCGCGCAGCGCATCGGCCCCAAGCTGCAGCTGACTCTCGGCCCGCTCCTTGCCGCCGCCGGCCTGTTGCTTACCCTGCGGATCGGGCCCGGCGTGTTCTACCTCGCCGTCGTGTTCCCGGCCGTCGTGGTGTTCGGCCTCGGGCTCGCGGTGCTCGTCGCCCCGCTGACGGCGACCGTCCTCGCGGCCGCGCCTGGTGAGCACGTGGGCGTGGCGTCGGCGGTGAACAACGCCGTCGCCCGCACCGGCGGGCTCCTCGCGATCGCTCTGCTGCCGGCGCTGGCGGGTCTCGGCGGGGACGACTACCGGAGCGCCGTTGCCTTCGCGGCCGGGTATCGGCTCGCGACGCTGGTGACCGTCGGACTGCTCGTTCTCGGCGGCCTCCTCGCGGCGTTCGGAATCCGCAACGAGAGGCCCGAGCGCGGCGTCGTGCCCGGGGCGGGAGAGCTGGCGCACTGCTACAGCTGCCCGGTCGACGGACCGCGGCTCGAGACCATTCAGGCGGTACGAGGAGCGACCTGATGCTCCGACCGGCGCGCCTCTGCCTGGCCGTCCTGTCCTGGTCCTCTCTCGCGCATGGCTCGACGGGAGGAGCGACGCTGGCACGTGACCTCCTTCCGCTCCTGAGAGAGGCGGACATCTGCGCGCACGGCCGTTGCGCGCCCGCGGGTCGTGCCGAGCCGACCGACTCCGCCGAGGGTCCCGTCACCCTCCGAGCGGACGCCGGTCGCGACCTCTATCTCCGCCTCGGCGATCGTCCCGAGGTCGAGCTCGAGGTCGAGGCCGTCCGGGCGACCCTGCACGTCGAGATCGAGGCGGACGGCAGCGGAGAGCGGCAGCGCGTCTACGACGCGCTCGTCGCAGGCCACCGCACCATCCGCATCGCGCTGGATGCGCTCGCCGGCCACATCGCCCGCCTCGCATTGCGCGTCGCGACGCCCGAAGCCGGCGCGCAGATCGTGCTCTCCGGCGCGGTGCTGCGCGACGCACTACCCGCCGACCCGCCTCTTCTCGCCCGCTTCGCCGGAGCCGATGGCCGTGTGATCGACACCCTGCGCGCCGACCACGTGGGATGCTACGGCTACCGCCGCCCGACCACACCTCGCATCGACGAGTTCGCCCGCTCGGCGGTGCGCTTCGGCCGGGCCGTCGCCCAGAGCTCCTGGACCCTGCCGGCCGTGGCCTCCATCCTGACCGGGCTCTACCCGCTCCATCACGGCGCCGTCGATCCCGACCATGCCATTCGACCCGACGTGGCGACGCTCGCCGGGGTGCTCGCGGCACGGGGCTGGACCACGGCCGGGTTCGTCACCAACTACCTCGGCTCTGACGTCTACGGGCTCGGACGCGGTTTCCAGACCTATCGCTTCTACCGCGAGCAAGGGGCGCGACGCCGCGCGGTGTACCTGCGCTCCGACGCGGTGCTGCGGCGCGTGGAGCACTGGCTCGAGCGCGGCCCGCGGAATCCCTTCCTTCTCTACGTTCACGTCACGGACCCGCATTTCCCCTACGTGCCCCCACCGCGGTCGGTGCGTCCGTTCTGGACCGGGCCGCCGTCACCCGCCGAGATCGACACGCTGACCGACCGCGTACGCATGCTGCACAACGGCCAGGCCGACTGGGGGACCCGCCCGGCGCCCGTCTCGCCCCACGACATTGCGCTACTGGGTGACCTCTACGACGGCGAGATCCGCTTCGCCGACGAGTACTTCGGCCGGCTGCTCGACGCGCTCCAAAAGCGCGGGCTGCTCGACACCACGGTGGTCGTCCTGACCAGCGACCATGGCGAGGAGTTCCTGGAGCACGGCGGCGTCGGGCACGGGCAAACGCTGCACGCCGAGGTCGTGAACGTCCCGATGATCATCCGCCTGGCCGGCGCCGTCGGGGGCGGCACGCAGGTGGATCGCACCGTCCAGCAGATCGACGTGCTCCCCACCATCCTCGACGCCTCGGGCGTCCCCGTTCCCCCCGATCTGGACGGGCTGTCCTGGCTGGCCCCCCAGGGGCCCGTGACGAGCACCGAGGCGTTTGCGACGGTCCGCCTGGGACCGTTCGACCAGCAGGCGGTGGTGGCCGACTCGTGGAAGGCCATCCGCGACTTCGACGCCCCGCCGGGGAGCCGCGTGCGCCTGTTCGACACCCGGACGGACCCCGGTGAGTTGCACGACGCCGGCGCGACGGCGCCGCTCCTACTGGGGTACGCGCGCGCCCGGCTGCGGGAGGTCGCCGGGCCCCTGCGGCCCGGGCCCGTGGTGCCCGACAACGACCGGCTCGACCGTCTCCGCGCGCTCGGCTACGTCGCCGAGTGACGGGGCCGCGGTCGCCTGGCCGACCAGCGTCGCGGTGCCGACGCCCAGCACGAATACTCCCAGGAACGTCAAGCGGTCGCGCACATCGGCACTCAGAAGGGAGAGGGACACCGCGAGGATGAGCGCCGTCACGACGAGCGCCGGCCCGCGCTGTGAACGGAGTTCTGCGGCGCACCAGTCGAGCGCGAGGGGGCACCACGACGGGCAACCGGTATCGGCCCGTGATGAAGAACGGCAGCAACGAGACGAGGTAGGCGACCACGAACCACGGCAGCAGCAGCGCCCGGCGCCGACGGAGGGAGAGGATGAGCCCGAGCAACGCGAGCGGGACGATACTGCCGAACGTCACCAGTGGAAGGCGCAGCACCCAGGACGCGTCGACGCTGTCGCCGAAGTCGTCGCCGAAGCTGCCGTCCTCGCCGCCCGACAACGCCAGGCGCAGCTTGTGGAGCTCGAGCGCGGCCCAGGCGAGCTTGTTCGCGCGGATCGCCGCGACCCCGCGCCGGAACCAGTGCCACGATACCTCCGCGGGCGTGAGTCGCCGCCCCTCGGCCTCCTCCGCGAGCTGGCGCGCGTCGATCACGTGGCCCACGACGTCCTCACGGACGCCCGGCACGGGCATGTAGGTGCCATCGGCGTCGGCGTTCGTCCCGATGTAGAAGTGGATCCCCCACAGCGACGTGCCGCGTCCCCGCGCGGCGGCCAGGTGGTCGCGGAACGCGAGCGGCCCGAGCACGAGGGCGGCGCCGGCGACGAAGAGCGCAACCGACCGCAGACCCGCCCACACCGGCCGTCCGCGCACGACCCACCACGCGCAGGGCACCGCAACCAGCGCGGCGTTGCCGCGCAGCATCACCAGCAACCCGAGCGCGAGGCCCCCGAGGAGCATCCAGCGCGCCCGATCGCGCTCCGCCGCACGCACGACGCAGACGAGCAACGCAGCCACGGTGACGGTCAGGAGGGAGAACTTGACGAGCAGTGTTTCGTAGAAGAGCGCGGGGCCATAGAGCGCGAGCAGGGCCGACGCCAGAAGCCCGGCGGTCGGCGACCAGAGACGCCGACCGAGATCGTAGACGAGGAGGCAGGCGAGCGCCCCGAGCGCCACTTGCAGGAGCAGCGGGGGAAGCCAGTGCCGATCGCTCAGACGGAAGAGCGCACCAAGGAGGTAGCCGTAGCCCGGTGCGCTGTCGTAGTCGGCCGACCAGCCGCCGAGCCAGTCGCCGCGGGCCACCGCCTCCGCGATGTGCGTCGAGAGCCAGCGATCCATGCCGACTTCCGGCGGCTCGTCGAGAAGCAACCGGGCGACGGCGTGGAGGTGGAGGAGACGCAGGGTGAGGGCGACCGTCACCACGCCGGGCAGCACCGTCCGACTCGCGCGGCCGGTCATTCGACGTAGCCGAGGGCACGCAGGCGGGCGACGTCGTCGGGATCGACCGACCGCGCGCCGGCGGGCCGACCGCGCTGCGTCGCCACCCACTGCTGGAGCGTCGCCGCCAGACGCTCCTCCACGTCCGCGGCGCGCGTATGCAGATTCCGCGTCTCGCCAGGGTCCTGGTCGAGGTCGAAGAGCTCGGGCGGACCTTGCGCGGATGCCGAGACGTACTTCCACGCACCCATGCGAACCCCGAACTCCTCCCCGCCGACGGCCAGTTCCTGCTGATCGCGTTCGGTGTAGAGGCGACGCTGGAAGAAGAGCAGACGGTTCGCCGGCGGCGCTCCCCCGTCGCCGAGGACGCGGGACAGGTCCTCACCCTGCGGCTGCATGGAGGTGGACGGCACTCCCAGCAGCGCCAGCACTGTCGGGGCGACGTCGATCAGCCCGACGGGCGCGTGGAGGCGCTGGCCCGCGCGCACGTGTCCGGGCCAGCGGACGAGCAGGAGCGTGCGCACGAGCTCCTCGTACAGGTTTACGCCGTGCTCCATCCACCCGTGCGACATGAGCCCCTCGCCGTGGTCGGCTGCCACGACCACGAGCAGCCCTCCGCTGCTCCCCTTCGTCTCGGCCTCCCGCACCAGCCGGCCCACCTGCTCGTCCGTGAAGCGCACCTCGGCGTCGTAGGCGACGATCTGCTCGTCGAGCGGCTTCGCCGGCCATCGCTCGCCGACGTCCCGTACGAGGCGGCGGTAGCCGGGCGGCGGATCATACGGCGCGTGCGGGTCGAAGTAGTGTACCCAGAGGAACCAGGGCCGGGCAGGGGACGTGCGGGCCAGCCACGCGAGTGCACGGTCGGTCGTGGCATCGCCGCGACGGTCGAATCCCCCGCGCAGCCGAAAGCCCTCCCACTCGTTCCAGGGGCTCGACGCCGTCTCGACCGGGAACTCGTCGTCGAAGTGCTCGAACCCGCGCCCGTAGCCGAACCGGGCGGCGAGGGGAAAGGCGCTGACGACCGCCCCGGTCTGCCAGCCGGCGCCACGGAGCACTTCGGCGAGCGTGCGGCGTTCGGCGAGCATCGCGTATCCGTTCTTCAACACTCCGTGCGCGGCCGGGTAGCCGGAGGTGAACAGCGTCGAGTGCGACGGTCCCGTCGTGGGTGTCGGTGTGTAGGCGTCCTCGAAGACGGTACCCTCGCGTCCGAGCGTGTCGAGGACGGGCGGGGTTGGGTGGGCATAGCCGTACGTGGAGCAGTGATCGGCGCGGAGCGTATCGAGGGTGACGAGCAGCAGGTTCGCGGGGGCAAGCGGAGTGGGGCGGTGGACCCGGAGCCAGACGACGGAGCCGAGGAAGCAGCCGGCGACGAGCATGGCCGCCCCGATGGCGCGGCGCATCCCCGGGCTCTTCCGCAATCTTTTTTGTCTTGTCAACCTCCACCCTGTGGGGCTATAGCACCGTTGCCATGCAAGCTGGCCGGATGCTTTCCCTCCTCGTTGCCGCTCTCCTCCTCGCGGGCGCCGTGGTCGCCGGGTTGCCCTGGACGGCCGCGGACCTTGCCCGGGCACGCAAGGGTTATGGCGGCGGGAGCTACGGCGGCGGGGGCTACGGCAAGGGGGGCTACAAGCCCTGCCGCCGTTCGTGCCAGGTGAAGAAGTGCAGGAGTAGCTGCGGCAAGGCGCGGCGCACCTGCGTCTTCTGCGCGAAGCAGGACGGCCACGAGCGGATGCAGGCGTGCGCGGGGCTGACCTCGGCGGCGGTGGTTCGCTCGTGCAAGCAGCGGATCAAGGGCGACGTCCGCAGCATCGCGAACGCCTGCAAGGGCCGGACGGGTGGGTGCAACGGCTGTTGCCGCGGGGACTACTCCGCCGCCTGCACGGACACCTTCTCGGGTACGAGCGGATTCGGCGACTACTTCCGGACCGTCAAGAGGTACGGAAAGTCCCACCGCTACGTGCCGAGCTGCAACGCACCCTCGACCGGCACAGGCGGCGACTGCGCCGCCACCTGTCAGCGCGAGGCCGACGTCGCGACCAGGCAGTGCGGCAAGCGCGGTGGCGCTGACTGCCTGCAGGGCGTTCAGGCGGCGCTGCAACAGTGCCTCACGTCGCGCTGTGGCGCGACCACCAGCACGACGAGCACGCTTCCCAGGACGGGCATTTCCACGACGAGCACGCTCCCGCCGATCGTCACCACTACGACCATCCCCCGGCTCGGCACGACCACCACGACGGTTCCCGGGAATCCGTGCGCCGCCCTCGCCTGCGACCAGTACGACAACTTCTGCCGGGACTTCTCCTGCACCGCGTACCCCGGGGGCGCCGCCTGCACCTATGTTTCGAAGCCGTCCACCTGCGACGACGGCGACGCCTGCAACGGCTACGAGTTCCTCGACTGTGCGACGGGGTGCCAGCCCGGAGCGGGAAACCCGTGCCCACAGTCCGATCTCTGCACCAGCTACCACTGCACGAGCGTCGACAACGTCGCCTCGTGCAACCAGACCGCCCTTCCTCCCCCGAGCTGTGACGACGGCAACGCGTGCAACGGCTACGAGTACTTCGACTGTACGGCGGGATGCCAGCCCGGAGCGGGGAACCCGTGTGCAGCATCCGACTTCTGCTACGCGTACGAGTGCACGAGCATCAACAACTCTCCGTCGTGCACCCAGATCGTCCTCACGGTCCCCACCTGCGACGACGGCGACGCCTGCAACGGCCAGGAGACCTTCGACTGCGCATCAGGCGTCTGCGTGCAGGGACCGCCGGTCTTCTGTCCGGTGGGCAAGCACTGCGTAAGCCAGGACAACAGCCCGCAGTGTGAAAGCTGACTGACGGCGGGAGCCACTGAGCTTCCGGGGGGCGTTCCTCAGCCCACGCGAAACCGGGTAGTGTCGCCTTCCGGAACGAGGTCGGGAGGGAACGAGATTCTCGTCGGCAAGGGCGAAGGTCCCGTCTACCAGCTCGGCAACCGCATCCAGCACGCGCTGCGCGCCTACACGCCGCGTGACCAGAAGGCCGTGCGTACCGCCGCCGAGACTTTCGTCGCCAACCCGAAGCTCGACGTCGTGACGGTCATCTCCCAGCTCGGTGTCGGTGAGGCGCTCGTCTCCACCCTGCAGGAGAACGGCGTGCCGATCCCGGTCGAGCGCACGCTGATCCGTCCGCCGCGAAGTCGCATGGGGGCAATCACGGCGGAGGAGCGCGCTGCCGTGCGGGCGCGGACTCCGAATCGGCGCCAAGTACGACGTTCCCGTGAACCGCGAGTCGGCGTACGAGACCCTGAGTCGGCGGCGGGCATGGTCGAGACCATGGCGAAGCAGGCCGCGCGCACCGTCGGCAGCCAGATCGGCCGGCAGATCCTGCGCGGGGTCCTGGGTGGCATTCTCGGCGGCTCGCGTCGCGGGTAGGGTGCGAGCGTTGGCCTTCCCGGAACGGCCGATTCGGGTCTATACCGGGACGCGAAGGAGGGACGCATGGCTGCTCAACCAAAGGCGACGCTCTACGAACGCCTGGGTGGCGTCTACAACATTGCAACGGTGGTCGACGATCTCATAGATCGCGTCATGGTCGATCCCCGCCTCAACGCCAACCCGCTCGTCGACGAAGCCCACCACAAGTTTCCACCGGCCGGCTTCAAGTACCTGGTGACGGAAATGGTGTGCTGGGCCAGTGGCGGGCCGCAAAAGTATACCGGGCGCTCCATGGCCGACTCGCACCGTGACCTCAAGATCACGCCGAAGGAGTGGGACGCCTTCCTCGATGACTTCAAGCAAACTCTGAGCAAGTTCGAGGTTCCCGCCCCGGAGCAGGCCGAGCTCGTAGCGATCGTGCAGAGCACGTACCGAGACATCGTCGTCGGCACATGATCCCATTGCCCACCTGGATGCGACGTGCCCTCTACGCCACGGCGGTCATGAACATCCTCGCCGCCGGCGGATTCGTCCCCGCCGCGAGCCCGATCCGTGCGCTCCTCGGATTTCCGGAGACCGCTCACCCGCTCTACCTCCTTACCATCGGCATGTTCATCCTCACCTTCGGGCTCGGGTATCTCTGGGCCGCGGTGGCCGGACGGGCGGAGCGTCTCTTCATTACGCTCGCGGCCGGCGGCAAGCTGACGTTCTTCACGTTGCTCGCGGGGTGCTGGGCGGCCGGAACGGTGCCCCTGCGCTTGCCGCTCGTCGGCGCGGGCGACCTGGTCTTCGGCGTGCTGTTCGTCGTGTGGCTGCTCGGCGTGCGGGACGTTGCATCTGACGACGTCCGCCCCGCGGTGCCCGCCGGCGTGCCGGCGTCGCGGGCGCGCGGCTGATGCTGGACCACGTCTCGATCCCGGTCGCAGACCTCGACCGCGCCGCCCGCTTCTACGACGCCGTGCTGGCGACGATCGGGCTCCGCCGTCGAAAGGAGCGGACCGGCGCGATCGGCTATGGGCCGGAGACGCGAGCGGCGCCCGTGTTCTGGCTCCTCGGGCGCCGGGGCGACGGCGGCGCGCGGCCCGGCCTCGGTCTGCACGTGAGCTTCGTGGCCCCGGATCGCCCGAGCGTCGAGGCGTTCCACGCGACGGCGCTCCGCTGCGGAGGGCTCGACGCCGGGGCCCCCGGATTGCGGCCGCAGTACACCATGCCGTTCTACGGCGCCTTCGTGCTCGACCTCGACGGGTTCAAGATCGAGGCGGTCTGCCGCGCGGCGCTTGAACCCACCGCGGCTGCCTGATAGGCGAGCCACCGCCGGTCATGGGCGATCTCGCGCACAACCCCGCCTTCCGCGCCTACGCGCTCTTTGCGGCGCTTCTCTGCCTGAACCTCTTCGGCCTGTGGCTCTACAGCGGCCTCACCCGGAACCGTACGAAGACCCTGATCAACCCCGAGGACGCCGCGTTGCTCAAGGGTCGGACGACCGTCGAACGCGATCCGCCCGAGGTGGCGCGCGTGCTGCGCGCGCACGCCAACGCGATGGCGAACATCCTGCCGTTCCTGGTCCTCGGGTTCCTGTACGTCGTCCTCGGCGCCAGCCGTACCGGCGCCATCGTCTACTTCGGAGTGTTCACGCTGGCTCGCTACATCCATAGCGTCGCGTACGTCGCCGCGGTGCAACCGTGGCGCACCGTATCCTTCCTGGTGGGACTGCTCGCTGCGATCGGGCTGCTCGTCCAGGTGACCATGCGCGCGCTCTGACGCGGTCCGCACGGACCGCAGCGGAGGGGGGAGGAATGGGCGCGGCCAGGCGGCCGAAGCTCGTCGTGCACGTCAACGGCAAGGTCTTCAAGGCGAACCTGCGCCCGTCGATCACGGGGGCCTTCACGACGGTCGGTGTGATCCTGAACGGGCTCTCGCAGCACGTCCGGATCGGGCGGGGCAGCATCAAGACGCTCCTCATCAGCTGCGGCGGGTTCAACCTCGCGACGGCGACGTTTCCCTTCACGGTCGATTGCGCCGGCGCGTACACGGACAACACGTTCAAGGGGCTCGTGCCGCCGCCGAACCCGAAAGGCTGGGCGGCTGGGAGCGGCCTGCAGGTGACGTTCCTGTCGTTCGACGGCACCCGGTACGCGGGCACGTCCGATCCCACGACCGGCGTCTTCCATCTCGGGCGGACGTTTCTCTGTTTCACGCTCGAGAACGGAAGCTTTCCCGTCCCCGACACGATCGACGGAACCGTCGATGCGAGCGGAGACGGGTTCAGCGGCACCTTCACGGGAGCGTTCCAGGCCGGACGCTCGTGCCTGCAGCGCTTCGGTACGGCCATGGGCGAGCGCGTCACCACCGCGGGGTGCGGCAACCTCGTGCTCGACCCGGGCGAGGAGTGCGACGGCGGCGCCTGCTGCGCCGCCGACTGCACGTGGCGGCCCGACGGCACCATCTGCGCGTTCGATTCCTGGTCGTGCTTCGACTACACCTGCTACCCCTCGCATCTGTGCCTGTTCGACTCCACCTCGCAGCCCGACGGCGACCGCGACGGCGTCGCCGACCGGTGCGACCCGTGCACGGGCGGAGGTCCGATCGCATCCTCCCGCCTCGTAATCGACGGCCTCGATGGCCCGGCGGGCACGGCCCGTCTCACCGCTCGCGGGGCGATCGTCGTCCCGACTGGCTCGCTCGATCCTTCCACGCACGGCGTCCGGCTTCGCATCGTCGACATCACCCGGACGGTGCTCGTCGACGTGACGGTGGCGGGCGGCGGCTACGATCGCGCCACCCACACGGGATGGAGGTCCCGGAGCAGCGGACGCGGCTGGAGTTATCGCGGGCCGGTGGGGCCACTCGAGCGGATCACGCTGATCCTATCCGCGGACGCGCCCGCGACGGTACGGTTCCGGCTCCGCGGCGTACCCGCACCGCCGGCGACGGCGCCTGTCCTCCCGCTCACGCTGACGGTCGTCCTCGACCCGCCGCTCGCGATCACCGGGCTCTGCGGTGAGACGTTCTACGAACCGCCTGGCTCGACGTGTGAACTCGCGCGCGACGGCCGGCGGATCCTCTGCCGCTCCTAGCCAGGACGACTCGCGTTAGTTGAAATTAAAGTCGCGCCGCTCGGTCGAAAAGCCTGGACGCCGGCCCGCGAGCCGCAGTAAAAGCGTCGTCCACGGACGTCTCCTGATGCGCGACCCCGCCTCGCGACCTCATCCGGCGATCTCGCTCGCCGTCCTGGCGTTCGTCCTCGCGGCGCGCCTCGCGCAGGCGCAGGCAACCCATCAGGTCGCCGACATCTCCACCGATCCGCAGAGCAGCAACCCCGTCGAGCTGGTCGCGCTCGGCGACGTCCTGCTGTTCACCGCCTTCTCGCCCACCGACGGTCTCGAGATATTCCGCACCGACGGGACGCCGGACGGCACGTCCCAGGTCACCAACATCGACACCTACGTCTCGGGGCAGGCGGTCACCCCCGGGCTCCTCACCCGCTCAGGCAGCCTGGTCTACTTCCTGGTCGAGCGGCTCGTCGACGGCGCGCGCGAGGCGGAGGTGTGGCGGACCGACGGCACGCCGGCGGGGACGCTCGCCCTCGCGACCGGGTTCGCCACGTCGACCTACCCGGGCAGCTTCACCGACGTCGCGGGGGCGCTGTACTTCGTCGCCCAGCAGGGGTCCGGTCCGGCCAATATCTGGAAGAGCGACGGCACGCCGGCCACTACGGTCCAGGTGAGCAATGCAGGGTCGAGTGGCTTCGCGCCGGCGAACCTGACCGCGCTCGGCGGCCTCCTCCTCTTCACCGCCACCGATGCGGCGGGTACCGAGCTGTGGCGGAGCGACGGAACGCTCGCCGGCACGACGCGGGTCGCCGACATCCGGCCCGGAAGCGCGTCGTCGTCGCCCCAGGGCCTCGTCGCGCTCGGGAGTGTCGCCTACTTCGTGGCGTCCGACGGCACCAGCGGGACGGAGCTGTGGCGGAGCGACGGCACCGCCGCCGGCACGTGGCGGGTCGCGGACATCAATCCCGGTGGGGGCTCCTCCTTTCCGCGCGACCTGACCAACGTCGACGGCACGCTCTTCCTCTTCGCCCATCCGTCCGGGTCGTTCAGCGACCGACAGCTCTGGCGGAGCGACGGCACGGCGGCGGGGACGACGGCGGTGGCGACCGGCCTCACGCAGGGGTTCGGGCTGATGGCGGTCGGGCCGCGGATGTTCTTCCAGGCCGGCTCGCAGCCGACGCTCTGGACGAGCGACGGCACGAACCAGGGCACGATCGCGCTCGGTGCGGGGCTCGCCCCACTGTGGCTCACGGCGTTCGGCGGCCGTCTCCTGTTCTCGGGTGTCGACGCTGGCGGCGACCGCGAGCTGTGGGCGAGCGACGGAACGCCGGAGGGCACGGCACGGGTGGCGGACGTGAACCCCGGCAGCGCGGGCTCCGACCCGTCGCGGCTGACGGTACTGGGCGACAGCGTGTTCTTCCGCGCCTTCAACGAGGCCAGCGGCGCGGAGATCTGGGTGACGGACGGCACGGGCGGCGGTACCGCCCTCGCCGCCGACGTCGCCCCCGGGACGACCGGCTCCTCTCCGCGCCAGCTGCGCGCCCTCGGCGATCGGGTGGTCTTCGTCGCCGGCAACCGCCAGGTGGGGAACGAGCCCTTCGTCAGCGACGGCACGGCGGCGGGCACGATGGTCCTCGCGGACACGGAGGCCGGGAGCGCGTCGTCGAATCCCTACCTGCAGCTCGTGTTCGACGGCGGGCTGTACTTCGTCTCGAATGGGCTCCTTCACGGCGGCGTCTGGCGGACGGACGGCACGCCGGCGGGCACGGTGGAGCTCGCGAGCGGGACCGGCCTCGACCTCTTCCCGCCCCCGCTGGCGCTCGGCGGCGCGCTCTACTTCACGTCGGCGTTCTCCTCCGTGTGGCGTACCGACGGCACGCCGGGCGGCACCACCCGGCTCGCGACACCGACGCCGCAGCAGTTCTGCGTCCAGTCCCCGTTTCCCTTTTGCTTCACGATCCCACCCGCGCCGGTTCTCCTCGACGTCGGCGGTGCGCCCTGGTTCACCGCCACGGATCAGACGGCGCAGGGGAGCTTCGGGAACGGCAGCCTCTGGGTGAGCGACGGGACGCCCGGGGGAACCACCCGGGTGACCGAGATCGTGCACCCGGCTGACACCGAGCCGATTCCGGGCCCGACGTTCGGCGCACCACCCATCCCGGCCGCCGTTCTCGGCAGTCACGTCGTCTTCGCCGCCGCCGGGACGACCGATTTCGACGGTGCCGGCGTGGAGCTCTGGATCAGCGACGGCACGCCAGACGGCACGGTCCGACTCGCGGACATCGCCCCCGGAGCCGCCGACTCGGACCCGAGGCTGCTGACGCCGTGGAACGGACGGATCGTGTTCGACGCCGACGACGGCACGACCGGCCGCGAGCCCTGGGTCACGGACGGGACCCCGGCCGGCACGATGCCGATCGCCGACATCAACTCGGGCCCGGACGGCTCGGACCCGGGCATCCTCGGGGCCGTCGGCGGCGTGCTCGTGCTGAGCGCCGCAGATGCCACCGGCGGGCGCGAGCCGTGGCGCACCGACGGCACGCCGGGAGGCACGAGCCGGCTCCGTGACATCGCCGCGGGCAGCGATGGATCGGACCCCGTGTTCTGGCGCGTGGAGGACGGGATACTCTACTTCCTCGCGACCGACGCCGCCCACGGTCGGGAGCTGTGGCGCACGGATGGCACGTCCGCCGGGACGCTCCTCCTGGCGGACATCGAACCCGGGCCGGCCGGATCCGATCCACAACCGCTCGGCTCGGCCGGCGGGCTCGTCTACTTCAGCGCCGCCGATTCGATCCACGGTCGCGAGCTGTGGCGCACCGACGGGACACCGGCCGGAACGGTACTCCTCGAGGCGAACCCCGGCGTCGCCGGCTCCGATCCCGCATCCGTGGTCGCGTCCGGAACCTGCATCGTGTTCGCGGCCACGGATTCCGCCTCGGGCCGGGAGCTCTGGACGTCCGACGGCACGCCGGCGGGTACGATGCGCGTCGCCGACATCGTTCCCGGCACGGGCAGCTCGGATCCCGAAGAGCTCACCGTGGCGGGCGGCCACGTCTTCTTCTCGGCCGCCCAGCCCGCGACGGGACGGGAGCTCTGGGCGCACGACCCCGCCCCGTGCGTCGGTGCAGGCAACGACGCCGATGGCGACGGGGTGAGCAATGCCCTCGACCCGTGCACCAACGTCGCGGACAACGACATCGGCGACGCGCGGCTGATGCTGAGCAAGCTCGATCGACCGGGCCGCGAGCACCTGCTCCTCCGCGGCACCCTCAGCGTGCCGGCACCGGCCGCCGTCGACCCGCTCGTGCGCGGCGTCCGCCTCGTGGTCGGCGAGGTCGGAGGCCCGACCGTGATCGACGTCGTCGTCCCGGGTGGCGCGTACGATCGCGCCACGCGGTCGGGCTGGCGGTTGCTCCGGGACGGTTGGATGTATCGTGCGCCGACGGGGATCGGTCGCGTCACTGTGACGTCGGTCGACGGCTCGCCGGGGACGTATCGCGTCGCCGTGCGCGCGAGCCGCGCGACGTATCCCGCGCCCGGGCTCGGGGCGTCGCTCGCCGTCACGATCGCGTTCGACCCGCCGGTCGCCACCACGGGTCAGTGCGCAGAGCACGCATTCGCGCCCGGCACGTGTCTGAGCGGTGCGCGGACGACGATCGTCAGCTGCCGGTAGCGCAGGTACGCTCACGCCGTCCGCGGCAGGACGCGGGTCGCGAACAGCTCGATCGACCGCATGAGCTTCGCGTGCGGGATCAGCGCGTTGTACGTCCACGCGAAGAGCCAGCGCACGGGTAGCCGGGCGCAGAGCCGATCGAGCTGGCGGGTGACGGTGTCGACCGAGCCGACGAGCGCCAGGCTCTCCTCGAACAGATTCGGCGTCTCGCCGGTCACCGGGTCGACCATCCCCTTCGCGAACCCGAACGGCTCGAACCACTCCCGCCCGCAGAAGGCCCCGCTGTCGCCCCAGAGCGCCATCGCCTCGTCGTCGGTGGGTGCGACGATCACGTCGCGCAGCACACCGACGCCCTCGCCGAGCGGCCGACCCGAGACCTCGGCGTAGAGGCGGACCAGCCGCTCCTCGAGCGAGGGATGAAGCGGCGGCAGGATCGCCGTCACGCCCTCCTCGGCGCACCAGCGGATCGAGCGCTCCGACGACGCGAACGGCTGGAACAGCGGCGGGTGCGGCTTCTGGAGCGCCTTCGGCACGACGCCGACCGCGCGCACGACGCCGTCCACCACGCCCGCCCCGTAGCGTCGCGTCGACTCGAGATCCCACGGCGTCTCGCCGGGCGGGATGCGCCAGTAGCGCCCCTCATAGGACAGCAGGTCCTCGGTCCACGCGCGCTTGATGATGCGAAAGCACTCCTCGAAAGCGGCGCGGTTGGCGGCGTCGACGGCGTCGTGCTGGTGGGGCAGGGCGCCGTGAATGCCGTGCGTCTGCTGCGCCATCACGTCCACCCAGCGTCGCTGGTAGCCACGGGCAAAGCCCGCGTTGGCGCGCCCGCCCGTCATGTGGTCGAGCATCGCGATCTCCTCGGCGACGCGGATCGGATTGTTGGCCGGGAGGACGATGCCGAGCTGTCCGACGCGCAGCCGCTTCGTCTGCAGGCCGACGAAGAGGTCGAGGAGCACGGGGCTGTTCGAGAGCTCGAAGCCCTCGACGTGGAAGTGATGCTCGGTGAAGCTGATCGAGTCGTAGCCGAGCTCATCGGCGAGCTTCGCCTGCTCGGCCAGCTCGGCGAGCATCTGCTGGTAGAGGTCGCCGCGAAGGCCCGCGAGACCGCGCTCCACGTCGGCACGGCTGCCGATCGACGGCAGATAGAAGAGCGAGACCTTCACGCGTTCGGCAGGCCGACCAGCCGCCGCGCGATGACCAGGCGCTGGATCTGACCCGTCCCCTCGACGATGTCCATGGCCTTGACGTCGCGGTAGAGCTTCTCGACGTAGCCGTGCGCCGTGACCCCCGTGTCGCCGAGGATGTCGACGGCGAGGCCCGTCGCCTCCTGCGCGCTGGTCGCCGCGAAGGCCTTCGCCATCGATGCCTCGACCTCGTTCGGCTGCTCGACGTCGGCCAGGTCCGCTGCGCGCCAGCAGAGGAGGCGGCCGACCTCGAGCTTGCGCGCCATGCGCGCGAGCTTCTCGCGCACCCGCTGGGCGCGCGGCGTCGGCCGGTCGAGGACGTGGTGCGCGTGAGTGAAGTCGCGGGCGGCGTCGTACGCGGAACGCGCGATCCCGATCGCCATCGCGGCGATGGCGGGGCGGGTGGCGTTGAAGCTCCGCATCGCGCCCTTGAAGCCGGCGCGCTCGGCGTAGTGGCGCTCGCCGCCGAGCAGGTTCGCGGCGGGCACGCGGCAGTCGCGCAGCGTGAACGAGGAGCTCTCGTACGCGATGAGGCCCATCTTGTGCTCGTAGCGCATGTCCTCGAGGCCGGGCGTGCCGCGCTCGACGATGAAGGCGCGGTGGCCGGCGCGCCCGGCGCTGCGGTCGACGGTGGCCCAGACGACGATCCAGTCGGCGCGCATCGCGTTCGAGATGAAGGTCTTGGCGCCGCGGAGGACCCAGGCGTCGCCGTCGCGCACGGCCGTCGTCTCGATCGCGGCCACGTCGCTGCCGGCGCCGGGCTCGGTCATCGCGAAGGCCGCCCAGTGCGGCCGCTCGCGATCGCGGAACGGTGCCAGGAAGCGTTCCTTCTGCTCGGCCGTGCCCATGCCGAGGAGCGGCGGGCCGCCGAGACCGAGCCCGGGCATCGCGACCGACATGCCGCGGTCCCAGTAGGACATCTCCTCGGCGAGGACGACGCCGCGCCGGGCCGAGATACGCGGGCCGGCCCGCGCGCGCTCGTCCACGCCGAGCGGCTGCCCGAGACCCATACGCCAGGCCAGCGCGAAAAACGGATGGTCGGGCGGGACGGGAGCGGCGTTCCGGTCCGCCTCGATGCCGAGCGGGCGGAGGAACTCGCGGCCGAGACGCCGGACGCCCTCGAGCTCGGCCTCGAGCTCCGCGCCGACGGCGAGGTCGATCATCGGAGACCCGCCTCGTGCTCGGGAGCCAGCGCCGCGGTGGTGAACTCGGCGGCGTCGCGCCCGCCGGCGAGGCCGGCGAGCGTCCGGATGTCGCGCATCCACTTCTCGACCGGGTGGTCCTTCATGAAGCCGTGGCCGCCGAGGATCTGCACCGCGTTCGGGCCGACGAAGAGCGCCTGCTCGGCGGCCTCGGCGAGCGCACTGGCGGCCTCCCACTCGGCCGGCTCGCCGCGGTCGAGGGCGGCCGCGGCCCGCCACACAGCGAGGCGAGCGACGTCGAC
>VBLD01000106.1:18704-21701 GCA_005879205.1 Deltaproteobacteria bacterium
CGATCAGGAAGGCGAGGGCCTGATGGTGCGCGATCGGCCGCCCGAAGGCGGTCCGCTCCATGGCGTAGCGCATCGCGTAGCGGTGCGCGCCGCGCGCCGCACCGACGAGCAGTGCGGCCACCCAGGTTCGCAGGTGCGCGCGCAGGCGGGGATCCTCGACCCGGGAGGCGATGGGTGCGCCGACGAGAACGAAGCGCGAGGCGCCCGCCGCCTCGAGGCCGCAGGGCTTCACCGCCGTGAGCTGCCACCCTGCGCGCACGATCCAGCCGCGGTCGCCCTGCAGGACGACGGCCGCATCGATCCGGTCAGCCGGCACCCAGGGATGGTCCCCGTCGAGGGCTCCGTCGCGAAAGCGGAAATGTTCTTCGACGTCGTCGACCACGACGGCGCGGAACCCGGCGCCCTCGGCGGCGCGACCGAGGACCGCACCCGCCGGTCCGGCGCCGTCGAGCGCGACGGCGGCCCCGGGATCGACCGCGGCGAGCTCCTCGAGTACGAGCGCGCGCACGAAGGCACCGGCCTCAGCGCCGGCGAGTCCGAGCGCCGCGAACTCCCGCACCAGCTCGGGCGCCACGCCGCGCGCCTGCTCGTGGGCGCGCACGCGCGGCAGGAGGCGCTCCTCGGCGAACCGTCGCGCCGTCTCCTGGACGAGCCGCTCCTCGTCGGAGAGCGCGAGCGTGAAGCTCATGCCGGCTTCTTCGGCGGATCGGAGACGAGGAGCGTGCCCTGTGCGACGCAGGCGAGCTGGTCGCCGTTGGTGACCTCGACGCGGATCACCGCGGTACGACGGCCAAGCGAAAGGACGGTCGACTCGGCGACGATGGTGCCGCCCCGCACCGGGGCGAGGTAGTTCACCTTGAACTCGGTGGTCGCCGCCCACTGGCCTCGCTCCATGAGGGGGTAGAGCACGCAGCCGAGCGCGTGATCGACCAGGCCCGCCATTACGCCGCCGTGCAGCGCGCCGAACGGCGTCAGGAGCTCGTCCCGGACGTCCATCGCGGCCACCAGGCGACCGGGCGTGATCTCGACGATACGGATGCCGAGGTAGGCCGGAAGACCGGTGGCGGCGCGGCTCGCGCGCAGGAAGCTCTCGGCGATGCTCGGGTCGAACTGCTCGAAGGACGGCTGCCGGGACGGCATGCGCGGCGTGCGCGTACCATGCCGGTTGCCGCGCGAGCAAGCCGTGCTTGCCATGTGCCCGTCCGGCGCGTAACCGGGAAGGAGACCGATGGCGCGCGCCTGGATATCCCTCGCTCTCGTCCTGACGCTCGTCGTGGGCGCCACGTGCCCCGCGGCGGCGGGCGAGACCTCCTCGAAGACGAAGGTCAAGCGCACCGTCAAGGAGGCGGCGAAGACCGGCGGCCATGCCGCACGCGACGGCGCGCTCACGCTCGGACGGACGACCCGCGACTTCTTCAAGGGCGGCGGCGCCGCGGCCAAGCGCACCTGGAAGGCGAACGCCGCCCGGACCAAGGAGACGGCGCGCGCGGGCGGGCGTGCCACGCGTCGCGCCGCGAAGGGAGAGTGATTGGCGCGCGGCCGGTGAACCTGCTCGTCACCGGCCGGCCGGGAAGCGGTAAGACGACGGTGATCGAGCGGGTGGTGGCGTCGTTGCCGAACGGCGCGGCAACCGGCTTCTTCACGCGCGAGATGCGCGACCGGGGCACGCGCCGCGGCTTCATGATGCAGACGCTCGACGGCCGGACGGCGGTGCTGGCCGACGTCGGAGGGGAAGGACCGCAGATCGGGCGCTATCGAGTCCGCATCCGCGAGCTCGAGACGGTCGGGGTCCCGGCGCTCGCGCTACGTCGGGGCGTCCGGCTCGTCGTCGTCGACGAGATCGGCAAGATGGAGTGTCTCTCGGAGCGCTTCTGTAACGCTGTGCGGCAGGCGCTCGACTCGGCGACACCCGTGCTCGGCACGATCGCCCGCGAGGCCGGCGGGTTCATCGCGACGGTCCGCCGGCGGGCCGATGTCACCATCGTCGAGGTGACCGTCGCGAATCGGGACGAGCTGCCCGCGACGATCCTGGCGGCGCTCGAAGCGGCCCGGCCGAGGGACCGACGGTGACTCGTGCTGCCACGGTGTGCGGCAATTTGCCTCACGTTTGAGCAGCCGACCGCGCGGGACTCGGCATGGGCCCGGGGCGACGCGTTGGCGATGCCCTTGCTAAGGGGTCATGGCTGCTGATCGCTGGGTACGTGCCGTGGCGACGGCCGAGATGTGGATGGCCTTCGCGGCCTCGGCCGCGGCCATCTTCGTCACGCTCGGTGCGACGGCCGGCGTCGCCTACGCTGCACGCTGGCTCTTGCCGGTCGGAGGTCGCTGAGTGATGCCGGTGCTGGTCGGCCTCGGCCGGTTGCTGCTCGCCTGGGCGCTCGTCGCCGTGGGCCTCGGCGTGATCAGCCGGCTGCGCGGGGCCTGACGAATCCGAAAGTCATCGCGGCGCTGAACGAGATCCTCACTGGCGAGCTGACGAGTATCAACCAGTACTTCCTGCACGCCAAGATGTGCGCGTCGAGGTCGGCGACAACGGATCGCGGGAGCTGCTCGAGAAGATCGTGGTCAGCGAGGAGGCGCACGTCGGCTGGCTCGAGACGCAGCTCGGCCTTCTGGAGCAGCTCGGCAACGCGCCCTATCTCGCCGAACAGCTCCGTAAGTAGCCCGCGCGCCACCCCTGGGAGCCCGACGTCGCGGTCGCCGCGCCGACGAGCAGTGAGTTTGATACGGCGGACGCATCCCCCTGGGCGGCCGCGTCGCGCGCGACACCGTCGCCCGGTAGCTTCTTTCAGCTCTTCCACCCGGGCGGCCAGGAATTGTATGGTCCGCCGCGTGAGCTCGCCGACCGCCGACGGTGCCCGACCCGGGCGCCGCCGCGTGCCGCTTGCCGGCCGCCTCGTCGGCGTCACGCTGCTCGCCGCCGCCGCCGCGGCGGCGCCGGCCCGAGCGGTCACCATCACCCGGGGCCCGTTCATCCAGAACCCCGACGGCGCGACC
>VBLD01000106.1:21749-31064 GCA_005879205.1 Deltaproteobacteria bacterium
ACGGACCGACGCCGGCGCTCGGCTTCACCGCCACGGTTCCCCAGACGGGAAGCTGCGAGGTGGGCTCGGCGGGTACCTGCCACGTGGTGCCGCTCGGCGGGCTCTTACCGGGCACGCGTTACTACTATCGCCTGCGCACCAACGGCACCGTCGTCCAGGACACCGGCCCGAGCGGTCCATACTTCACGACGCTCAGGACGCCGCTCGACCCGAGCGACCTGTTCTTCACGGTCGTCGGCGACTGGGGCGGCGCCACGTCGCAGGAGCAGAACGTCGCGTCGCTTCAGGACGCGGCCGATCCGCAGATCACGGTCTCCGTGGGCGACAACGCCTACGAATTCGGTACCCAGAGCGAATGGGACAGCAACGCGCTGCCATACTACCAGAACAACTTCCGGCGCATCCCGTTCTTCCCGGCGCTCGGCAACCACGACCTCTATTCCGTCGGTAATCCCAACTGGGCGAGCTCCGCCGAGATCAAGATGTTCCTCCTGCCGCGCAACGGGACGCAGCCCGAGCGCTTCTCGGCGACGCGCACTTCACCGTGCTCGACAGCAACAGCTGCTGCGACGCCACGCAGCTCAGCTGGCTCGCCAACGACCTCGCGACGACCACGCGCAAGTGGAAGTTCGCCTTCTTCCACCACACGCCGTACTCGTGTGCGAGCGGCTTCTTCTCCAACGGCAGCAACCTCGCGGTCCGGACCAGCTGGGGCCCGCTGTTCGAGCAATACGGCGTCGACATCGTCTTCGACGGCCACGACCACCTCTACGAGCGGTCGGGGTACGTCGACGACTTTCACGTCGACGGCTCCGGAGGCGGCGACGGCCTCGGCACGTACTACGTGATGACCGGCGGCGGCGGGAAGTCCGTCGACAGCCCCGCCGAGCTCACCAACGGCGTGCCCACCGTTGGCGGCAGCTCCTGCTACTGGCTCGCCAGCGGCTGCTTGCGCACGCCGAGCGCGCCGTGGTGCAGCTTTGCGCGCTTCGAGTACACGTCGGTCCGCATCTCCCTCGACTCGACGCTGACCCTGCAGGCGATCGACGACACCGGCAGCGTCTTCGACTCCTTCTCGATCACCAAGCTGCCGCCCACGACCACGACGACGAGCAGCACCACGACCACGTCGACGACCACCACGACGACCACGACGGTGACGACCACGACGACGACCAGCACCACGACGTCGACCACGGCCACGTCGACGACGACATCGACCACCACCACCGCCACGACGACGACCACCAGCACCATCGCCACGACGACCACCACCACCAGCACCACGACGACGCACGTTCCGGCGACGACCACCTCGACGTCGACCACGGTGACCACCGCCACCACGACCACGGCGACGACATCGACGTCGACCTCGATCACCACGTCGACGACGAGCACGGTGACGACGTCCACCGTGCCACCACCCACCACGACGACGACCACCACGAGCACCAGCACCACCACGACCCTGCCGCCGTGCCCCGACGCCGACGGTGACGGGGTCTGCGACGCGAGCGACAACTGCCCCGCCGACCCGAACCCCGATCAGCGGGATGCCGACGGCGACGGCCTCGGCGACGCCTGCGACCCGTGTACGAACGGCGTCGCGTTGACGAAGGCGAAGGTGACGGTGACCGCGCTCGCGACGCCGCCGGGCGACGACCGCGCGCGGTTCCGCGGCCGCCTCGCCTTGCCGTTCCCCTTCTCGCCGTCCCTCGACCCGGGGACGAAGGGCGTCCGCATTCTCCTGGACGACTCCACCGGCGCGCGCGTCCTCGACGCCACCATCCCGGGCGGAGCATACGACTACGCCACGCAGACCGGCTGGAAGGTGAACCCCTCGCGGACCAAGTGGCTCTACGCGAACGGGCTCGGCGGCATCCAGGGTCTCGTGCGGCTGGTGGTGAAGGCCTCCGCCTCGGTGCCGGGTCAGGTGGACTTCATCGCCCTCGGTCGGAACGGCGCCTATCCCGTCCCGCGCTCCAACATCCCCGTGACCGCGCTGTTCACCCTCGACGCGTCCGCGGGACAGTGCGGCGCGGCGACCTTCCCCGGCCCACCGCCCGCCCCGAGCTGCCGTTTCAGCTCGACGGGCAACGCGCTCAGCTGCAAGTGAGATGGCCTGGAAGAAGGCGCCGCCGGAGCTGGTGAGCACCTTCGACCGCCTGGTCCCGCCCACGCGCGGCGTCGAGCGGCGGCAGATGTTTGGCTATCCGGCTGCTTTCGTCGGCGGAAGCATGTTCGCCGGCCTGCACGAGGATCGCTTCGTCCTGCGCCTTGGCGACGACGATCTCGCCGAGGCGAAGCGGCTCGGCGCCAAGGACTTCGAGCCCATGCCGGGACGCCCGATGAAGGGCTGGATCATCGTTCCCGCCCGGCTGCTCGCCGACGACGGCCAGGCGCGCGACTGGGTCGAGCGGGCCCGGAGCCACGTCGCAGCGATGCCGCCGAAGGCCAGGAAGAAGGGCGCGACGGGCAAACGCTGACAGGCCGTCGACGGCCCTACGGCGTCTTCTTCGCCTTGCCGCAGGGACAGCCGCCGGCGGCGGGCGCCTCGCCGTTCGCGCTCGCGGCCACGGCGGCGGCCTGCGCCTGCTTGCACGCCGCGGCGCCGCAGCAGCCGCCGCCGGGCATGCATCCCATCTGCTCCGCCGGCTTCGCGTCCGCCGCCGGTGCCGCCGTCTCCGGAGCGGCGGCCGGCGGACGCTGCTCATCGTCCGCAAACCCCACGGCGCTCGTGCCGAGCACGATCGCGGTCAACACGGCTGCAACGAATGTGCGCTTCATCGTTCCTCCGGGCGCGCTTCGGGCCGCCGCCCCGCCGACTGTTCTGACAGACCGGACCCGGCTGTCAACTGCGAGGCAGTCAGGTGCGAGGCAGTCAGGGTGCGAGGCAGTCAGGGCTGCAGGAGCGTCCGCGTCCAGCCCCGCCGCGTCCGGACGAAGAGCTCGCGCTCGTGCAGCCGGTGATCGCGGTGGCGCCAGAACTCGATGGCGTCCGGCACGAGGCGGAACCCCGTCCAGTAGGCCGGCCGCGGCACGTCGTCGGTGGGATGACGGCGCGCGAGCTTCCGCCACGTCGCCACCAGCGACGCGCGACTCGCGATCGGCGCGCTCTGCGTGGAGGACAGCGCGGCGAGCCGGCTCTCACGCGGGCGCGTCTTCCAGTAGCGATCGACCTCCGCCGGGGCCACGCCCTCCGTCCGTCCTTCGAGACGGACCTGCTTGCCGATCGCGTCCCAGAAGAGGGCGGCCGACGCGCGCGGGTTTTCCCGCAGCTCGCGACCCTTGCGGCTGCGCGCGTCGGTGAAGAAGACGAAGCCGTGCTCGTCGGCCTCCTTCAGGAGGACGAAGCGGACCGACGGCCTGCCGGCGGTGTCGGCGGTCGCCAGCGCCATTGCCTCGGGCAGCGGCACGCCGGCACGGCGCGCCTCGTCGAACCAGCGGCGGAAGCGACGGAGCGGGTCGTCCGGCATCCGGGCACACAGTACGGATCGAGGCTCGGCAGGGGAAGAGGCGGCTGGTCTCGCCCCGGCGGCCACGCTATGGAGCGGGCGGCATGCTGGAGCTCGTCATCGATGCCGACGGTCACGTCCTCGAGCCGCCCGATCTCTGGGAGCGCTACGTCGACCCGGCCTATCGAGGGCGCGCGATCCGCGTACGGCGCGGCGCCGACGGTCGCGATCTGCTCGAGATCGACGGACGGCCGGCGCGCCTGACGACCCCGGAGATGCTCGGCGGCTTCGGCGGCATGGGCAAGCCGATGGAGGATCTGGCCCGGGCGTGCGTCGCGGGACGCTACGCCGAGAGCGCGCCCGCGGCGGCCGTCGACCCGGCTGCGCGCCTGGCCCTCCTCGACCGCGACGGCATCGACGCCGCGATCCTCTACCCGAGCCTCGGCCTTCAATGGGAGGCCGAGGTATCCGATCCGGCATACGCGCTGGCGCACTGCCGGGCCTACAACCGCTGGATCGAGGAGTTCGCCGCCGGCAGCGGCGGGCGGCTCGTGCCGATCGCCCACCTCTCGCTCGGCGACCCGCGCGAGGCGGCACTGGAGCTGCGGCGCGCGGTCGGCGCCGGGGCGCGCGGCGGCTTCCTGCTGCCGTTCACGCTGAGCGGCCTGCCGCACGGCCATCCCGACCACGACCCGCTGTGGGCGGCGGCGGAGGAACTCGACGTCCCGATCGCGATTCACACCGGCGTCGACCCGCCCGGCCGGAGCCTGCACCATCGCTTCACGGGCCTCCGCTGGCCGGAGGACGTGCCAGCGGGCATCTGGTATCTCGAGCTCCTCTTCCCGCAGGCCGTGCAGCAGGCGTTCTCGACCTTCTTCCTCTACGCCACGTTCGATCGCTTCCCGCGGCTCAAGCTGGTCATCCTCGAGTCGGGCGCGAGCTGGCTCGGCTTCTGGGTCGACCGCATGGATGCGCTCGCGCGCGGACCGCTGCGCGTCACGCTGCCCTTCACCGAGCTGCCGAGCAGCTACGTGCGCCGGCAGTGCTGGATCTCCGGCGACCCCGACGAGCGGGCCCTGCCGCCGATCATCGCCTACGTCGGCGACGACCGCTTCCTCTGGGCGACGGATTACCCGCACAGCGACCACGACGCGGGGTACATGGAGGAGCTGCGCGAGCTCGCCGCGGCGCTTCCCGCCGCGAGCCGCATGCGGCTCCTCGGCGAGAATGCGGCGCGACTGTACGGGCTTTCCGTCGGCCGAGGCGAACGGTCGCGATCGTCCGATCTTTAGGGGTGGCCGCGCAGCGCCCGGAGCGGCCGTTCGAAGAGGTTGCTGATCCCCCGGACGTTCAGGAAGGGGATCGACTGCTCGGCGGCGCGATTGTACCAGCCCACCTGGACCACCGTTCCATCCGGATCGTAGTGGTCGAGGTTGTTGAAGGCGCCGATCTGCACGGCGAGCCGGCCGTTGGAGCCCGCGTAGTTGTACCACCCCGCGACCGAGAGCCCGTTCAGGCGCTCGCCGATCACGTTGGCTCCCCACGACAGCGACACGCCGTTGCGCAGGCTGTCGGTCACGTAGTTGTAGACTCCCGACGCGCTCACCCCGGTCAGATCGCCGTCGTTGCCGCTGACGATTCCCGCCACGCGCATCCCGGCCACATCCCCACCCCCTTCCCCGTCGGCCCGGGCGACCGACGCGAAGAGCCCGCCGATCATCGCCCCCGAGTAGTTGCCACGATGCCACTCGGCGATCGCCGACGCCCTCACGCCCTGCGCCTGCTCCGGGCTCGCTTCGGAATCGGTCCAGTGCACCAGGAACGGTACGCCTCCGTATCGCATGGTCCCTCCTCCCCGCTGAAGAATGCCATGTTGTCCGACGGTATGCGAAGGGGCGGGATCACAATATCCCCCCCCTTTTGAGAGGCCCGTCCGATCAGATCGGTTGACGGCGCGGTGGAAGGCCGTACACCGCCCGCACGTTGTCGCTCATGAGCTTGTAGCGCGCCGACGGCGGCAGGAGCTCCACCAGCTCCGCCAGCTCGGTGACGTAGCGCGGGGCGTGGTCGGGATGGGGGAAGTCCGAGGCCCAGAAGAACTTGTCCTCGCCCACCAGCGGGATCACCCCCGCGAGCGAGCGCTCGTCGGGATCGCAGGAGATCCAGCACTGGCGCCGGAAGTACGTGCTGGGCTTCTCGGAGAGCCCCGTGTTGCGGCCGAGCGGTGTGGCGTACACCGCGTCCATCCGCTCGAGCCAGTAGCCGATCCAGCCCGCCCCCGACTCGAGTACGACGACCTTCAAGCGCGGGAACTTCTCGAACACTCCGAACTGGAACATCGACGTGAAGGCGTGGCGCACGCCGTCCGGGGCCGTCACGTTGATGAGAAACGACAGCGAGGCGTCGGTCATGCGCCCGAAGCGGCCCGGCGCCGCCCAGAACGGCTCGAAGCCGGGGTGGATGGCGACCGGCAGCCCGAGCTCCTCGGCGAGCCGGAAGACGCGATGGTGATCCGGGTGCCCCGGCGCCTTCCGCGTCATCACGAACGGGGCGATGAACACGCCCTTCACGCCGTCGCGCGCCGCCCGCTCGAGCTCGCGCTCGGCCTCCTCGGGCAGCCCGAGCGAGAGATGCGCGATCGGCACGAGGCGGCCCGCGCTTCCCGCGCAGAACTCGACGATCCAGCGGTTGTAGACCCGGGTATATGCCTGGGCCAGCTCCAGGTCCTCGCACTCCGCTTCCCAGAGAACGCCGAGCGTCGGGTAGAGGACGGCGAGCTCCAGGTTCTCCCGATCGAGTCGCTCGAGGCGCTCGCGTGCGTCCCACGCCCCGAGCCCCGCGTTGTCGAGATACCCGAGCCCGGTGCGTACCCGGCCCGGTGGCGCCGGGATGCCCCCGACCAGGTCCATCGCGCCGAGTCCCTGCGGCAGGTTCCGCCGCACCATCTTGGAGGGTCGCCCCGCGATCTCGAGGTACTCGCGTCCTTCGGCGTCGCGGCGGATACCCATGGGCCGGTCGCGGAAGCGCGGCTCGAGACCGTTGTCCCACAGGTCGGGCGGCTCGAGCACGTGGCCGTCGGCGTCGACCGCGCCGTCGTACGGCAGTCGCGGCAGCATACCCTTCACTAGACTCCGCGCGCCGCTAGTTCAACGTACGAACCGAGTGGCGGCTCAGGCGATGAGCCCCGCCAGGACGAGCGGGAGCGTCTTGCTCAGACCCAGCGCCATCGCTCGCACCACCGAGAGAAGGCCCGCCCGATGGCGCTCGGGCGTCCCGCGGTAGAGCCGGACGAGCTCTTCGATTCTGTCGTCCTGGGCGAGTGGCAGATCCTTGAAGCCGAGCGCGTCGCCCGACGGGCTCAGGGCTGCCTGGAGCTCGATGGCGTCCCGCAGCTCGGTGCTGACCAGCGCAGGGTCGAGCTTTCGGAGCTCGCGCGCGAGCACCGCGTTGATCTTCAGGATGATCAGCAACGGTGTCGCCAGGCCCTTGGCCGTCTCGAGCCGGCTGAGCGCCCCTTGGCTCACTCCGGCGAGCCGTGCGAGCTGCTCCTGGGAGAGGCCGAGGAATTCCCGCAGCCGACGCTGACGCCGTCCGAGGTCCCGCATCCACACACGCCACGCGGATTCCTCGATCCCGCGGCCCCCCGCCGGGATGTCGGGCGGAGACGCGCTATGCCCCACCGCCCGCGGCGACTGGTGCCTGCTCATGGCCGCGTGCTCCCTTGCTCGAAGAACCGCCGGGCGACGGCGATCAGACCGCTCGCATCGCGGGCGTGCATGTCGATGCCGAGCCGCCTGCCCGGACGTGACTTCCGCAGGAACACCTGGCCGCCCGCCGCGATGGGAATCCGGTCGCCCGGGACGGCACGGACCGCGGCGACGGTTCGGCACAGCGCCGCCAGGCGCGAGCGTTCGGTTGCCGAGACGGCCAGCAGGTCCGGCCGCCGCTCGCGCACGAGCTGGGCGAGGCTCTCGCTCGGCACGTCTGCACCCAGATAGTGCACCTCGAAGCCGGCCATCTCGAGAAAATCAGCCACCATTCGCGCCCCCAGGTCGTGGAGCTCCCCCTCGACGCAGGCGACCACCGCCCGCTTGCCGTTGCGCTGTTGGGCGGGAAGGTGAGGCCGCAGCAGTTCAATGGCCGAGCGCGAGATCTCCGTCGCGAGGTGCTCCTGCGCCACGGTCAACCGCTTCTCCTGCCAGAGTCGGCCGATCTCGTACTGCGCGGCTTGGATGACCTCGAGATAGAGGCTCGGGACCGGCACGTCCTCGGAGAGCGCCTCCTCGACCGCGATCTCGAGCGCCTCCGGGCGAGCGCCCGCGACGAGCGCGGTCAGGTACCGGTCACGGAGCACCGCGAGGATCCCCGTGTGCAGCCGGGGAATGAGTCTCGACGGAGGCAGAAAGGACGGGTTCTGCTGCAGCGTCCCGTCCAGGAGGACGACCGGATGGGCGCGGAAGACGTCCATCGCGGTGCCCGCGGCGAATGCGCAACGATCGTAGGCGCAGACGACGGGGTCGTCGTACCGGGGCAGGACGTCGTTCATCCGTGCCTCGTACTCGACCAGCGCGGGGAGGTCGCTCCCATCGTGCAGGGCCCATTCCATGTGCCCGATGATCCGAGCCCGTGGGAAGCCCTCGGCCCTGGTCCGGCTCAGCATGTCCTCCACCAGGGCGCTCATCGCCCGCCGGTCAAAGGATCCGTTTCGCAGGTACGTGTCCTTCCAGTCCAGCACTTCGAGCTCCCCCTGCGCCTGGGCCGCCTCCACGTCGATGCCGACATCGCTCAAGCGAGCGAGATGGTCGTCGCGCAGGGCCGGATCGACGATCTGAATCGCCTTCTCGCCGCGCTCCAGGCCTTCCTTCACGAAGGGAAGAAGTATCCGGTACCCGTCGTCCCTCGTGTCGAAGAACGCGCAGACATGACGCTGGCGGCCGAGAAACCCGCCCGCCAGCGGTACGGCTGGCTCCTCACAGTTCATGTCCTCGCATTAGGCGCCGCACACGCGAGGCGTCAAGCGGGCCGTCGGGCCGCTGATGGGCCCTGTCCTCTACCACATGGGCTTATCGGAGCTCATGCTGCCCCCTCACGGCGTGACCTGGACCACGAGGGCAGGATGCTGCCCCGTTCCCTCGCGCGAGTTGTAGTCCGCGCCGTCGGCGGAGATCGTGTCGATGGCGAAGCAGTAGATGCCGTCGCCGTGGATGGCCGACGTGACGTCGAAGTCCACGACCTGACCTGCGGCCACCGCCCCCATTGTCGCCAGCAGCGGCCCGTCGATGGCCGGCTGCGTGTCCCAGGTGACGGTCTTCTCGTCCCAGGTGCAGCTCGTGATCGCGTGGATGCTGCCGCCCGTGACGCTCCCCGCATTCGTCGCGGTCGCCACCTGGAGCTTCAGGTGAGCGCCGGAGACGCTGCGCGCGCCGACGCCGCTCACGCTGACGCGGAGCAGGGTGCGCTGCACGCCCCCGGTGCCCGTCGCGGCCCCGGCGTCCACCGACAGCAGCGCCTTGGTCCCGAAGTTGGTCGTCGGGAGGTCGTTCTGGACGGACGTGTCGGCCACGACCGTGCCGACCGGTGCCGCGGCGCGCGGCAGGGTGGTCGTCGTGGTCGTGGGGGTGGTTCTCGTCGGGGGCGTTGTCGCCGGTGCCTGACCGCCCACGCCGATGACGAGCTGCGGCGCACCCGCCGCCTTGCGGGAGTTGTACCGCACCCCGTCGGGAGAGGGGCTCTCGAGCGCGAAGCAGTACACGCCATCGCCGGGAATGGCGCTGGTCACGTCGAACTCGACCACCTGGCCGGGGGCGACGGCGCCCACCGTGGAGAGCACCGGCCCATCGATCACGGGCTGCGTCTT
>VBLD01000280.1 GCA_005879205.1 Deltaproteobacteria bacterium
CTGCCCACTGGTGCTAAGCTACCAGGCCCCGCGATGCTCGAGGAGTCGCCGAACGCGGAGCTAGCCCGAATCCGTCGCGAGCGCGATCTCTACCGGCGCCTCCTCCACCTCGGCGAGCAGAATGAGCTCGAGCCGTTGCTCGAGCAGGCGCTCGGCCTCGTCGTCGATGTGACGAGCGCTCGCCAGGGCTATCTCGAGCTGCACGACGACGAGGAACGCGCCGGGGACCCGCCGTTGTGGATTGCCCACGGCTTCTCCGCCGCCCAGATCGAGGCCGTCCGCTCGGCGATCTCGCGCGGCATCATCGCGCACGCGCTGGCGACCGGGCAGACGGTCGTGACGCCGTCGGCTCTGCTCGATCCGCGCTTTCGGGATCGCGACAGTGTGCGCGCAGCGCGCATCGAGGCGGTGCTGTGCGCGCCGATCGGCGCCGATCCCCCGCTCGGCGTGCTCTATCTCCAGGGACGCGAGCAGGCGGGCCCCTTCTCGGAGGAGGACCGCGCGAATGCCGAGCTGTTCACGCGCCACCTGGCGCCGCTCGCCGAGCGCCTGCTCGTGCGGCGCCGCCGGGAGGAGGCCGACGCGACCCGCAGCCTGCGCCAGGCGCTGCGCCTCGAGGGCGTCATCGGGTGCAGCGCGGCTCTCGCCGCGGTGCTTCGGCAGGCGGCGCTCCTCGCTCCGCTCGACGTGAACGTACTCCTCACCGGGGAGTCGGGCACGGGCAAGAGCCAGCTCGCCCGCGTCATCCACGACAACGGTCCCCGCCGGGGCGGTCCCTTCATCGAGGTCAACTGCGCGGCGCTGCCCGAGACGCTGGTCGAGAGCGAACTCTTCGGCGCGCTGCCCGGGGCACACTCCACCGCCGTGCGCCGGGTCGAGGGCAAGGTGGCTGCCGCCGACCGCGGCACGCTCGTCCTGGACGAGATCGCGGAGCTGCCGCTGCCGTCACAGGCGAAGCTCCTGCAGCTCCTGCAGTCCCGAGAGTACTACCCGTTGGGCGCTGCGAAGCCCGTTCAGGCCGACGTGCGCGTGATCGCCGCCACGAACACAGACCTCCATGCGGCGATGACGGCTCGCCGCTTCCGCGAGGATCTGTTCTACCGCCTCGAGGTCCTGCCTGTTCGTGTGCCCTCGCTCGTCGAGCGCCGTGAGGACATTCCCGAGCTGGCCACCCATTTCTGCGCGCGCGCCTGCGAGCGTCACAGCCTGCCACGCCTGACGCTGTCGCCGGGTGCCGTGCGGGCGCTGCACGCGGCGCCGTGGCCGGGCAACGTGCGCCAGCTCGCTCATGCGGTCGAGGCGGCGGTCATCCGCGCCGCAGGAGAGGGCGCCGAGCGGGTGGAGGCCGTGCATCTCTTCCCCGATCCGGCGACCGTGGCGCCCGAGCCGCCCACGTTCCAGGAGGCGACCCGCCGGTTCCATACGCGGCTGCTGCGGGAGACGCTCGAGGAGAACGGGTGGAACGTGGTGGAAACGGCGCGCCGGCTGGATCTGGCACGCTCGTACGTCTACAGCCTGATTCGGGCCTTCGGCCTGGAGCGGCAGAAGTAGCAATTGCCCTCCCCCATCCCTGGGCGGCTGGCATCCTCCTACGCCCCGCGGCACGCCGACGGCCAGCCGAGCTTCCACATCATGTCGCGCACCTCGAAGGCCCCTGCGGCCGCACTGGGGCAGCGACGGCGGGTGATGCCCTCGACGATGGGCGCATCGATCGAGATGCAGGCGTCTCCCGAGCGGACGAGCGCTTCGCTGAAGTCCCAGCCGAAGTAAGAGCAGACGAGGGTGCCGTCGACCTTGCGACCGACGACGGGCAGTGCGAAGGTCGCACGAACCGCATCGAAATTCGTGAGCGTGCAGCCGGAGCCCGCGGACCAGCTCCCGCCAGGCTCGGCGTCGGCGTGCAGCAGGCGCCGGTGGTCCTGGCCGTCGATCAGGAACGTCCGACCCCGCCACCCCATGGTGGCCATCTCCTTGCCAAAGCCGTAGTAGGCGTTCCCCGCCAACACGGCCGGGAGGTATGTTGCGTACATCCGCGCGACGTAGACATACAGGAGTCTCCCTTCCCTGAGCTTCACGAACGGCACGGCCATGCCGAACTCGTGGTAGCCCGGCGCCGAGGGCAGGGTGAGACCACCGAAGATGACGGCTCCCTCAGTCTGCTCTCCGAAGGCGAAGACGACCGGATGCATATCGTGCGCCGCGGTGCTCGCGGCGAGCTCGAGCTCGGCCGGCAGCAGCGGTTCGACATCGCCACGCGGCCAGCTCGTGAACACGATCCATCCGTGGAAGCGCGCCTGCCCTGCGAAGGAGGTGCGCGAGGGGCGCAGCTCGAGGGCGGGACCGGGGTACACGCTCCTCCCGAGGAACGGGATCATGCAACCGGCCGCACCATATCACGGTGCGCGAAGCCCTCGATGTCCGCTTCCCTGCTGATCTACGGGGCGACCGGGTACTCGGGGCGGCTGGTCACGCACGCGCTCGTCGCACTCGGGCTCCGGCCCATCCTGGCCGGACGGAACCCCGCCAAGCTCGTGGCGATGGCCGAGCAAATGGGTCTCGCGTATCGAGTGGCCGGCCTCGGGGAGCCGGACAGCCTGGATGCCGCGTTGCGGGACGTCGCAGTCGTGCTGCACACCGCGGGTCCCTTCTCCGAGACGTACCTCCCCATGCTCGATGCCTGCCTGCGCACTGGCACGCACTACCTCGATATCACCGGCGAGGTCCCCGTGATCGAGGCGCTCGCCCGCCGACATGCCGATGCCGTCCGACACGGGATCATGGTGATGCCCGGGGTCGGCTTCGACGTCGTGCCGACCGACTGCCTCGCAGCCCACGTGGCCCTGCGCCTGCCGGGGGCGTGGCGGCTGGCACTCGGTGTGTCGGGACTCGCACCGCTCGTCACGCGGGGGTCGGCCAGGACCCTCTTCGAGGCCGTCAACCAGGGCGTCGTGCGCCGTCAGGGTCTCATCGCGCCGGCACCACTCGGCTCCCTGCAGCGGCGATTCGACTACGGCGCCGGCCCGCGCAGGTCCGTGAATGTCAGCTGGGGAGACATCGCGTCCGCGTACTATACGACCGGCATCCCCGACATCGAGGTCTACCTCGAGAGCACGCCCCTGCTCGAAGCGGTCCTCGCGAGCAGCCGCTACCTCGGCTGGATGTGGGCGACGGGGCCCTGGCAGGCCTGGTTCAAGGCGTCGACGGAACTGATCCCCGAGGGGCCGACCGCGGATGAGCGGGCCGCTCGGCGCACCGTAGTGGTTGCTGAGGCGGAGGATCGACGCGGCCGGCGCGTGATCTCTCGGCTGCGAGCGCCCGAGGCCTACACGGTCACCGGGATCGCCGCGGCGGCCGTCGCACAGCGCGTGCTCGGCGGGGACTTGGAGGTGGGCTTCCAGACACCCGCCCGGGTTTACGGAGCCGACTTTGTCCTCTCTCTTCCCGACGTGGTCCGAGAGGACCTAGAGTGAGTGATGGGTGAGAGAACTCGTCCGGCTCACCGAACCGTTTTCTTTCCCGCTCACTTCTGCTACGCAGCCGAGCCCGGGCGAACGCGTCGTGACGCCACGTCGGTCCATCAAGGTCGCGATCATGGGGGGCGGCTGTGCGGCCGTCTCCGCCGCCTTCGAGCTCACGCGCCCCGAGCACGACGGACGGTACGCGATCACGATCTACCAGCTGGGCTGGCGGCTCGGCGGCAAGGGGGCATCCGGGCGTGGGCCGGCGCACCGCGTCGAAGAGCATGGCCTGCACGTGTGGCTGGGCTGGTACGAGAACGCCTTCCGACTGCTGCGGGAGTGCTACGCCGAGCTCGACCGTGATCCGCGCACCTGTCCGATCGCCACCTGGCGGGACGCCTTCGCACCCGCTCCGTTCGTCGGAGTCACCGACCGGACTCCCGACGGACGCTGGATTCCGTGGAATCACCTGATGCCCCCGACCGAGGGCTTCCCAGGCGACCCGCCCGGAGCGGGGCAACGCATGGGGATCCGCGACTACATGGTCCGGACCGTGATGCTGGTCCGCACGCTCCTACGCGGATGGTCCGCGCGGCTCGCGCGCGGAGGCGGCGCCCGAGGACGCGCCGAGGGAGCGGCCGCGCGACGTGGTCCTCGAGGCGGTCGCCGGGATCCTCCGCTACGGGGAGCTCGCGACGCTGGCGGGGCTGATCCAAGGAGTGGCGCTCCTCGAGGTGATCATGGGATCACTCCCGCGCTATCCCGAGAACGTCGTGCTCCGCTTTCTCGACGCGATCGCGAGCAACGCCCGCGGCTTACTCGACGCCCGTCTCGAGGGCGACCCCGCGCTCCGTCGTGTCTGGCACGTGATCGACCTCACCCTCGCCACCCTGCGCGGAGAGATCCGTTTCGGCATCATCACGGATCCGCGCGGCTTCGATACGATTGACGAGTACGATTGCCGGGAATGGCTGCTCCTGAATGGAGCGGCGCAGACCTCGGTCGACTCGGGGTTCCTCCGCGCCCTCTACGACCTCGGGTTCTCGTACGAGGACGGCGATCCGGCCCGTCCCCGGGTGTCGGCCGGGCAGGCGTTGCGGGGGCTGGTCAGGGCCTTCTTCACCTACCGCGGCTCCT
>VBLD01000281.1 GCA_005879205.1 Deltaproteobacteria bacterium
CTGTCCGACATCCGCGCGCGCCACTCGCCGCGCGCGATCGGCCTCGTCGGCATCGGCGGCCAGGGGAACCACATGGATGCCCCTTACGGCCTCGGCTTCCTGCGCGCGCTAGGCTCGCGGCGCTGGTTCAACGCCTTCGCGCAGGAGAAGACGCAGCACTGCCTGATGGACCAGTGCATGTTCGACGCCTCGCCGGCCACCTACCTCCACGCCGACCAGCGGAACGCGCGCTTCCTCCTCGTCCTCGGCACCAACCCACGCATTTCCAATCGCGGGCACAATGCCACGGAGACCTTCAAGGGCTTCGTCGAGGATCCGCTGCACACGCTGGTGGTCGTCGACCCACGCGAGACCGAGACCACGCGCGGCGCACATCGCCATCTGCGCGTCCGGCCGGGCACCGACGCCTACCTGCTCCTCGCGCTCGCGGCGACGATCGTCCGGCGCGGGCTCGTCGACGAAACGTTCGTCGACGAGAAGACCCGCGACTTCGCGCGGCTCGCCGAGGCGCTCGCGGCAGTGGACGTCGACGAGATGGCGCGGCGCTGCGGGATCGAGCCGGCGGCCGTCGTCGAGACAGCCACCGGCTTCGCCGAGGCCGAGTCGGCCGCCATCTTCTACGACCTCGGCGTCGAGCAGACCCCCTTCTCGACGCTCATCTCGTACCTGATCCGCGTGCTGCTCTCGCTGACGGGGAACGTCGGGCGGCCGGGCGGCAACGTCTTCTTCGAGACCATCCTGGTGCCCGAGCCGTGGCGTCCGCGGGAGCCCGAGCGCGCGCTCGCGTCGGGCATCCCGGCCATCGCCGCGCTCGGCAACTTCGCGATGTTCTCGCCGACGCTCGTCCCGGAGGAGGTCCTGCTCGACCATCCGGAGCGGCTCCGGGCGCTCATCGTCGAGGGCTCGAACCCGTTCCTCTCGTACTCGGACACCGCCCGCTGGCGCGAGGCGCGCGAGCGGCTCGAGCCGCTCGTCGTCGTCGAGCCGGCCATGACCGAGACGGCGCGCGCGGCCGACTACGTGCTGCCCACGCCGGTCGGCTACGAGAAGTGGGAGTTCGCGAACTTCCCGAAGGGCTACCCCGAGATCTTCGTCCAGGTGCGGCCGCCGGTGGTGCCCGGCCCGGCCGAGGCGCTCCCCGAGCCCGAGATCTACGCCCGCCTTGGCGAGGCGATGGGCCTCTTCGGCGACCCGCCGGCGGCGCTCCACGATCTCGCGGCGGCTGCGCTCGAGCCGGAGGGCGCGATGCCCTTCCTCGCCGCGGCACAGGAGCTGACGGCGACCGACGGGATCGCCAAGGAGCGGCTCCTCTTCTGGACCTACCGCGTCCTCGGGCCGCATCTCCGGAGCCCCGCGCTGGCCGCGTTCTGGCTCCAGTGTCACCTGAACGCCATGCTCCGGCTGCCGAGCGTGCTCCGCACCCTCGGGCCGGACTGGCAGGCGAGGAGTCCCTTCGAGGTCGCGGCCGAGCTCTTCCGCCGCATCCTCGATCATCCCGAAGGCGTGGAGATCGCGCGCCTCGCCGAGGACACGAACCTGGAGGACCACCTCGGCTTCGACGACGGGCGCATCCGCCTCGTCCCCGAGCCGATGCTCGCCGAGATCGCGCGCGCCGTCGCCTCGCCGCCGGCGCAGGATGCGAGCTTCCCATTTGTCCTCGCAGCGGGCCTTCGCACACGTTGGACGGCCAACACGATCCAGCGCGATCCGGCCTGGCGGAAGGGTCGCGGGCCGCACTGCGCTCTCAACCTCTCGCCCGCCGACGCGCGCGACCTCGGCGTGCGGGACGGCGACCGCCTGCGCGTCGCCACGCGGCGCGGGGCCGTCACCCTGCCGGCGCAGATCGACCCGAAGCTCCTCCCCGGCCACGTCTGGATGCCGAACGGCTTCGGCATGATCCACGACGGCATGCTCGCCAACCAGAACGAGCTCACCGACAGCGCGGAGCGCGATCCGTTCACCGGCATCCCCCATCATCGCTACGTCCTCTGCAGCCTCGAACGATCCGGCGACGGTACCGATCGCCCACAATCTCGAACGGCGCCGACCGCTTTGTGACGGGCGCGACGGGCCGCGACGGTCCGTCACCGCAGCGTCAGGTCCCGGAAGCGCACAGCAGTTGAGGGAGGATCCGGGATTGCCGCCTCCCGCCCGCGAGAGGGGCGGACGGGATGGGAGGCCACGGACGCATGCTCACCTACGCCCCGTACCATGGGGCGCCGAGTACGCGCTCGCCACCTATTTCCTCGTCTCCTCGGGCCGCGACGGGCTCGGCAACGACAGCAACGGCCTGCCCGACGCCTGGTGGGCCGGCTACGACGTGGATCTCGGCGCGCCTCTCGGGGACCGCTACGTCTGGAACGGGCTCGTCCGCCGCGACTTCGCCTCGGGCATGGTGCTGGTGAACGAGCCCGAGCAGCCCGCGCGAACCGTCGACCTCGGCGGCACCTGGCGCGGGCTCGACGGCCAGCTCCGGACCGGCGTCACGCTCAGCCCGACGAGTGGCGTCGTGCTCCGCGTCCCCTGACCGGCCGGCGACCGGGCGGCCGGTGTCTGGCCGGCTCGCGCGCCCTCACCAGCGCCCCGATCAGCGCGATCAGCGCATCGACGTCGATTGGCTTCCGGAGGCAGGCGGAGACGCGGAGGGGCGCCACCTTCTCCTCGAGGTCGTTGCCGCACGAGAAGACGATCACGGGAATCGACGCGATGTTCGGGTCCTGCATCTGCTGCACCCGGAACTCGAAGCCGTCCATCACCGGCATCATCAGGTCGAGCAAGACCAGCGAAAACGGGGATTCGCGGACCCGCGCCAGGGCCTCGCGGCCCTCCCCGGCACACACCACATCGTAGCCCGCGTCCTCCAACACCAAACGCACCGCGTCACGGAGGTCCGGGTCGTCCTCGACGAGCAGGATCGGTCGCACGTGCTGGTATCTCGCCATGGGGACACTGATACGGCACTCTCCCTAAACGCCCGGGCCCCCCGGGCGACAATACCCGCCATGTATGGGAATCGACAAAGAAACGAGTGAACGAGGGCGCCGGAGAGGGGGCAGTCGCTCCCCCTCCCTTCAGCCGTGTCGCGAACGAAGGTCGCTGTCTCGCTACGCGGGAGCCAAGGATATCTCGTCCAGGCTACGTCGCGGTGCGTCAGAACCGCTCGACGTCAGATAGAATGGCGACCAAGGGACGATCGCTCCGCCTGCCCGCGCTCGACTGGCTGCGCGGCCTAGTCATGATCCTGATGACGGTCGATCACGCCTCGGGCACCTTCAACGCCGGCCGTCTGATGACCGACTCGCTCGCCCTCTACCAGCCCGGCACGGCCCTCCCCGCGTCGCAGTTCCTCACGCGCTGGATGACCCACCTCTGCGCGCCCACCTTCGTCTTCCTGGCCGGAGCGGCGCTGGCGCTGAGCGTCGAGAAGCGCCAGGCCGCGGGTGAGCCTCGGGGCGTCACCGACCGCTTCATCCTCGCCCGGGGGCTCCTCATCATGGCACTCGATCCACTCTGGATGTCGCCGGTCTTCACGCCCGGGCAGGTCCTCCTCCAGGTACTCTATGCGATCGGCGGAAGCCTGCTGGTCATGATTCCGCTCCGCCGCCTGGGCAGCGCCTGGCTGCTCGGTATCGGGCTGGCGCTCGTCTTCGGCGGCGAGGCGCTCACCGGGCTGGTACTGCTGGCGACCGGCGGCGACCCGACCCTACCGGCCGCGCTGCTGCTCACCGGCGGTCGATTCGGACCGGTGATCATCGCCTATCCGCTGCTGCCGTGGCTCGCCATCATGATGCTCGGCTGGGCCTTCGGTAGCTATCTCCGGACTGCTCCCCGCGTCGCAGCCGAGCGCCGCCTGCTCGCAGCCGGGCTCGCTGCACTCGCGCTGTTCGTCGTGGTGCGCGGCCTGAACGGCTACGGCAACATGCGCCTTCTGCGCGAGGACGGGTCGCTCGTCCAGTGGCTACACGTGAGCAAGTATCCGCCGAGCCTGTCCTTCACGGCGCTCGAGCTCGGGCTCGCGGCGCTCTTGCTGGCGACGTCGTTCCGGGTGGCTCGCCTGGCGCCAGGAGCGGCCCGGACCCTGACGCCGCTCGCCGTTCTCGGGCAGACGGCCCTCTTCTTCTATCTCCTCCACGTCCACGTCCTCACCCTCGGCGCGCACCTCCTCGGCGCCGCGCACCGCGGCGGCCTCGCCGCCACCTATGCGGCGTCGCTGGTGGTCGTCGTCCTTCTCTATCCGCTCTGCGCCTGGTACCGCGATTACAAGCAGGCACGCCCGAACGGCTGGCCGCGATACGTGTAGCGCCTCAGGGCTCGTTCGCCTCGAGGACGCGCAGGATGTTGCCGCCGAGGATCTTCTCCACGTCGGCGGGCCGGTAGCCGCGCTTGCCGAGCGCGGCGGTCAGGGCGGGGAGCCTGGCGACGTTCTCCAGGCCGGCGGGCGTGGCCGGAACGCCGTCGAAGTCGCTCCCGAGGCAGACGTGATCGACGCCGGCCACCTTCACCATGTGGTCGATGTGATCGACGAGCTTCGCCAGCGGCACCGGCGGCAGGCGCGCCGTCTCCTCGCGCACCGTCCGCCAGAGCTCCTTCGGCCAGAGACCAAGCGCTCGTGTGCGGGCCCAGACCGCCTGCTCTCCCTTGAAGAAGTCCTCGTCCAGGAAGGCCGACCCGTAGTTCACGCACACGGCGCCGCCATTTCGCGCCACGGCCTTCAGCATCGCGTCGGTCATGTTGCGGGGCACGTTGGCCAGCGCTCGCGACGACGAGTGCGAGGCGAGGACCGGCTTCCGCGCGTAGCGGACGGCGTCCCAGAAGAGCGGATCCGAGACGTGCGAGAGGTCGACGATCATACCGACGCGGTGCATCTCGTCGATGATCTCGCGGCCGGCGTCGGTGAGACCCTGCCCGTCGCTGTCGTCGCCGGACGAGCCGCCGAGCGGGCTCGCGATCGACCAGGTGAGGGTCATGTAGCGCGCGCCGCGCTCGTGGAACGTGCGCAGGTGCCGGAGCAGCTCGTCGCGGTCTCCCGGCAGCAGCGCGTGGCCGCCTTCGACCCCGAAGAGCGCGGAGATGACGCCGCGCCTGGCGTTCCGGCGGACGTCGGCGGCGGTCTTCGCCCAGGCGATCGTCTTCGCGTTCTTCCGGATCATCTCGTGGACCGCGTCGAACTGCCGGAGCGCTTCGCCGTAGAAGCCGTCCGGCTTCGCCTGCCACGGCCCGACGAAGATCGAGAAGAACTGGGCGTCGAGACCGCCGGCCTTCATCTTCGGGAGGTCGACGTGCATGTCCGGCTGCTCGCGGGCGAAGTCGACGCCGTCGTAGGTGATGCGTTGCGTGCAGTCCGAGTGCGCGTCGATCACGATCGCGCGGGCGTGCAGCTCTCGACCCGGGACGAGCAGGGACAGGAGGAGCCAGGCGGGCAGGCGCATGCCCGCCATGGTGACAAAGCCGTGCGAGCCATGCTAGCGGACCCCCATGGCCAAGCTGCACTACCATCCGCTGTCCACCTATTCGCGGCGCGTCCGCATCGCGCTGATCGAGAAGGGGCTCACCGCCGACCTGGTCGAGCTCGACATGGCGGGCGGCGCCCACCGCGCCCCCGCCTACCTCGCGCTCAACCCGTACGGCCGCGTGCCGACGTTCGAGGAGGACGGCTTCATCCTCTACGAGTCGACGGCCATCCTCGAGTACCTGGAGGCGAGTCATCCGACCCCGCCGCTCGTCCCCGCCGACGCGCGCGGGCGCGCGCTCGTCGCGATGCACATGAAGCTCTGCGACATCCAGCTGGCCCGGCAGACGGGTATCATCATCTTCCCGAAGCGGTTTCTCCCGAAGGAGCGGTGGGACCAGGCGGCGATGGCGCAGGCGAAGAAGGAGATCGAGAAGCACCTCGGCGTTCTCGAGACGCAGCTCCGCGGCAAGCAGTACCTGGTGGCCGACCGCCACAGCCTGGTCGAGGTCTGCTACGCGCCGTTCGTGGAGTTCCTGTCGCTCATGGAGATCACGCCGCCACCCGGCGTCGCCGCCTGGGTGGCGCGCATGCTGGAGCGTCCGAGCGCGAGGGAGACGAAGCCGCCGATGTGATGGGTCACCGGGGCTCCAGGCCGCCGAACGCGACGCCCCGGCGCTCCGGCCCGAGGCCGGTCACCAGCGCGGCCAGCACGAACACCGTCGCCGCGGTCATCGCCATCGAGGTGGCGTAGCTCGTGCGCGCCGCAAACAGCGCCTCGAGATCACTCGCCGAGGTAGAGAGCGAGGGCGTCGCCGATCCTTGCCATCGTGGCGGCGGCGACAGCCCCGATCGGCTCCTGCAGCCTGGATTTGCTGACCTGTCGGATACCCGGGATCACGACGTAGGACGTCTTCATGCCGGCGAGCTCGACACGTAGCCTCAGGGGCCAGATCTCCGGGGCTTGGGCGGACAGCGGGACGATGACCACCGAGTCCAGGCGCTCGTTCTGGATGGAGTTGGACAGGACGATTCCCGGCCGCACCTTGCTGAGCTCAGGCGGAGCGCCCGTCCCGAGGTTGACCCAGCAGGCGGTTCCGCGCCTCACCGGCGTTTCCGCCGTGGTGGCCTTGCGAGATCGGCGCTCACCCACTCATCGAGCCAGGCACGCTCGTCGGGCGTTTCCCGCAAGAACTCGGCGTAACGCTCCGCAGCCTCGGCCATCTTGCGCCGCATTACCTCCTGCTGGAGGACCACCCTGACGAAGGCCGAAAGGCTCTGCGCGGGCGGTTTCGCTCGTTCCAGCTCCTTCA
>VBLD01000282.1 GCA_005879205.1 Deltaproteobacteria bacterium
GACCATGAACCACGGCGACGTGCTCGAGTTCGAAAACGCGTCCGGCCGATTCATGATGCTCGTCTTCGTGGAGCCGCACGATCAGGCCGACAAGATTCGCTGCTATCCGATCGATCACACGATGGCGCGACCGGACCAGGCGCCGTGGCTGCTCTTCGAGTGGGGCCCTCGGCACCGGCTGATGGCGACCATGCCTCCAGGGAGGTTCGCGAGCGCGTGCTCGCTCGCTCCCGGGCAGTATACGTTCGTCGCGAAGCGAGTCAGCCACGATCCGCGCGGTGCGGAGGACTCGCTCGGGACGAAGGGCACGATCACGGTTCAGTAGGGCGACGGCGGAGGTGGTAAGAGAGCGCCTTGCGCGGGTGCGCCGTCCGTGACCGCCCCGTGTGCCGGAAACGGCCTCGTCGCCGCTCGGCAGCGAAGCCGGCGTTGCTCGTGGCTGCTTGGCTTCCGGGCTCGGCGCCACGCGAACGCCGTGCGTGATGCGATGGCACGACGCGCCAGAGCCACACGCACGCCGTTTGCATGTGTCGCCTCTCGAGATGACGAACGAACCCCGCTTGCGACCGATGCCGATTCTGCTTCGCGTTCTCCTGCTCGCGATGATCCTCCTCGGACCGTCAGCGACGGCCGTGCAGGCTTACGACTGCCACGCATCGTTCCTCGGCTGCGGCCCCGGAGGACGTCCGCATCCGAAGCAGCTGGTACGTCAGTGCCGGGGTGTGTGCCGCACGTTCCGCGACCGATGCCACACCGCCTTCAACAACGGCAAGATGCGGACGCGGTGCTATCGCGATCTCATCGCCACGTGTCTCACCGCGGGCGGCACCTGCGCCTCCGCCTGCGACGCCGCGAATCCCTGCCCGGCGGGCAAGCAGTGTGTCCAGGGACAGTGCATCCTCCATCCGCCGGACCGCTGCCAAGGCGCCGTCTGCCCGGCCGGCTATCCGAACTGCGGACCCGACGGTCGCTGCTGGACGCAGCCGTGTGCAGAGCTCTGCGGCTCCAGCTGCTGCGGCGGGAGTCATCCGGTCTGTGGCAGCGACTCGCTCTGCCATCCACCGGACAGTTGCGGCGACCGAACCTGCCCCGTCGACTACCCCCACTGCGGCCCTGACGGAAAATGCTGGAACGGGCCGTGCGCCAATGTCTGCGGCACCGACAACTGCTGCGGCGGCGACCACCCGGTGTGCAAGAGCGACGGCCTCTGCTATCGCGACCCGACCTCGGACGGGGGCAGCGGCGTGCCGGCCAATCTCCCGCCGGGCAACTACACCGTCACGATGTGCGTCTCGGGGTACGTCTCGCTGCCATGTCAGCCGGTGGGTACCATCCCGTTCGAGGGCCGGACGCAGTTCCAGACCGCCCTCAACACCGCGATCAATCAGTGGCTCGCCGCCACCGCCGGCATTCCCGACTGCACGCGCGGAGCCACGACGTACTCGGCGTTCGACGGTTCGAGCTTCACGGTGACCTTCGCCGTCACCTGCACCTCGCCCGCTGGCTCCGTGTCGGAGACGGTACACATCACGGTGCATCGCAACTGACGGGCGCCTGAACCCTTCATAGGGGCACGGCGGCCTCCATCCGCGTTTGCGGCGGTACCCGGGCCGAGCCGACCGACCCCCTGCGCCATCGTCCGGAAGTCCGCCCTCAGGGGCTATGGATTCAGCTGGAACGGCCGGATACATAGGCATCGATTCGGCGCATGTGCTCGGAGATAGACTCTTGAGGATCGCAGACGCGCCGGTGAGCGAGGCGCGCCCCGATCACCGCGCGTGCACGACGGGCAACCTCCACCGGATGCTGCTCGACGTGTCGCACGCGACCGCCTCGCACAGGGACCTGAAGAGCCTTCTGGATGATCTCGCCGGGCTTCTGCGCCGGGTCGCCCGCTTCGACCGGCTCGCGCCTCACTCGAGCCGACCTTCATCACCGACCTCGAGCTGCCCGTGGCCGAGTCCCCCGCGGGCCTCGTTTGGCAGACGCAACGGCCGCTCGTCGTTTCGCGCATCGATGCTGAGACGCGCTTCCCGGAGGTCACGCGCATCCTCCGGGCCGAGGGAATGCGATCGTTCTGCGTCCTCCCGCTCACGACGTCGCTCCGCCGTCTCGGGGGGCTCAGCTTCGCGAGCCAGGACGAAGATGCCTTCTCCGACTCCGACGTCGAGGTCCTGCAGGAGCTCACGAACCAGGTGGCGCTGGCGGTCGACAACACGCTCCATCACGAGGCCGCCCAGCACGCGCAGCAGCAGCTGGCGTGGAAGCGTAACCGTCTCGAGTTGCTCCTCGAGGTCAACAACGCGCTGGTCTCGAACCTCGAACCGCGCGCGCTGTTCAGCGCCATCGCGACGTGCCTGCGACGCGTCGTCGCGCACGACTACACGAGCCTCGCGGTCTACGATCGCGAGCGGAACGCCTTCGACATGTGGGCGATCGAGTTCGCGGGCAAGGGGCTGATCAAGGAGCACATGTTCGTTCCGGTGGAGGGGTCGCCCGCGGGCAGAGCGTTCACCGTGGGAAGACCCGCGCGGTTCGGGCGTGCGGATCTCGCGGCGCTAGACTCCGAGGTCGCACGCGCGCTGCTGGCCGAAGGCATCCAGTCGATGTGCAGCGTCCCGCTCACGGTGCACGACCGCCGGCTGGGCACGCTCAGCGTCGGCCGGCTCGGTGGCGAGCCGTTCACCGACTGCGACGCGGAGCTCCTGGCGTCGGTCGCGAGCCAGGTCGCCTTCTCCGTCGAGAACGCGCTCGCGTTTCAGGAGATCGCCCAGCTGAAGGACAAGCTCGCGGCGGAGAAGGTCTACCTCGAGAACGAGATCCGCACCGAGTACAACTTCGAGGACGTCATCGGCGAGTCCTCGGCGCTGAAACGCGTGCTGCGCCAGGTGGAGACCGTCGCGCCGACCGATTCGACGGTGCTGATCTGCGGCGAGACCGGCACCGGCAAGGAGCTGATCGCCCGCGCCATTCACGACCTGAGCCGGCGTCGGGAGCGCACGTTCGTGAAGCTCAACTGCGCGGCCATTCCGACAGGTCTCCTCGAGAGCGAGCTCTTCGGCCACGAGCGCGGTGCCTTCACCGGCGCGATCGCGCAGCGGATCGGCCGCTTCGAGCTGGCGGACCGGGGGACGCTCTTCCTCGACGAGGTGGGCGACATTCCGCTCGAGCTGCAGCCGAAGTTGCTCCGGGTGCTCCAGGAGCAGGAATTCGAGCGTCTCGGCAGCACTCGCACCAAACGAGTCGACGTTCGAGTGGTCGCAGCCACGAACCGGAACCTCGAAGACATGGTGGCCGCCGGAACGTTCCGGAACGATCTTTACTATCGCCTGAACGTCTTCCCGGTCACGCTTCCACCGCTTCGCGAGCGACCAGAGGACATCCCGCCGCTCGTCCGGTACTTCGTGCAGAAGTTCGCGCGCCGCATGAACAGGCGTATCGAGACCATTCCCGCCGACGCCATGATGGCGCTCTCGCGTTACGCCTGGCCGGGAAACGTGCGGGAGCTCGAGAATGCGGTCGAGCGCGCCGTCATCCTGACGAGCGGGCCCACCCTGCGCGTGCCCATGTCGGAGTTCCGTGATCGCCCGGTCGTGCCATCGGCCAGCGTCGCCACGCTCGAGGCCACGGAACGCGAGGCCATTCTCCGCGCGCTGCACGAGACCAACTGGGTACTCGGAGGTCCGCACGGGGCTGCCGCCCGCCTGGGTCTCAAGCGCACCACGCTCCAGTCGCGGATCCAGAAGCTCGGCATCGAACGCTCGACGGCGTGAGTCGACGGCCGATCCGTCGGCGCGCGCCGACTGGTCGGCATCGACGTTCGGCGCGTCGGCGAGCGGGACGCCTGTGTCGACGTGATGTGAGGCCTCCGGACGGCACGGCGCTTGCGTCTGATGAGTCAGGCCTGATGCTTCGCATCACCATCACGACTCGCCCCGAGGACGCGATTGTCGCACTCGAGGGCCGGCTCGCGGGACCCTGGGTGGACGAGCTCGCCCGGTGCTGGAAGACCCTGACGGCCAAGCAGGACGCGGGCTCGATCCACGTGCAGCTCGACGCCGTGATGTTCATCGACGACGCCGGCAGGGTCCTGCTCCGGACGATGCACGAGGCTGGGGCGACCCTCGCGGCGTCCGGCTGCATGACGCGCGCGATCCTGGAGGAGATCGAGAAGCGCTAGCGGTGCGACGAAGGACGCCGTGTGCCGATCGATCGGCACGCGTGCCGAAGGATCGGCGCGTGATCCTTCGGATGCTCCTCCTCTCAGCACTACACGACGGCACGCTAGTTGCGGTGACCGACCTGCAAAACACGGAGGTCGGACATGCAGCTTCCAGACTACATTCTGCCTGCGCAACTCGGAGATAGGCCGCTGGGCGGCGCCCGGATTCAGCCCGAGAAGCGGCTGCAGGTCGCGGTTCTGACGGACGCCGTTGCGACCTTCCGCAGGTTGGACGGCATCGAGAACCCGCAAGCCCGTCGCCTTTTCGCCGAGGCGGAGGCCTGGTTCGCATCCGACGAGGCCGACGGGCCCTTCACCTTCGTGACCGTCTGCGACTCGCTCGGTCTCGACCCGTCGTACATCCGCCGCGGCCTGAGGGAGTGGCCGCTGCACGTGGAAGCGATCAGCACGCGAACCTCGGTGCGTCGTGACGCCAATGGGGCCCGTCATCAGGTGGTACTTTCGAGGCTCAGGCGAGTCGCGTAGCGATCGGACCCTCTGCCCGGCTTTCGTCCAAGCTGATAAGGAACGCCCGCCGACCGGCTCTCATTCCTGCCGGACCGCATCTGAGGAGACGAACGATGGCCGACACGCGGAGGGTCGAGAAGGTCTGGAAGAGCAAGCCGACCATCGAGGGCGCGGGCGTTCATCTGAGGCGGGCGTTCGGCTTCGACGAGGTGCCGCAGCTCGACCCCTTTCTCCTCCTTGATGACTTCCGTTCAAACGAGCCGACCGAGTACCAGCGCGGCTTCCCGTGGCACCCGCATCGGGGAATGGAGACGATCACCTATGTGCTCGCGGGCGAGGTGGAGCACGGGGATAGCCTCGGCAATCGGGGCATCGGGGCCGGCGACGTGCAGTGGATGACGGCCGGGAGCGGCATCATCCACCAGGAGATGCCGAAGGGAGACAGCCAGGGCCGGATGGGGGGCTTCCAGCTGTGGGCGAACTTGCCTGCGAGCCACAAGATGATGGACCCGCGTTACCAGGAGGTGAAGCGCGACGACATTCCGGTGGCGGAGGCGGCAGGCGGGGCTCGCGTGCGCGTGATCAGCGGGGAGGTAGCGGGCGTTCGGGGACCGGTCGGCGAGATCGTCACGGACCCCACGTACCTCGATGTCTCGCTCCCTGCCGGCCGCACGTTCGCGCACGCGGTCAAGCCGACGCACACGGTGTTCGCCTACGTGATCGAGGGCGCGGGCCGCTTCGATCCTGAACGGGGCCCTTGCGGGAACCATACTCTGGTGGTCTACGGCCCCGGGGACACGGTGGCCGTTTCGACGGAGGAGCAGCCGGTGCGCTTCCTCATGGTCGCGGGCCGACCGCTCGAGGAGCCGGTCGCCTGGCAGGGTCCCGTCGTGATGAACACGCAGGCGGAGTTGCGCGTCGCCTTCCGTGAGTACGAGCAGGGAACCTTCGTGAAGCACGCGCGGCGGTAGGCCTCCTGCGCGACGTCAACCACGCTTGTGACGGCGGTGAGG
>VBLD01000283.1 GCA_005879205.1 Deltaproteobacteria bacterium
ACACAGCACCGCGCTCGACGCTCAGATCCGGTCCCTGCAGGGCCAGATCGATGCCGGGCAGCGCGAGGTCGACGCCTTCGAGGCCAACCTCCGCGCGCAGTTCACGGCGCTGGAGAGCTTCGTCAGCGGGCTCAAGACTCAGGGAAGCTTCCTGAAGCAGGCGTTCGGCGGCTGAAAGAGGGGGAAGGGCGATGCACACGAACTATGCGGGCGAGTACGCGAAGGCACAGGTGACCTCGGTCGACCGGACGCGCCTCCTGCTCCTCGTCTTCGAGGGCGGGCTCGCCTTCCTCCAGCGGGCACGCGCGGGGCTGGCCGCCGGCGACCTGGCTGCGTTCGGACAGAACCTCGGCCGGGCTCAGGCGATCATCGCCGAGCTGCTCGGCACGCTCGACTACGAAGCGGGTGGCACGATCGCGCGCGACCTGGCCCGTCTCTACGACTTCATGCTCGCCCACCTGACCGAGGCGAACGCGCGCCAGAGCGTGCGCCACGTCGACGAGGTGCTGGCCGTGTTCGGCACCATCGCCGGGGCCTACAAGCAGATCATCGAGCGGCCGGCCCCTGCCGCGGGCTGAGATGGTGGGAGACGAGCTCACGCGCGCGAGCCGCCGGGAGCATGCGCTCTACGGCGAGCTCGCCGCGGTGTACCGGGGAATCCTCGAGGCGCTCACGGACGAGCGCGCCCCGGTCGACCCGGCTCGTCTCGCCGCTGAAGCGGCCCGCGCAGAGGCAGCCACCCGCGCGCTCGCCGTGCTCGATTCGGTGCTGGCACCGCTGCGGCGGGCCGGTCGTGCACCGGCCGAGGTGCTCGCGCTCTGGCAGGCCTCGGCCGCCCTGGCGGCCGAGGCGGCCGTGACGAATCGCGAGCTGCTGAGCGCCGCGCGCGCGCGCCAGGCGCGCATCGCCACCCGCTGCGCCGCGCTTGGCGCGGGCCGGCAGGCGCTCGCGGGCTACCGCCCGGCGGGCGCGACCACGGTCGCCGTCGACCGGCGCGCGTAGCTACCGCGGGCGCCGCCCCGCGACGGGCTCGCCCCAGCGGCCGAGGAAGGCGGTCACGAAGCCGTGCTCCGCGGCCGGCTCGACCGCGAGCGGCGCGAGGGCGAGCGCCACCGTCTCGGCGGCGTCCCACCCCTGCCGCTCGAGCCGGCGGCCGTTCACCTCGAAGCGAACTGGATGCTGAGTCCGAGCCGCGAAGGACGCGGGGCGCCGTGTCCACCCGGTAGCGTGGGACCGCGGGAGGACGTTTCCTCGACATGCTCCGCCTGGCCCGTGCGGGGTGGCAGCTCCTCTTCTGGCGCGGCAGCCACGGCCTCGCGGGCGCCCATCACCGACGCCGCCACGATCGCGTGCCCGTCCGCGGCGCCGCTTGCCCGCCCGATCGGCAACCTCTCAAGGTCGCCGTCGACGCTGACCTTCTCTTCGCGGCCCTTCGGACGAAGGGCGGCGGCCGCTACGCTTCCAGGCTGGGCATCCTTTCTGGCCTGTCGCTCGAGGGCGCCAGCTCCCGCGGCCGGTAGCCGAGCACCCCGAGCTTCTCGACGAACCGCCACCCGAAGGCCGCGTCGCCGCCCGCCTGCCCGAAGCCGCCGCACTCGAAGAAGAGCGGCCGAGCGATGGCGACTGCATCCCTGCCGGAGACGGAGCGGTCGATCACCAGCCCGGCTTCCGGCTCCCGCGCGATCGCGTCCGTGAGGGCGGTGAGCCGCCGGTCGTCCAGGTCGGCGCGATGCACGAAGCAGAGATACTTGCCCGAGGCGCGGACCGCGGCCGCCTGGCACGCGTGCAGCACCTCGGCGCCGAGCGACGCGGTGGGATCGAGCGCGAGCCCCTCCCTCCCGGCCTGGAAGAGCAGGAACTCGTAGCCAGCTTGCTCGAGTGCCACCAGCCGGTCGCGCAGCGGCGCCGCGAGCGGCGTGTCCAGCCGCCCGCTCGGCACGATCACCGTCGCCCGGGCTCGCGCCTGCTCGAAATCCGCCCGCAGCGCCTGGCGGATGCCCTGCCCCAGGGCGAACGCGAGCAGAACCTCGTAGAGCCGCGCGACCTCCATGTCCTCCGACGGCGGAAGCTCGAGCCCGTCGACGGCCTCGGCCTGCGCGACGAGGCCGTCGACCGTGAGCCCGCGACGCTCCGTCTCGCGTGCGATGGCGGCGCCCGCGAACACGGGGAGATGGCCCGTGAGCTCGGGGTGACGGCGGGCGAAGTGGACGAGCGCCCGGCCCACGTTCTCGTTGCGGCGGACGAAGTCGCGCACGGTGACGAAGTGGTTGTGCTGGTTGACGGCCGAGGCGTCGTAGACGAGCTCCATGCCCGCCTGGGAGAGGCGGTAGCCGAGCTCCACGTCCTCGGCGCGCGCGAACGATTCGTCGTGCAGCCCGTGAGCGGCGAGGAACTCGCGCTTCACGGAGGAGTTGCCGCCGTAGAAGTAGCCCCAGGTGGCGGGCGCGCCGTCGGTCAGCGCCCGGTAGCCGAACTGCCACGCCGAGTCCTCCACGATGTGGCGCATGAACCGCGTCACCGGCAGTGCCGGATACCAGTCCATGTACCCGAGCAGCGCCGCCTGCGGCCGGGGATCGCGGCGGTGGAAGTCGCGGTGCTTCTCGAGGAGCGCCGGCGTCGGCACCATGTCGCTGTCGGTGAAGACCACGACGTCGCCGCGCGCGGCGTGGAAGCCCGTGTTGAGCGCGGCCGCGCGGTTGGCGTGCGCCCGGCGGACGAACCTCAGGTCCAGCGCGGAGCCGAAGGCCCCGGCGAGCGCTTCGGGCTGATCGTCCGATCCGTCGTCGCAGACGATGACCTCGAACTCGTCCCGCCCGATCGTCTGCCGCGCGAGCGCGCCGAGGCACTGGGCGAGCGCGGTACGCCGGTTGTAGACGGGAATCAGAACCGAGAGCTTCATGGCGCTCCCGCCTCCAGCCGCGCGGACGGAGTTTGATCGGTCACCACACGCCACCCGCGCGCCCGCACGCGCAGGCGGAGGTCGACCTCGGCGAGCGCTTCGGGCGCACCTTCCCGGAAGCCGCCGACCGCTTCGAAGCGGTCGCGCCGGACGAGCAGGGTGGGCGGCTCGCCGACGCCGGGCGGCCGCGCCGTCGTCCCGACCACCGCGACGTCGGGATCGACCTCGGCGGACGCGACGAGCGCTCGCAGCCATCCCCGCCGGGGCAGGGCGCCGGGCCCGAGAAAGACGAGGTGGCGGCCGCGGGCGCGCTGCGCCGCCTGGTTCCACGCCGCCACGACGCCGCGTCCCTCGGCGTTGCGAAGGATCTGCACGTCGCCCCCGAGGGTGGCGAGAAAGGCACGGGTCTCCTCCGGAGCGCCGTCGTCGACGACGATCACCTCGAAGTGGGCTCCCTCGGTCACCTCGGCCAGACGCGTCAGCGTGCCGCGTGCGGCGGCGGCGTCGTGGACGGGGAGCGCGATCGAGACGTCGAAGGGCGCGGCCAGCGCCTCGCGGACGCCGAGACGGTAAGCCGCGTGGAGGAGCCCGGCGTACAGCGGGTCGAGGACCGCGCGGCGGTACACCGCGGCGAAGCTCTCGTCGCCCGTCCGGAGGGCGCCCAGCTTTCCCAGGTCCGGCTTCTCGAGCTCCAGGACGGCCTCGAGCATCCGCTCGAGGCTCGCGTCGTCGAGCGGCTCGGACGCCTGCCCGTGCTCGGTGACGCGCGTCAGCGCGGCGTCGAGCTCGGGATGCTTGCGGGTCAGCAGGACCGACATGCGGCCGGCCATGCGCTGGCGGCGGACGAAGCCCGCCGTCGTGAGCTCGTGGTGATGGTAGGTCACGGCCTGCGGGCGGAAGTGGAGCGTCATGCCCTGCCGACGCAGGCGGTAGCCGAGCTCGATGTCGTCGCAGGCGGGGTAGGTGAAGTCGGTGTCGAACCACGTCTCCTGGCGCAGCAGCAGGCTCCGCTTGAGCGAGACGTTCGAGGTGTAGAAGAGGTTGAACTCCGCCTTGCCGTCGCGCACCTCGGCGAAGTTGAACTGCTGGCCGCCCGCCGGCGAGACGACGTACTCCATGAGCGGCGTCACGCGGATCTCCGGCGACCATTCGATCAGGCCGAGGAGCGCGTCCCGCTCGTCCTGGTGGCCGGCGTGGAACTTGAGGTGGGCCTCGAGAAGGGACGGGCCCGGGATCATGTCGTCGCCGGTCAGGAGGACGATCCGGCCGCGCGCGGCGGCGAGGCCGCGGTTGCGCGCCGCGTTCGGTCCCCGGTGCGGTTCGGCGAGGACGCGGAGCGCGAACGGCGTGCGGACCGCAGCGAGCATCGCCAGCGTGTCGTCCGTCGAGCCGTCGTCGACCACGACCACCTCGAACTCCGCCGGTGCGACGGTCTGGGCGGAGAAGGCGAGGAGCGTCTTCTTCAGGATGTCGCGGCGGTTGTAGGTCGGGATCACTACCGTCAGCGGGACGGCATGCGACGTCGCGAGCGCCCGCGCCTTCCGCTGCGCGTCGCGCTGCACGCCTTCGAGGCCGTAGGCCCAGGCGAGGAGGTCGGCGTAGTGCCGCCGCCGGAGGAGTGTGAGTCCCGGCGACGCCCCCTCGCGACGCTCCTGCTCGACCAGCGCCCAGCCCCCGTCGATGAAGCGCTTGGCGCGCGCCAGGTCCTCGCGGGAGAGATGCGGCGTGCGCATGACGATCTGATGGCCCCCCCAGTCGCGCCAGTCGGCGGATTCGATCCAGCCCCCGCGCTCGGCCTCGGCGTGGAGCGGGGTGCCGGGGTAGGGCGTGATCACGGTCAGGCCGATCGTGTCCGGGTCGTG
>VBLD01000284.1:0-533 GCA_005879205.1 Deltaproteobacteria bacterium
CTTCTCCATGTACTCGCTCATGTCGAAGCGCAGGAACTCGACGCCGAGCGCCGCCGCGAGCTGCTTCGCCACCTCGGTCTTGCCGACGCCCGTCGGTCCGCAGAAGAGGAACGAGCCGACCGGCTTCTCGGGCTGACCGAGCCCGGCGCGCGCCAGGCGAATCGCCGACACGACCGTGTCGACGGCGCCGTCCTGGCCGAAGACCAGGAGCTTGATGTCGCGGTCGAGCGTCTGGAGGCGCTCGCGGTCGGGCGTCGACACCTGGCGCGGCGGGATCTTCGCCATGGTGGCGACGATGTGCTCGATGTCGCGCGTCCGGACCGTCTTCTTCTGCCGCCCCGAGGTCTGGCTCCGTGCCGCGGCCCCCGCCTCGTCGATCACGTCGATCGCCTTGTCGGGCAGGAAGCGGTCGTGGACGTGCTTGGCGGCGAGGTCGGCCGCGGCGCGCAGCGCGCGATCCGTGTAGGTCACGTGGTGATGGCCCTCGTAGTGCGTGCGGAGCCCGCGCAGGATCGCGTGCGTCTCCTCGACCG
>VBLD01000284.1:567-1122 GCA_005879205.1 Deltaproteobacteria bacterium
GCGCCCATGCAGCGGAGCTCGCCCGAGGCGAGCGCCGGCTTCAGGATGTTCGACGCGTCGAGTGACCCGCCGTGCGTCGCGCCCGCCCCGACGACGGTGTGAATCTCGTCGATGAAGAGGACGGCGCCGGGGCGCTCCTTCAGCGCTCCGATGACCGCCTTCAGGCGGGCCTCGAACTCGCCGCGGAACTTCGTCCCGGCGAGCAGTGCGCCCATGTCGAGGGCGTAGACCTGGACGTCGAGCAGCGCCGGCGGCACGCGCTTCTCGTGGACGCGTAGCGCGAAGCCCTCGACGATGGCCGTCTTCCCCACGCCCGGGTCGCCGACGTAGATCGGGTTGTTCTTCCGCCGCCGGCAGAGGACGTGGACGGTGCGTTCGAGCTCGCGCGTCCGCCCGATCAGCGGATCGATGCGCCCCGCCGCCGCGCGCTCGACCAGGTTCACCGTGAACGCGGACAGCGGGTCACGTGCCCGCCGCGCGCCCCCCTCCTCCTCGTCATCGTCGTCGTCCTGCTCCTCGCCACCGCCGGGTGCCGGCGCCTCGGGTACCTTGGCG
>VBLD01000284.1:1228-5302 GCA_005879205.1 Deltaproteobacteria bacterium
GCGGCGCGCTGCAGGATGCGCTGGAAGCCGAGCGTCTGCTGCGGGGGCTGATCGACCCCGGGTGGGAGCTGCTCGATCTGGCGCTCGAGATAGGCGGACATCTCGCGCTCGAGGAGCGAGACGTCGACCCCGCACGCGGTGAGGACCTCCGCCACGCCGGGGTCGTGCAGCAAGGCGTAGAAGACGTGCTCGATCGAGAGATACTCGTGCCGGCGCCGCCGGGCCTCGCGGAGGGCCAGGGCGAGCGTGGCTTCGAGGGCACGGCTGAGACGCACGATTCAGGCCTCCTCGACGCTGCAGCGGAGCGGGAACTCGTGCACACGCGCGAGGCGCTCCACCTCGGCCATGCGCGTCTCGGCGATGTCGCGCGCGTAGACGCCCGCTACGCCGATCCCGCGACGGTGGACGTGCAACATGATCTCGGTGGCGGTCGTCTCGTCGTGGTGAAAGACCGCCTGGAGCACCCACACGACGAACTCCATGGTGGTGTAGTCGTCGTTGTGGAAGAGCACCTTGTAGAGGGCCGGCGGCTTCGTCTTCTGCTTCGGCCGGCTCTGGGTGACGACCCCCGGGTCGCGTTCCGGCGTCCCACGCGGCATGTCGCGTCCATTAGACCTTGATCGGAAAACCCGGGCTGTCACCAGAGTCGGATCGAAGAAGCTCCGAGGCGTTCGCAACAAGGGCGCCGCCCGATTTGTCCCAGGCATGCGCCACTCTTGCCATCGTTACCCGGTCCGACTTCTCAGCCGCCCCGCCCCCGTGCGAGCGCGCCGTCCCGCCGCCACATGTAGCAGGAGTCCGGGAGTCCACCGAGCCCCGCGAGCGAGCGATTCGCGCCCGCCGCCACCAGTCGGTCGGCCAGCGCCGCCAGGCACTGCACCAGCGTCGGGGCGAGCATGAGGAGTGCGTCCTGGAGCGGCGGGTGAGGCGACGCGGCGTCGAGGCGGCGGAGGAGCTCCGCCGCACTGCCCGGACCGAGCGGCAGGCCGGCGAGACGCGCCGCCAGCTCGGGATCGTCGCGCCACGGCGGCTCCACCGTCGTGGTCGCGTCGCGGCGGCGCTCCGCGAGCTGCAGCCGGCTCACCGTCCGCGACGGGAAGTCGACCTCGGCCAGTACGCGGATCTCGTCATAGCCGGCCAGGCGGTCGAGCGCGGGCCCCACGGGCGGGGCGGGCGCCAGATGGAGGTCCCCCTGCTGCGCCACCAAGGCGAGGGTGCCCGCGGCCTGCTCGTACGCGTCGACGATGATGTCGCGACGGAAAATGCGCTCGCCAGGGCGCCGGCCGGCGTGGACGCCGTGCACTGCCCGGTCGCGCTCGAGCGCCCAGACGACCGTGGACCCGAGCAGCCGGGCGAGCGTCAGGATGTGCGAGCAGCCACGCGGTCCGCCGATGCCGTCGCTCAGCCGGCGGTTGAAGCCGGCGTCGAGGGTCGTCCGTGCGAGGTCCCCGACGCGCGCGACCGGGTCCCGGCAGGACTCGCCGCCCGTCGCGGGCGACGCCTCGAAGGCGACGGTCGGCTGCTCGGCCGCGATCGTCTCGAGCCGGAGCGTTTGCGGATCGACGACGGCGCGGAGCCGCATGTCGTGGATGATCCCGCTCGCCTGGAGGTCCCCCCCGACGGGGACGAAGCCACGCTTGCGGAGATCGAGGACGGAGCCTTCGACGTCGAGCCGGCCGTCGTCCCGCTGAAAGAGGCCGATGCTGAGCGCTCGGCTGTGAAGCGGATGGCCGTGGACGTCGAGACGCACCCGACCACTCTCTCGCGAGCGGGGCGGGCCATGCAAGCGCGCTGGCACTGCCGTCCCGGGGCCGCTATGGAACGTCCCATGCGGACAACGGGAACCGTCGCCCTCGTGACCGGTGGCGCCTCGGGCCTCGGGCTCGCGACCGTGCGGATTCTGCTCGAGGCGGGCGGTCGGGTGGTCATCCTCGACCGGCCGGGATCCGCGGGAGAGGACGTATCGGCCGAGCTCGGGGAGCGCGTGCTGTTCGCGCCCGCGGACGTCACGAGCGAGGGCGAGGTGGTAGCGGCCGTGGCGCGCGCGGTCGAGCGGTTCGGCGCGCTCCACGTCGCGGTCAACTGCGCGGGAGTCGGGGCCGCGATGAAGACGGTCGGCAAGGACGGACCGATGCCGCTCGCGGTCTTCGCCAAGGTGATCGAGGTGAACCTGATCGGCACCTTCAACGTCACCCGTCTGGCCGCGGCGCAGATGGCGAAGAACACGCCCAACGAGGAGGGCGAGCGCGGCGTCGTCATCAACACCGCGTCGGCCGCCGCCTTCGACGGGCAGATCGGTCAGGCGGCGTACTCCGCGTCCAAGGGCGGCGTCGTCGGCATGACGCTGCCGATCGCGCGCGATCTCGCCTCGCTCGGCATCCGCGTCGTGACCATCGCGCCGGGGACGTTCGACACGCCGATGCTCGCGATGCTCCCCGAGTCGCAGCGCCAGGCGCTTGCCGCGCAGATTCCGTTCCCCTCGCGACTCGGACGGCCGGGCGAGTTCGCGGCGCTCGTGCGCCACGTCGTCGAGAACTCGATGCTGAACGGCGAGACGATTCGGCTCGACGGCGCGCTGCGCATGCCGCCGCGCTAGGCGGCGCCGAGCCCGTTCACGAACCGCGTCACGGCCGCCAGGGTCACCTCGGGCCGGTCGAGCTGGGCCGTACTCGAGCATTCGACCGGCGACCCAGACGAAGGACATACATTGAGGGAATGGCCTATCCGGCCGGGCGCAACGGTCAGGCGGCGCGCGCCGCTTTGAGGTCGAAGTGGGGGACGCGGATCAGGCGGTGCCCGACCATATCGACCGCGATTCCTGCCTGCTCGAGGGTGATGTAGCCGAGCAGCGGCTCGAAGCGACGCTGCCCAGGCTCCATCGTCATGAAGAGCACTTCCCCGACGATTGCATCGAACCCCTCGATCTGGATGGTCACGGGACCCGCGATCTCGCCGTCGACCGTCCGATGGTCGGCGGTCTCGAGCTTCACGGGCCGCGAGACGGGAAGCGGCCCCAGCCGCTCCTTCCACGCCGTCGGGAGCGTGAGGCAGTAGGCGCCCGTGTCGACGAGTGCGTCACAGTGGATCTCGCGATCCGGCTCGACGAAGCCTCGGATGACCAGGGGCGTGATGAGACGACCCGAGCGTACCTCCCCGGGCGGGAGACGAATGAGCAGGGTGCAGGGCACGCCGAGACCATGCAATATCCGCCAGCAGGCATCAATGGGCTACAGGCTGGGCTGTCTTGTGAGCGCCGCCTTCGCTGTGCTAGCCGGGGGCGCCCATCCGGAGGAGCGCCCGATGTACCAGGACTACCGCGTGATCGACGCCGACGGCCACGTGCTCGAGCCGGTCGACCTGTGGGAGCGCTACATCGATCCGGAGTTCCGCCACCAGGCGCCGCGCGGCGTCGGCGTCCTCGGCGTCGACGTGCTCGGCCACGTCCTGCCCGACGTCCCCGGCGGCATACCCCGCGAGGCGCCCGACTACATGACGGGGCCGGCGGCGCGCTACGGCTTCGCCGCCCGGCGGAACTTCGACGCCGAGAGCCAGCTCGAGGCGCTCGACATCGAGGGCATCGACGTCGCCGTCCTCTACCCGTCGCGCGGGCTCTATGCCGCCTCGGTCGATGGCCTGCCGCCCCGCCTCGCGGGCGCGATCTGCCGCGCGTACAACCGCTGGCTCGCCGACTTCTGCGCGCGCGCGCCCGAGCGGCTCTTCGGCGCCGGCTTCGTCTCGTTGCACGACCCGGGGATCGCGGTGGCCGAGGCGGTGTACGCCGTCGAGCAGCTCGGGATGCGTGCTATCTTCGTCCGGCCGAATCCGGTGAACGGACGCACCATCGACCACGCGGACTTCGACCCGCTCTACGCCGAGATCGAGCGGCTCGGCGTGCCGCTCGCGACGCACGAGGGCGCCGGCGTGCACCTGGCCCAGTTCGGCGGCGGCCGCTACGACAAGCTGATGAAGCTCCATCTGGTCTGCCACGCCGTCGAGAACATGGGCGCCTGCATGGACCTGATCGTCGGCGGCGTGCTCGAGCGCCACCCGCGGCTCCGCTGCGTCTTTCTCGAG
>VBLD01000268.1 GCA_005879205.1 Deltaproteobacteria bacterium
TCGAGCTCGTGGAAGAGCTGTCCCATGCTCTTCAGGATGTCGACCAGCGAGAAGCTCGCGCCGACGACCGGGGTGCGCTCGAGAAAGCGCTGGAAGCTCTCGATGGTGCGCAGGACGCCTGCCCGCTGGAGCGCGTCCCGACCGTCGCCCTCCGCCACCACCATGAAAGGCTCGCTGCCGCCGAAAGCAGCCTGCACCGCGTGGTGGCTCTGGTTGTACACCGCCCCGGTGGCGAGGATGCGCGACGCCGAGCTCGGATCGCCGATCTGCATTCCGGGCAAGAGCGCGAGGGCCACGACCAGCACGGCGCCGGCGCCCGCGAGCGTCGCCCAGCGGCCGCGCGGGCCGAGGACGGCCTCGGCCAGCCGGTCGAGTCCCCGTGCCAGCCAGCCGCGCTCGCGCGCGACGATCGTCTCCAGCTCGGGGGCGCGCAGGCGGCTGTAGACGATCGGATTCAGGAGTAGCTCGGTGACGATCAGCGAGAGGAGCCAGAGGGTCGCGGTCACGGCGAGCTGGCGCAGCGCCGGGATCGCGACGAGGCCGATCGCGAGCACCCCGAGCGCGTCGGTCAGGATGCCGGCCATCGTGGGCGCGAAGAGGCCGACGAATGAGCTGCTGATCGCGCCCGCCTTCGCCTGGCCGCGCGCCAGCTCCTCGTAGTAGCGGTCGTGCATCTGGGCGGAGTGGCTGACGGCGCGCGCCGTGATCAGAAAGGGGATGACGAGGGTCAGCGGGTTCATCGCGAAGCCCGTGAGCTGCATGAGACCGAATCCCCACAGTGCCGCGAGACCGCCCGAGATCGTCGGCCGGAGCGCGCCGCGCCAGTCGCGGAAGTAGGCGAAGAGCAGCGCCCACGTGAGCACGATGGCGGCGGCGAAGGCGGCCAGCACCTGGCTCTCCAGGCGCAGGATCCAGCCGTTCAGCCGTGGCTGCCCGCTCACGTGGATCGCCACCTGCTCGTCGGCGAGCGGCAGCACGGTGGCGTCCACGGCGTCGAACAGGCGACGGTAGTCGACGCGGCGCTCGTCGAAGCCGGCCCGAATGAGCGCGGCGCGCTCGTCGACCGACACCATCGAGCCGAAGGCGTACGACTGGAGCACGAGGCGCTGGATGTCCGCCGCCTCCGCCTCGTCCTGCGGTGCCCGCAGCATGATCGGCTCGCTCGCGATCATGCCGCCGGCCCGCACGTGCGCCCAGCGCGTCATGCGGTGCGCCACCGAGGTGACCTGGTCGTGGTTGACGCCGGGGAGCCGGTCGACCGCCTCCGTGGCGCGGAAGATGGTGGCGAGGATGGGTGCGGTGAAGATCGTCCCGCTGCGCGCTTCGAGCATCACGGTCAGGGCGTTCGCCTCGCTGAAATTGCGGTGGTAGCGGTTGTGGACCGCGATGAAGGGGTGGCCCTGCGGGAGCAGGTCGCCCGCGCGGAACTCGAGCCGCAGCCGTGCGGCCTCCACCCCGAGGCCGAGCGACACGAGCAGGACGCTGCCGACCACCCGGCCGCCGTGGGCGATCAGCCAGGCCACCAGGCGGTTCATGGCGCGAGCCGCCATAGCGCCCTCGGCGCACTTCGGTCAACGGCATGCACGCCACGTTTTTTTCTTGACGACTGCTGCGCCCGTACGATAGAGCGGCCGGGGCTGAGTCGCTCCGTGCGCGGGTCCTGCTCGGCGCCTCCAGCCCGCTGCCACCCGTTCAGGATCGCGAGTCAGGCAGGGAGGCCCTTCGCATGGGACGCCGTACGCGACGCACACTGGCCGCCGCCCTGGGCCTGCTCCTTGCCGCCGCCACCGCCACCGTCCACGCCGCCGTGCTGGCCAACTCGATCAGCGTGTCGGGCGACAGCATCTCGCGGGGCTTCAACGCCAACACGAGCTCCTGCAACTACGGCGACAACGTCTCGCGCTCATGGGCCACGGGCGACGACCACGGCTCGAGCTTCTGCAGCGCCGGGCCGACGGGGACCTACAGCCATGCCGAGCGGCTCGAGTGCGCGGCCGGCGGGAACATCACCAACTTCAACGACGCCCGCAGCGGCGCCACCATGCTCGGCGACTTCGCCACCCAGGCGACGAACATCAAGCTGAACCTCTCCTCGTCGCTCGCCCCCCGCTACGTGCCGGTCTTCATGGGGCACAACGACGCCTGCTCGCACACCACGACCCGGACCGGCAACACCTGCAGTGGGGACTCGGACCCGAACAACTACTGCCGGGCCACCAACGCGGCCTTCGAGCGGGAGTTCCGCCGCGGGCTCGACCAGCTCATTCAGATTCCGAGCGTGCGCATCGCCGTCCTCGCGCTGGCGCGCGTCTCGGAGCTCTGCAACTTCACGTCGAAGTCGAGCTGCGGCCTGGGCTTTGGCGCCGCCTGCAGCTCGGTGTGGGGCACGTTCAACATCTGCGAGTCCCTCACCACGGACTGCTCCTCCCAGCGGCGCATCGACATGTACAACACGCTGGTGGGCTACAACGAGGTCCTGCAGCGGGTGACGGAAGAATACGTCGCGATCCCGGCCGGCGGCGTGTCCGCGACGGGCGCCGTCAAGGCGCCGGACGTCGAGCTCAAGTTCGGGATCGGCTCCTTCAACTACGAGTTCTCGAGCGCCGACATCTCGTGCTGCGACTGCTTCCATCCCGCCGACGGCGCGCAGGCCAAGATCGCGGAGTTCTCCTGGAACGGACTCCAGTGCAGCGCGACCACGCCGTGCTGCGCCCCGTCGGCGGACCCGCTGACGAACGCGACTTGCGGCGCGACCGACACGACGACTTTCTACCCCGGCGGCTTCTGGCCGAGCTGCACCTCGAATGCCGACTGCGACGACCACGACCCGTGCACCACCGACACCTGCGATGCCACGGGCGTCTGCCAGCACACCGCGGCGCCGGACGGCACCGGGTGCAACGACGGGAACGCCTGCACCCAGGCCGACAACTGCGTCGCGGGGAGCTGCGTCGGCGCCAATCCGGTCGTCTGCACCGCGCAGGACCAGTGCCACGTGGCTGGCACGTGCGACCAGGCCACGGGTACGTGCTCGAACCCGAACGCGCCGAACGGCCAGCCCTGCAACGACGGCAATGCCTGCACGCAGACCGATACCTGTCAGGCGGGCACGTGCACCGGCATGAACGGCGTCATCTGCGTCGCGCAGGATCAATGCCACGTGGCGGGCACCTGCAATCCGCTCGTCGGTATCTGCTCGAACCCGGCGAAGCCCGACGGCAGCGCGTGCAACGACGGCAACGCGTGCACGCAGACCGACACGTGCCAGGAACTCCGTCGTCTGTCCGACGCCCGATCAGTGTCACGACCCCGGGACGTGCAGCCCCGCGACCGGCACCTGCTCCAACCCGGCCAAGTCCGACGGGAGCGCGTGCAACGACGGTGACGCCTGCACGCAGAGCGACACGTGCCAGGCTGGCACGTGCACGGGCGGAAACTCCGTCGTCTGCCCGACGCCCGACCAGTGTCACGACCCGGGAACGTGCAACCCGACCACCGGTGTCTGCTCGAACCCGGCGAAGCCGAACGGTAGCGCGTGCAACGACGGCAGTGCCTGCACCCAGACGGACACGTGCCAGGGTGGTACGTGCACGGGCGGTAACCCCGTCGTCTGCGCCACGCCCGACCAGTGTCACAACCCGGGGACGTGCAACCCGTCGACCGGCGTGTGCTCGAATCCCGCAAAGCCGAACGGGTCGGCGTGCAATGACGGGAACCCCTGCACCCAGACCGACACGTGCCTGGGTGGTTCGTGCCTGGGTGGCAACCCCGTCGTCTGCCCGGCGTCGGAGCAGTGCCACAACGCCGGGACGTGCAACCCGACCACGGGCACCTGCTCCCGACGGGAGCGCGTGCAACGACGGCAACGCGTGCACGCAGACCGACACGTGCCAGGGCGGCGCGTGCACGGGCGCCAACTCCGTCGTCTGCGCGACGCCCGACCAGTGTCACGACACGGGGACGTGCAATCCGGCGACCGGCGTCTGCTCGAACCCGGCGAAGCCGAATGGCAGCGCGTGCAACGACGGCAACGCCTGCACGCAGACCGACACGTGTCAGAGCGGGACCTGCACGGGCGGAAACGCCGTGGTCTGCCCCGCTCCGGACCAATGTCACGACCCGGGGACGTGCAGCCCCGCGACCGGCATCTGCTCGAACCCGGAGAAGTTCGACGGCAGCCCCTGCGACGACGGCAACGCGTGCACGCAGACCGACGCGTGCCAGGGCGGCACGTGCACGGGCGCGAACGCCGTCATCTGCCCGGCACCGGACCAGTGTCACGACGCGGGCACCTGCAATCCGGCGACCGGGACCTGCTCGAACCCCGCCAAGCCCGAAGGCAGCGCGTGCGACGACGGCAACGCCTGCACGGTGTCGGATCGGTGCACCGCGGGCATCTGCGGGGGCGACCTCACCACCTGCGGCGACGGCGTCGTGCAGACTGCCTGCGGCGAGCAGTGCGACGACGGGCCCGGCAACGGCAGCGATCACTGCTGCTCGGCCGACTGCCGCGTCGTCGACCACGACGGAGACGGCGTCTGCGATCGTGACGATCCCTGCACGGGTCCGGCGATCATCACCAAGAGCAAGCTCGTCGTGAAGAAGCTCAACACGCCGCCGGGCGACGACGCGCTCGCCTTCAAGGGCGAGATGACGCTCGGCT
>VBLD01000279.1:0-235 GCA_005879205.1 Deltaproteobacteria bacterium
TTGGCCGGGGGGATCTGCTGGTCGGGTGGATTTCCCAGTTCGACGCCCCCGAGCAGGTTCGGGTAACGGACAACGTGAACGGCACCTGGACCCGGGCGCCCGGGTCGATGACCTTCATGAGCGACACGGGCGACATCGCCCTCTACTACCGCGAGAACAGCCAGGCGGCTCCCAATGGGATCACAATCACCGTATCTGTCTCCTCGACCGCGTACCTGCAGGGAACGGTAGCCGA
>VBLD01000279.1:387-915 GCA_005879205.1 Deltaproteobacteria bacterium
TAGCAGCGCAGGTGTCCCGTACACGCCTCGGGCAGAGACGGCCAACGGATCCGCCTACGAAGAGGACATCACGTCGAGCGCCGCGGGCGGCCAGCAGGGGACGGCCACCCTTGCCTCCACCACCGACTGGTATGCGGTGTGCGCGGTTTTTCATCCCCTTCCCGCCACTCCGCCCGGGGCACCCTCCACCCCCACCGGCTTCGAGGCCACCAGCGTGGCCTCCACACGGGTCACGCTCTCGTGGTCGCCGTCCACCGGCAGCGTCGCCGGCTATACCGTGTACCGGGACGGTTCCCCCATCGCGATCCTGTTCCTGAACGGTTCCGAGATCGGGAGGGCACGGCCCGACCCCACGACCTACGTGGACGAGGATGTGACGGCATTGACCACGTACGCCTATTCCGTCGACGCCTTCGACATCGCCGACGAGCATTCGGCGCAGGCGGCGCCCCTCACGATCATCACGCCGGTCGCTTCACCGGAATTCGTCCAGGGAGTTGCAGGTTCGTCCGCCAGCCGCATCGCCTC
>VBLD01000279.1:940-4604 GCA_005879205.1 Deltaproteobacteria bacterium
CGGCGACCTCCTCGTCGGGTGGTTCGGCCAGTTCAACGCTCCGGGCGAGGTGCACGTCTTGGACAACGTCAATGGTCCGTGGACGCGCTCGGTTTCGACGACGTTCGGCGGTGCGGGCGACATCGCACTCTTCTACCGCAAGAATTCCTTCCCGGCGCTGTTGGGCCTCGTGATCACGGTGTCGGCGTCCGCCCCCGCATATCTGCAGGAGGCGGTCGCGGACTACAGAAACGTGGCCGCGCTGGGAACGCTCGACCAGGCCCTGGTAGCGCAAGGCGTGGGAACCAACGCCAGTGCGGGTCCGACCGCCGCGATTCCCGCCGGTGAGCTGGTCGTCGCCGCCGTCATCACCGGGGGCCAGCCGGCTTGGGCGATTCCCGGAAGCAGCCAGATGGTGCCGTACGTCCTCGAGGTGCAGAACGGGAGCGCGTCCTCCGACATCGAGGACATCCTCTCCAGCGCCGCCGGCCCGCAGGAGGCGAGCGTGACCCTCGGCACGGCTACCAACTGGTACATGGTGCTTGCCACTTTCCGTCCACTCCTGGGGGTAGGGCCAATTCTTCCGTGAAGCAGCGCCGAGACGCGTGGCCTGCGCAGACACGTGACGGGGGGCCGTGCTCCGTCCCGACAAGGTCCCAGGGCGGCGCTGTCCGCGCTACCCAATCATGAACGGCGAGGCGCCCACGACGGGCATCACCGCGTTCGCCCTGCTCGCACTGGCGGTCCTCGTCTCCGGGCCGACCGGGGCGGCACCGGCGCCGCGGCCGCCGGGCGCCCCCGACGATCCTTTTCTCTGCTATCGGGTGCAGGCCTTCGGGATGCCGCGGTTCACCCCGATCCCGGCTATTCGGGTCGCCGGTCCCCTCGGGCCGCTCAACGCCCACGTCACCAGGCCGATGTGGCTCTGCACTCCGGCCGACGTGGACGCCCGACGGGTGGTCGACGCGGCCACCGCCTTGGAGGGGTACAGGATTCAACCGCTCATGGCGGCCGTCCCGCAGCGCAGGCTGCAGGTCACGAACGAGTTCGGGCCCCTGCGCGCGGAGATCGGGAGGCCCGACGACCTGCTCGTACCGACCGCCGAGAGCCCCGACGGCGTCCCACCGTTGCCCGCCGCGAACGACGTCGACCACTACGCGTGCCACAGGCTGAGGCCTGTCACGGACGGGCTTCCCTTCGCGCCCATCGAGGGCGTTCGGCTCGCGGATCAGTTCGGCACGAGATACCTCGACCTCACGACGCCGCGACACCTCTGCGCCCCGGTCGGCAACAACGGCGCCGGGATCAAGCACCCCGGCGGCTACTTCCTGTGCTATCGGGTGCAGCTCAGCCTTGCGGCGCCGCAGGACGCGCTCGGCTCCGCCCTCGAGCTGCACACGAGCAACGAGTTCGGTCCCGGGCGGCTGGCTGCAATCAGACAGGCAGAGCTGTGCGTCCCGTCCGTGAGGACACCGGGGCCGCGCGGCTGCTTCAGCCGGGATTCGAGCCCGACCGGCTTCGACGCCATCGTCGCGGCCGGCTTCACGGTGATCGACACCGGCACCGACCCCGGAGTCGTAAACGCGCTGCCCGCCGGGCGTCGCGCGCTCGTCTGGCTCGGGAACTACGACAACACGACCTGTATGTGGGAGCGATCGGACGACTGGGTCATCGCGAACGTCGCACCGCTCGCCGGCAACCCCAAGGTCGAGGCCTATAACCTCGCCGACGAGCCGCGCCTCTGGCAATGCCCCTCGGCGGTCCGGGACCTCGCGGCGCGGTCGGCGCTCGTCAAGTCGCTGGACCCCGGCAGGCCTACCTTCGCGGTCATCCAACCGCACTTCCCGGAGAACCCCTACGCGCCCTACGTCGGCGCGGTCGACATCATCGGGGTCGACCGCTACCCGTGCTCGTGGGCGGCGGGCTGCGTCTACGCGAAGATCGACGAAACCATCGGCCTGCTCGAGGCGGCAAAGGTGCCTCGCTACTGGGCGATCGTGCAGGCGTTCGCGGACTCCTACTATCGCTGGCCGACCGTGGGGGAGCTCCACGAGGAGTTTCGGCACTGGCGCGCGTCGCGCATGGAGGGCTACGTCGTCTTTTCCTGGGCCTACCTCGGCGACAGCCTGGCGAACCATCCCGACCTCCTGAGCGCATTGACGGCGGAGAACGGCAGCTAGAAGACAGTTAGGGGGGCGTCACGAACCGCCGCTCTGCACCTGATCCACGGAGAGGGCTGCAACCGTAAGGACGGGATGGCGACCGAGCAGATCCGGGGATAACGCGCCCTTCGGAGGGGTGATAGCAGGGTTCTCGCGGTGACACCGCGGGCGCAAGGTGCATACGCGCACGTCGCGCGCGAGCGCCGACTACGCCCCGTCCTCCTCGGCCCGCTTCGCGAGCCGTGAAGCGTTATTGACAGTTTGAAGAGCACGGGCCTATTGACGCTGAGACTTCGCGCTCTCGGGTGCGATCATCCGAACAAGGGCAGTAGTCTAGATGTCAAGTGCGGGCAGGGAAACCGTCCACGTCGAGGTGGACGGCGAGCGCAGGCTGATCGGCCGCAGCCCCCCGCCGCAGCGCGTCTTCCGCCAGATCCAGCAGGTGGCGACGGCCGACGTGTCGGTCTTGATTGCCGGCGAGACCGCCACCGGCAAGGAACTCGTCCCCCGACTCGCACACGAGCCCGGACGGTGGCGCGTGCGAGGTCCCGGCAGCGGCCAGCCACAGGCGATGATCCAGGCCTGCCAGAAAGCACTCGGGCAAGGAAGACATAGGAAATGCGAGACCCCTTGCGGGAGCGAGTCACATGAGAGAACCGTTCGGAGCGCGACGGCGACCGTCTGCGGCGATCCTCCTCCTCTGGGCGTGTCTGGGCCTGCCGCCGCCCGCACGGGGGGACGTTGCCGCGTCCCTCCACTGCCCGACCGGGACGACGCTCGTACGGACTCAAACCAAGGCGTGCCCCACCGAGCGTCGGCGGCCGGCCGTCATCGTACAGCGCGCCTGCTGCCAGGCGAGGAACGGGAAGCTCCGGTGCACCCACTTCCCCGACTGCCCGACCCGATCTCCCTCGTGATCCTCCGACCGACAACCGTCGCGCTCCTGATCGGGTTTGCGCTCGGCAGCGGCTGCAGCCTCGGGGCGAGGCCCAAGGTCGGCGCGGACCCCGGGCGGGCGCAGCCCTCGTCGGGCGTCGTGGCGGGCGACGTGATGAGCTCCCGGGACCGAACCCGTCTCGAAGCGCTCGCCGCCGAGCGCGCGCTCGAGCCGTCGGACGGCGGGTACCGGGTCGGACCGGACGATCTGCTCGAGATCCGCATCCCGGACCTGGTCGACGTGCAGGGCCCGTGGCCGCGGCCGGGGCTCGGCGCCGTCGGGCCGGCAGCCGTGGCGGCGGCACCGGCGGTGCAGGGCGTGCGCGTGAACGCCAGCGGCTATGTGAGTCTTCCCCTGATCGGCCTGGTGCGGGCCGAGGGGTTCACCCCGACCGAGCTGGAAGCGGAGATCGCGCGGCGCCTCGTGGAGGCCGGGATCCTCCGCGCGCCGCAGGTGAGCGTGCAGATCGCGGAGTACCGCAGCCGGGTCGTCGCGGTGGTCGGCAGCGTCGAGCGCCCCGGCCTCTATCCCCTCACTCGCCCGCGGGCGACGGTCTCCGACCTCGTCTGGGCGGCCGGCGGGCCGA
>VBLD01000001.1 GCA_005879205.1 Deltaproteobacteria bacterium
GACAGACGACGGGCGAGGCGGCGACACAGCTGCCGCCTTCGCACGCGTCGCCGGTCGTGCACGCGTTGCCGTCGTCGCACGCCGTGCCGTTCGGCTTGGCGGGGTTCGAGCAGATGCCCGTCGCCGGGTTGCAGGTGCCGGCGTCGTGGCACTGGTCCGGGAGCTCGCAGACCACCGGCTTGCCGCCGCTGCAGATGCCGCCGTCGCACATGTCGACGGTCGTGCACGCGTTGCCGTCGTCGCAGACGGCGCCGTCGGGCTTGGCCGGGTTGGAGCAGGTGCCCGTCGACGGATTGCACGTGCCGGCGTCGTGACATTGATCCGGCGGCGCGCACACGACCGGCGCGCCACCGGCGCAGGTGCCGCCTTCGCACGTGTCGCCGCTCGTGCAGGCGTTGCCGTCGTCGCACGCGGTGCCGTTCGGCTTGGCGGGATTCGAGCACGTCCCGGTCGCCGGGTTGCAGGTGCCCGGCTCGTGGCACTGGTCCGGGGCGCGGCAGACGACGGGAACGCCCGCCACGCAGCTGCCGGCCACGCACGCATCGCCGACCGTGCAGGCATCCCCGTCCTCGCACGGTGTGGCGTCGGCCGCGGCCGGGTTCGAGCAATCTCCGGTCGACGGGTCGCACGTCCCGGCATCGTGGCACTGGTCGAGATGCGCGCAGACGACGGCGACGCCCGGCACGCAGCCACCCGCGACGCACGCGTCGCCCACCGTGCATGCGTCCCCGTCGTCGCAGGGCGTGGCGTCGGCCACGGGGGCGTAGGAGCAGTCTCCGGTTGCCGGGTCGCAGATCCCGGCCTCGTGGCACTGATCGAAGGCTGCGCACACGACGGGTTCGCCGGGGACGCAGCGGCCGAGCGCGCATGCGTCGCCGGCCGTGCAGGCGTCGGCGTCCTCGCAGGGCGTGCCGTCGACCGCCGGCGGATTGGAGCACGTGCCGGTCAGCGGGTCGCAGACGTCGTCCGTGCACGGATCCTGATCGCTGCAGTCGACCGGCGTCCCGGCGACACATGTGCTCGACGACGCGTCGCAGGTCTCGATGCCGGTACAGGCGTCGCCGTCGTCGCAGTCGGCGTCGACCGCGCAGCAGTCGCCGACGCCGACGGGACACACGGCGGCGCCGGCGCCGGCGACGAGCGCACATGTGACGGCCAGCGCAAGAGCGAGGCGCGGCAAACCCACCCGCACAGTACTGAACAGTATAGGCGGTGAGAGCTCGACAACCAAGCTAAATTCTCTGCTATGCGGGTGCACACGGCAGACGCGCAGGCGTTGCAAGCGGGGACCCGCCACTGTACGCTGACGCTTCCGCGAGCGTCTGATGTCTTCGGTTGCCGTCGCCACCCTTCCGCGCGAGACGCTCGCCGGCCCCGACCCGTACCGCCGGACGCTCGCGCAGCTTTCCCGGAGCGGCGAGGCGGTGGCCCCGCGGGGCGCCGGCCTCGACCCGGTGGTGGTGCTGGCCGTGCTGGCGCTCGTGACCGGCGCGGCGGCCGTCCTTCGCCAGGGGCGGGTCGCGGTGGACGCGCGCCACGCGGCCCCGCCGGCGCTTCCGCAGGCGCCACCGGTCGCGCTCGGCCGGCCGGCGCTCGCGTCCGTCAGCCCCGTCCGGCGGGCCGTGCGCCTGCGGGTCGGCGAGACGCGGGAGTTCTCGGTCGCGGCGACGGGCGACGAGCTGCACTACCGCTGGACGGTCGACGAGGAGCCGGTGGCGAGCGGCGCCGCCTGGACGTACACGCCGGGACCCGAGCAGATCGGCCGCCGGCGCGTGGCGGTCGCGGTGCTCGGGCCGGGCGGCGCCGTCCGGCAGGACTGGACGGTGCGGGTGCGGGCTCCCCAGCCGCCACGCATCGCCGACGCGTTCCCGGCGTCGCCGTCGGTCGACGCCCTCGTCGGCGGCGCGATCCGGCTCGGCGTCACGGCCAGGGCGGCCACCCCGCACGAGCGGCTCCGACTCACCTGGACCGTCGACGGCACCGTGGCCGGCAAGCAGGAGACGATCACGGTGCAGGCGAAGACACCGGGGATGCTGGTCGTCCGGGCCGTCGTCGCGAGCAACCTCGGCGCCGCGGCCAGCCGCGAGTGGCGGATCAACGTGCTGCCACCCTCGGTCCCGGCGCCGGCGGCTCCCACCGCCGCCCCGCCCGCCGAGGCGAAGCCCGCCGCTCCCGCGGCCGCGCCGCTGGCGAGCGTGGTCCCGACACCGCCCCCGCCCGACGAGCAGGGGGTCCGGAGCTTCCTCGACCGCTATGCCGCCGCGTGGCGCGCGCACGACGTCGACACGCTCCGCCAGCTCGGTCAGGTGACGACCGACGAGCAGGCGCGCACGCTGCGCGACTACTTCGCCAAGGTCGGCGACCTCGAGGTCGAGATCCATCTCCTCGAGGTCCGCGTCGACGGCGAGCGCACGATCGTGCGCTTCACGCGCCGCGACCGATTCCGGGATCCGCTCGGCCGCACCATCGCGAAGGAGTCGCCGCCCATCGAGCGGGCGCTCGTGACGACGCCCGACGGCTTCAGGTTCGCGAGCGCCGGCGGCTGACGCGCGCGCGAGCCGCCTTGCCGGCGCCGCCGGCGCGTGCTTGATTGCGGCCGCTCATGGCCGCACACGGCCCGCGCTGGGCGCTGCTCCTCGTCGCGGCGACGGGACTCCTCTCCAGCGCCGCGGCGGGCGTCAACCATCCCTTCGGCGCGCACACCTCGTCGTATGCGACGGGGGCCATCCTCCCCGATCACGTGAGCCAGGCCGCGATGGACCAGGCGGTGCGCGACCTGGATTTCACCGCCAGGACCAAGGGGTCGACGTTCCCCGCCGTCGTGGGTCCGGTGCGCGGAACGCTCGTGCTCGGCAGCACGGCCGCGGCCGGTCGGGCGGGCGCCTGCGGGCTGACGGCGTCTCTCGCCTGTACCGGCTCGGGCTCGACGCTCCGCTGCGGGTGAGGCCGCGGCCCCGCATCACGCCGCGAACGGGTACGCGTAGCTCCGGTAGTAGCCGCAGGCCGGGTCGACACCGTTCAGCACCACGCCGATCACCCGGGCGTGGACGGCCGCGAGACGCGCGAGCGCTCGGCGGACGACGGGCCGCTCCGTCCGGTCGCCGTGCACCACCAGGACCGCGGCGTCGGCCGCCGCGGCCAGGAGTGCCGCGTCGGGGGTCGCGAGGACCGCGGGCCCGTCGATGACGACGGTGTCGTATCGTCTGGCGAGCGAGCGGAGTATCTCGTGCCAGCGCGCCGAGCCCAGGATATCGGCCGGATCGCCCGCGGGCGTCCCGGCCGGCAGCACGTGCAGCGCGCCCGCCGTGGCGGCCGCCGTCGCCCGGCCGGTGGCCGGGTCGATCGTCCGGATCGCGGCCGCGAGGCTCGTCCCGCCGCGCACGACGTCGGTGAGCCCCGGGCCGGGCGGGAGCGCGAAGGCGCGATGCACGGCCGCGCCGCGGAGTGCGGCGTCGACGAGGATCACCCGGCACTCGAGCGCCGCGAGCGAGATCGCGAGGTTCACCGCCGTGGCGGTCTTCCCCTCGCCGGGCTCGCTGCTGGTGACCACGACGGAGCGCGGCGGCTGTTCCGGGTCGATGAAGCCGAGGGCCGTGCGCACGCCGCGATAGGCCTCGGCGGCGATCGAGGGATCGGCCGCCGCGTCGGGGCGCGCGAGGCGGCCGAAGTCCGGCACGACGCCGAGCGGCCGGAGACCGAGCGCCCGCCGCACGTCGTCGGGCGTCTCGAGCCGCGCGTGGCGCCCTTCCAGCCGCAGCGCCACCAGCGCGCCGAGCACGAGGCCGGCGAGAAGAAAGAGCCCGAGGTCGGTGAGCACCCGAGGCTCCGAAGGACGGCTCGGCAGCGGAGCCGGGTCGAGGCGCAGCGCGGTCGAGAGCTGCATGCCTCTCAGCAGATCCGCCTCCTGCTTCCGGGCGCGGAGCGCCTCGTACAGCTCGTTGCCGCGGGCCGCGTCCTCGTCGAGCTCGATCGCCTGGCGGGCGACCCCGTCGAGGCCGCGGAGCCCGGTCTCTGCCCGGCGAAGCTCGTTCTGCAGGCTGGTTTCCGTCCCTCGCGCGACGATCAGCCGGGACTCGATCGCGCTGGCGGCCCGCGCCATCTCGCGGTCGAGGTGTGCCCGGATGCTGCGCAGCTGCGCCGAGAGGTCGTGGAACTCCGGCGTGGCGGCGAGGAAGCCCTTGCGCAGCTCGGCGTGGCGCTGCTCGACGCGGTTGGCCTCGGCCCGGAGGGCCTGGAGGCGGCCGTTGGAGGCGACGGCCGGAAGCGCATCGTACCGGCGGCTCCGGGCGAGGCGATGCTCGCTCTCGAGGGCGATCCGGTCGGCCTCTGCCTGGCTCAGCCGGCGGCCGATCTCGCCGAGCCGCGCGGCGAGCGCCTTCTGCGTCCCGTCGAACGAGACGGAGCCGTGCTCGCCCCGGAACCCGGCCTGCGCTCCCTCGGCGGCCAGGAGCTCGCCCTGCACGCGGTCGATCTCCTCCTCGAGGAACGTCGCCGGCTCGCCGGTGAGCTGGGAGCGCAGTCCCAGGCGGCGCCGGACGTACTGCGCCGCATGCGCGCTCGCCACCTGCTGTGAGAGCTCCGGGCTCGGGCTCGTGAAGCGCACCTCGATGGTGCGCGCGTTCCTCGTCGCGGCCACGTCGAGCCACGAGCGGTACTTCACGATCAGTGCGCCCGGGACGTCGAGCAGCCCGCGCTCGTCGGTGTCCGCATCGTCCTGCGCATCGGGCGCCGGGCCCCGGGTGGCCTTCCGCAGCCGCTTGAAGGCCCGCGTGGCGAGCGCGAGCCCGCCGACCCGCCGCCGGCCGTTCACGAAGTCCGCGTTCTGCTCGAGTCCGAGCTGGCGGATGACCTCGGCCACCAGCACCCGGCTGCGGAGGAGCGCCACCTCCTCGGGAACGTCGAGGTTCCGGCTCGACGACGACGCCTCCGGAGCGAGGGGCTCGAGGCGCAGCCGGGCGGTGGCCGTGTACCTGGCCGGGACGAAGAGACAGACGACGCTCGCCAGGACGACGGCGCCGGCCGCGCATCCCGCGACCGTACGCCAGCGCCGCGAGAGGACCTCGCCGTGCGGCCGGAGCCGCGCCGCGACCGGCTCGACCGCCTCGAAAACAAAGGAAAACGCCGCCCTCCACCGCCCCATGCCCAACCTGCCCAGCTTGCCACGGCTGGTGCGCAGTGACGAGCGCTACGGCAGGAAGGGCAGTGTCGTGTACGGCGCCCCCGGCAGGAGCGACACGTGCGCCCCGGGGCTGGCCAGCCACTTGTCGATGATGGTCGCGTAGACCCGTCGAAAGTCCACGTTGAACTTGAGGTTTCCGCTGCCGTCGAGGTCGTTGAGCGCGGGCACCGTGCCGTACACCCCGCCCACGACCGGCGCGCCGACGACGAACAGCGGCGACGCGGCGCCGTGGTCCGTGCCCGCGGTGCCGGCGCTGCCGTTCTCGGCCACCCGCCGTCCGAACTCCGAGAACGTCATCATGAGGCACTTGCCGGCGACGCCGAGGCTCACCATGTCGTCGTAGAAGGCCTTGATCGAGGCGGCGATCCGCTGGAGGCGGACCGGTTGCGACCCCGTCAGCGTGCCCTGCTGGGTGTGGGTGTCGAAGCCGCCGAGGCGGACGTGGAAGAAACGGGCGCCGATCGGCGACGAGGGGCTGGAGGCGTCGTAGCGGATGATCGAGGCCACCTGCTTGAGGCGGCGGGCGAGCTCGATCCCCACCCCGTCGAGATGCGAGCTCCAGCTCGTGCTGACCGCGGCGTAGTCGTCGATCTTGCCGAGGAGGACGTCGCCGGAGGTGCCGATCTCGAGCTGCACGTCGGCCGTCTCCATCGGGTCGGCCTCGATGGCATACATCGCGTCGAGCGCCGCCTTCTTCGCCGCCAGGTCGGGGTAGAGCGGGTCGTCGGGCAGGACGAAGTCCGAGAGCCGGCGGACGGTCAGCACGTTGCAGTGCTGGCAGACGAAGATCGGGCTGAGCGTCTCGTTCACGTCGACCGAGACCAGGTCGCTCGGCGTGAAGGCCGAGTCGAGGTAGCGGCCGAACCAGCCGGTCGACGACGGCGCCGCCGGGTTGGCGCTGAACCAGATGTCCTCGGAGCGGAAGTGCGAGAGGCTCTGGTTCGGGTAGCCGACGCCGGCGATTACCGCCACCAGCCCGTCGTCGTAGAGCGTCTTCAGGTCGGTCATCGAGGGATGGAGTGCCAGGCGGGTACTCTTGGCGGGGTCGGGGTCGATCTCGGTGGCGCCGAGGTTGGCGAACGGCACGGCGAGCGTCGGCCGGGCGGCTTCGTAGAGCGTGCGCTGCGCCACCGAGCCGGCGTCGTCCATCGGGATCAGCGTGTTGAGGCCGTCGTTGCCGCCCTCGAGCTGGATGACGACGAGGATGGCGTCGGACGGCGGGGCGGCCTCGGCGGTACCGGCGCCGAGCATGGCGCGCAGCAGCGGGTGCGGCGCCGTGATGGCCGCCGCGGCCACCGCGCCGCGCTGCAGGAACTGACGTCGGGTGACTCCCATGCGTTCCTCCGCGGCTCAGTGGATGTGGAACTCGGGCAGCTCGAGCATGAGCGCGATGGCGCCGCGCACCTTCTTCTCGACGACCATCGTGTCGGTGAAGTTGGTGGCGCCCCCGAAGTAGTCGATCAGTCCCTGCCGGACGCCGGCCGGGACGCGGGACGCGATGCCGAGGTGTCCGAGCAGGGAGTCGACGACGGCCGCCGCGCTCGTCCCCGATGGGTCGAAGAGCCGGGTGGGCTTCAGGAGGAGCGGCCGGTCGCGGCCGGCGGCCAGCGCCTGCGCGAACTTCAGGCGTGCGAGATACTGGCCGCTCGACAGCCATGCGAAGCCGTTGTTCCAACCGGCGACGTTCGGCGGGTCGAAGAGGGTCATTCCCATGCTCGCCAGGTAGTCGGCCAGCGTCTCGCCGTTGGTCTTCGCCTCGAGGGCGCGCATCGCGTGGAACGTGTACTCGCACGGGTTCTTCACCGAGCTCGTCTTGGCGGCCGGGCTGTAGAACTCGTCGTGCAGGAACATCGCCCGCAGCAGGTCGCTCACCACGAAGCCGTTGGCGATGAAGCCGGCGGTGAGCTCGTCGAGGAGCGCCTTCGCGGGCGCCGGATACGCGAAGTACTCCCAGAGCTTGTTGGCGAGGAAGCGCGGCAGCGTGAGGGCGCCGTCCGAGTCGCGGTGCGTGAAGAAGATGTCGACGATGTTCTGCGCCGGTGGCAGGAGGTTCCCCGCGCCGTCCTCGACGCCGAGGTTGCCGCTCGCCTGGAAGCTCTTGCCGGCGAACAGGGTCTTCGTGCCGCCGTCGAAGCGCGAGGGGACGAAGACGCCGGTGTCGTGGTCGTCGACGACGAAGCCGGTGAGCGCGCGCGCGAGCTGTGTGACGTCGGTCTGCGTGTAGTTGTCGGCGCCGTTCAGGTCGATCACGCCGAGGGTGAACAGCTCCATCAGCTCGCGCGCGTAGTTCTCGTTCGGCTTCCCCGAGCGGTTGCGCCGCCCGTCGAGGAACTCGAGCATCGCGGGGTCCTTGGTCACCTGGTAGACGAGCGTCTTGAAGGACCCGAGACCGTAGAGGCGGAACGTCTTGTTCTGGATCGACATCCAGAGGTTGTTCTGGACCGCGCTCGCACCGCTGGCGAAGTGGTCGTGCCAGAAGAGGCACATCTTCTCCTGGAGCCGGCGCGAGCTCGCCTTCACCATCCGCTTGGCCCACCAGGTCTGGATCTTCTCGAGGCCGTCGGGGTCGTCGACCCGCACCGCCGCGCGCGCACCCGTCGGGCCGACCGTGATCAGCCGCTCGACCGCGCGCTGCTGGCCCATGCGGGCGTAGCGGGCGTTGTCGCGGACGCTGCCGCCGAAGCCGGCGCGGGCCATCAGATGGGCCGCGTTCTCCTCGTCCCAGACGACCATGGGGATCCTCCGCCGCGCCCGTGTAGCACACGATCACGATGCACGGAACGTGGAAAAAGTGGGTTGGCGGTCGCTCAGAGCTCGGCCGCGAGGTGCTCCGCCAGCCGCGTCGCGAGCGCCATGATGGTGATCTGCGGATTCACCTTGCACGAGGAGGGGAAGAGGCTCGCATCGGCGACCCAGAGGCGCGGCGTGCCGTGCACGCGGCCGGCCGAGTCCGTGACCGCCGCGCGCGGATCCTCCCCCATGTGGGCGGTGCCCTGCGGGTGGAAGGCCATCATCTCGAAGTCGGCGGCGGGGAGGATTGCCTGCTGGAGCGCCCGCGCTTCATCGCCGTTCTGCAGAACGGGCTGAGAATGGATTCCCGAGTAGACCTCGCGTGCCCCGGCGGCGAAGAAGATCTCGGCGGTGAGGCCGATGGCGCGCGCGAGCTTCCGGGCGTCGGCCGGACCCAGCTGGTAGGTGACGCGCGGCCAGCGCCCGCGCCCGGCGCGCACGCGGCCCGCCGTCTCGTCCGAGATGAGCGCGCCGAAGGAGCCGAGCCGGGCGTAGCGCGCCATGCGCGCCTTGTGCGCCGCCCCGACGCCGGGCAGCACCGGCGCCTCGAGCGCGGGGAGGACGAACTGACCCTGGATGAAGATGCCTTCGCGCGTGAAGTGGTGCACGTTGTAGGCCTGCGGCACCTCTTCCCAGCCCCGCACCTCGTCGTCGAAGAGGGCGCCGACGCGGGTGGCGGGATGGATGTGGAGGTTCTGGCCGCGCCGGCCCGACGGGTCGGGCACGGCGCTCCGCTCGAGCAGCGGGGGCGTGAGCAGCGCGCCGCAGGCCACCACCACGTGCCGCGCCAGCGCGCGGAGCTCGCGTCCCGTCTCTCGCTCCGACGCGTCGGCGAAGCGCCCGATGACGCCGATCGCCTGCCCGCCCGAGAGCAGGATGCGATCGACGCGGCAGCGCGTGTAGAGCCGCGCGCCCGCCGCCTGGGCGCGCGGCACGTACGAGACGTGCACCGCCTGCTTGGCGTCCTGCGGGCAGCCGATCGCGCACACCCCGGTGCCGAGGCAGCCGCGCTCGTTGCGCGGGATGCGAGCGCCGTCGTAGCCGAGGGCGGCGGCGCCGCGCTCGAACAGCCGGCTGTTCCGGCCGTACGTCTCGTCGGGCACCGGCCGGACGCCGAGCTCCGCCTCGACGCGCTCGAAGTACTGACGGAGGTCGGGCTCGCGCGCGCCCGCGACGCCGTGACGCTCGGCCCACTCGTCGAGCACGTAGTCGGGTGCGCGGTAGCAGGTGCCCGAGTTGATCGTCGTGGTGCCGCCGACGCAGCGGCCGAGCGGGATCGGGATGGGCGGGCGCCCGAGCGCGCCGGTCAAGCCGCGGTTACGATAGAGGAGGTCGATCATCTCCCGCGGGTTCGCGGTGAAGTCCCTGCCGGTGAAGAACCCGCCCTCCTCGAGGAGGATGACGTCCTTGCCGCGCGCCGCGAGCTCGCGGGCTACGACCGCGCCGCCCGCTCCCGAGCCGACGACCACGACGTCGGCTTTCTCGTGGATGTCCTCGGCCACCGTGGCGCCGTCGACGAACGGCGTCATGCGCCGAGCCGGGCGGCGTGCGCGGCGGCGTTCGGACCGGCGAGGAGCTTCCGGCGAAGGTACGAGTCGTCGTAGCCGATCCCCGGCCAGGTCTCCGGACGCTCGTAGAAATGGAGGAGGCCGAGGAGCTTCAGGCTGGCGACGAGCTGGCGGCGGAGGCCGAGGCGGGACGTCTCCCAGGCGGCGAGCGCGCGCTCGCGCGCGGCGAGATCGAGGCGCGAGAAGGGACGCGTCCGCTCGAACACGACGGTGCCGTACTCGAGGCTGCGGAGCAGGACCCGCAGGCCGGCCGGCCCCAGCGGGTGTAGCCGGGCGAAGTAGCGCACAAGCGCATCGTCGAGGGCGACGTCCGCCGCTCCGGTGGCGAAGGCCCCGCCGCGGGGGACGAGCGCCTCGAGGACCGCCTGGAGGAGCTGACGGTCGCGTGCGCCGCCCGTCCCGCTCGTCGCCCAGACGACGCCGTAGGCGCCGAGCACGACGAGCGCGAGCGTGCCATCGACGAGCGCGTTGGCGAGGTAGATGAAGGCGGGACTCGAGGCCACGAAGTAGCCGGCGCAGGTGAGCGACGAGGTGGCCTTCCCGGCGGCGAGGATCGGCATCAGGTCGGCGCGGCCGCGCGGGTCGCGGGCGATCGCCGCGGCGAGGAGCGTGACCAGCATCATGTAGGCGACCGCGAGCGAGAGCCAGAAGCGGAGCGCCGAGGCGGGTGCCGGCGGGAAGCCGACGGGCCGTCCCGCTGCGTTCAGGGTCGCGATCGTTGCGTCGGGGAAGCAGAAGAAGAGAAGCCCCGTCGTCGCGAAGGCGGCGGCGAGAGCGGTGAAGAGCAGGCGGAGGAATCGATCGACGGCGGGCATGCCTCGAGGTGTCTCGGTGATACAGCACCGGGGCAGGCCGCGGTCAACAGAGGGCGGACCAAGCTCGTCCGGCGGCGCTCGCAGGCGATCCTCGACCGGCTGCTGCGAAACGGCGGCCGCCGGACGGCGCCCGGCGTTCGACGCAGGCGCCGCCGGGCTCGGTAGCCGCGCCGTCGGTCAGCGATTCATCCGCCCTTCGGCCGCTCGTCTGCACCGATCAGACCGTGACGCTGCCACCCGATACGCGCGAGCCATGTACGCGCGACGGCGACGGGCCGCGGCCCGCTTCCCTCCGTCGCCCGCGGCGCGCGCCAGCCGGCGAACCAGGGAGCCGACGAGCAGGGATCGATCTCGGTTCCCGTGTGCCCATGTTTGCGGAAGTTCAGCAGCACGTATGCGATCGCGTTGCGCACCTCGCGCGGCGTCGTGAGCGCCCGGGCATGATGTCATCCCAGACCCTTCCGCGCCGACCCAAGGCGCGGTTCACCGCGCGGGCGAGGCGGATAGCGAGGCCCCGGACGCCACCCGAGAGCGCCCTCGCATGTTCCGCTTCGGCGATCAGGTGAACGTGGTTGTCCTGCACGGAGAACTCGAGGATACGGAACTCCCGGCGAGAGGCTGCGCCAAGGGCACGGCGCACGGCCGGGAAGACGCGGCCGGACCGGAGGCAGCGGACCGCCTCAACCGCACGGAAGGTCACGTGCACCGGATGCGTGGCGGCATGTTTGGGCCGAGCCCGGTGCGGCACCCCGCGCCGGCGTCCGGGCGTGGGCTTCCGTCCGGCGCCGGGGCGCCGCCCACCCCAGGTGCGGGGCGCGGGTAAGACCAGTTGAACGAAGCGGGCCATGAACTTGATTAGGCTAATACCATTCTACATGACAGATGTCAAGGGCCGCGGGCCGCGGCCGTGCGCCCCTCGTTGGGCGCCTGGGGCTGGTCGGGGATCGAGAGCTTGGCGCGGCGCGACAAACGTAAACGTGATCGTGGTCGATGCGTCGGCCCGGTTCGGGACGCGTCGCGCCCCAGGGTTAAAAGCTAACGGCCCGATGACGGTGCCCTGAACGTGGAGAACGTTCGCCCGGCACGGCGCAGTACGACAACCTCGACTCGACGCCGGCTCGGCGGGTCCCCGGACGCTCCCACTTGTCAGTCGATGCACGGTCGCGGCGCCCCGCTTGAACCGAACCTCGAGGATCCGCTACGACGCCTCGCCGATGGCCACGATCCAGGAAGGCAAGGCAGCCCCCGCGTTCACGCTCGCCGACGCCGACGGGAAGAAGGTCTCGCTCGCCGACTTCGCCGGCAGGGACGTCGTCGTCTACTTCTACCCGAAGGACGACACGCCGGGCTGCACCAAGGAGGCGTGCGGCTTCCGCGACGCCTGGGCGGACCTGCAGAAGGCAGGCGTGGTCGTGCTCGGCGTGTCGGCCGACGGCGGCGCGTCGCACCAGAAGTTCGCGGCCAAGTACAAACTTCCGTTCCCGCTGCTCTCCGACCCCGATCGCAAGGTCATGACCCGCTACGGTGCCTACGGCGAGAAGATGCTGTACGGCAAGAAGACCGTGGGCACGATCCGCTCGACGGTCTGGATCGGTCCCGACGGCAAGGTCCGCAGGCACTGGGCGAAGGTGGCCAACGCCGAGGCGCACCCGTCGCAGGTGCTGGCCGCGCTGACCGGCGCGCGCTGATCGGCGCTACCCGAGCCGCGGCTTCATCCGCCACCGGACACCGGCGAGGATCACCGCGAACAGCGCTGCCAGGGCCAGCATCGGCACCAGCACCTCGGCCAGGCCCGCGCCGCGCTCGATGATCCGCCGCGCCGCGATCTGATACCAGCGCAGCGGGAACACCGCGCCGATCTCGCGCACGCCGTGCGGCATGAACTGGTAGGGGTACATGACCCCCGAGAGGACGAACGACGGCATGATGAAGAAGACCGAGATGAAGACGGCCTGCGCCGACGTGCGCGCCAGCGCCGACACGAACACGCCGACGCCGAGCGAGGCGAGCACGAAGGGCAGGGTGACGACCAGGAGTGCCAGCCAGCTGCCCTCGGGCCAGACGCCGAAGACGGCGCCGGCGGCGATCGTGGCCATCAGCATGAGGGCGTAGGCCACGGCGACGTACGGGATCAGCTTGCCGAGCACGATCTCGATCGCGGTCGTCGGCAGCGCGAGCATCTGCTCGTACGTGCCGCTCTCCCGCTCGCCGACGAGGCCGAGGCTCATCGCGGAGAGGCAGAGGTTGGTGAGCAGCATGCCGCCGAGGGCGGCGAGGAAGAAGTTCCGATCCTCGAGCGTCGGGTTGAACCAGAACCGCTGCCGGGTGTCGATCGGGCCCGGCTCGCGGGCAGGCGCGTCCCGGTCGGCGGGGGCCGTGGGGACGGGGGTCGGCTCGAAGGCGTTCGCGACCTGACCGATGTAGACGCTGATCCGCGCCGCGGAGAGCGGGTCGCTGCCGTCGAGCAGGAGCTGCACGGCGGGCCGGGCGCGCTCGACGTCGCGACGGAAGGTCTTCGGGATGACGAGCAGGACGAGCGCCTTCTCCTCCCGCAGGAGCGTCCGGCCCTCAGCGTACCCCCCGACGGGACGCGGCGGCCGGAAGTAGCCCGTCGCCATCAGGTCCTGCACGAAGCGGCGCGAGACCGGCGTCCGGCTCCAGTCGAGCACCGCCCAGGGCACGTTGGCGGGCTTGTTCGAGAGCGCGTAGCCGAAGAGCAGGA
>VBLD01000002.1:0-2815 GCA_005879205.1 Deltaproteobacteria bacterium
CCGCCGCGACCGCCACCGCCGCCCCCGACACCGCCCGCGCCGAACAGACCGATGCCCGCGGGCGCCGCACCCGGCGCACGCCCGAGCCCCCCGCCTCCACCGCCGCCGGGGCCGCCGCCGAAGAGCTCGTTCAGCACCGACGCGAGATCGGCCGCCTTGGCGTTCTCCACCGGGTAGACGAACGTCTGCCGCCCCGCGCTCTCCTCGGGCGGGATGTCGAGAAGCCTGAGCCAGCGCTCGATCTCGGTGAAGAGCAGTGGGTCGAAGGCAATGGCGACGATCGAGTTGAGCCGCGAGAGCGGGATCAGGTAGACGCCCCCCTCGCCTTCGCCGGTGGGAGTCACCCCGTAGGGGGCGAGGAGCCCGAGGATCTCGTTCGCCAGCTCATCCGGGTCGCCGTACTGCATCTTGAAGACGCGTGCGTGCAGGTTGTGGAAGACGTCGGTATCGAAGGTGGCCACCAGATCGCGCAGTCGGGCGACGTTCGATTGCAGGTCCGTCACCACCACCAGGTTCGAGCGCGGGTAGGAGAGTGCGTCGCCGCCCGGGGTGACGAACGGCTGCAGGATGTTCACCATCTCGTCGGACGAGACGTGGTGGACGGGGAAGATCTCGATCACGAAGCTGTCCGTGGCGCGCGCGCTCTGCTTGACCGCCTGGGACTGCGGCACGATGGCCCGCGTCTTCGCCTCGGCGATGGGAAGGATCTGGTAGATGTCGCCGACCTTCACCGCCGCGATGCCGTTGTTGCGGAGAATCTGGTTGAAGAGCGGGAACAGGTCTTCACGGGCGATCTTGCCGTTCGTCCGGATGGTGACCTGTCCCTCGATGCGCGGGTCGATCGTGTAGCTGATGCCGAGCGCGGTGGCGAGGCTGTGGATGACCTCGCGGATGTCCGCCCGCTCGAAGTTGAGGACCATCGCCTCTTCCTCACCGAGCGGCTGGTCGCCCCCCGCGGCGGGCGCAGGCGGTGCCGCCTCCTGGGCCTGGGTGCGCGCCGGTACCACGAGGACCGCCGCGCCGATGGCAGCCACGACCGCGATCGTTCGCCACATCCTTCGCCCCTGCACTGCGCCCCCTCCTCGGGCGGTCCATCCCCTCACCGCGGCTGCCTCTGCCTCAATGCTTGCCGCGGCCGATACGGGAATTGCCCGGGTTCTGCTTCATCCGCTCGAGCTTCTGCCGCACGTCGGTGGGTAGCTGCTGCATCGGCGGATTCTGGTTTTGCGGGTTCTGCGGCACCTGCGCAACCGGTGGGGCCCCACCCGGCCGTGGCGGGACCACGGCCGGCGTCGGCGGTTTCCCCCCGATCCCCGCAGCGGGGGACATCGTCTGCACGCCAGCGGCCGGCGATGCCGTGGCCTGGGCGGGCGGTTGAGGCATCCCGGGCCGGACGGGGACCGTGGGCCTCGGTGGAGCGGCTCCCTTCGAATCGACCACCAGCGGCATGTTCACGACGTCGCCCGAGGGGGACGTGAGCGTTACCCCGGCCGCATCGATCGCCTTGACCGTGTACCCCGCCACCTGATCCCCGGTGCGGAGCCGTTTCTGCGCTCCCGCCTCGGTCACGAACACCTCTCGGTCCTTGCCGAAGATGCGAACGCCGACGATCGTGACGTTGGCGGGCGGTCCGGTGACGGCAGGCGTCTGCTCGATGCCCTTCACCTCCTCGGTCGGCTTCTGCCGGCTCATGTCGAAGAGGTCCTTCTCGGCGATCGCCGCGACCAGCGCCGGGGGGGCCTCCTCGGCGTGGGCGCCCCCCTTTTCCGCGGCAGCCCGCTTGCCCTTCTCGCGCTTCTCCGGCGCCGCGGCCGGTGTTCGCGAACCGGCGGCCATCTCGACCGGCGGCAGCGCACGCCCCCAGGTCCGTGCGATCTCGAGGCCGAGCAGTCCCACGATCACACCCAGCACCACGTTGATGATCGCCCAGCGCCCCATCAGGTGGCTCCAGGCTGGTCCGACCCCCCAGCAGGGGGCGGAGGCTGCTGCGCCCCGACTGCGGGCGGCGGTACGGCCGCGGCGGGCGGTGCCGGCGTAGCTGCCGGTGGGGGAGGTACCGCTGCTGCCGGGGGTGGCGGTGCGACTCCCGGGGGCAGCGGTACGACGGGTGGCGGCGCGATCGCTGGCGGCGCCCCCGCTGGCGGGGCGGCCGGCGGCGGCGCTGCCGCTTCGACAGACGGCGGAAGCGCAGCCACGGGGGGCGAGGGGGCGGCTGCTGCCGGCGGAGCGATCGGAGGCGGGGGGCTTTCCCCGAACCCGGGCGACAGATCGGGCACGGCGGGCGGCAGCAATGCCTCGCCTCCGGGCATCGGCTCGCCGGCGCCCGGTACGGCCTCGGGTACGGACGGCTCTGCGCCCGGCACCACTTCCGCGCCCGGCGCCGGCTCCGCTTCCACCTCGACCTCCTTCGCCTTGTCCTTGGAGAGCAGGTATCCGCTGACCTCCACCGTGGCGGACAGGAGGCGTGGTCCCTTCGCGCCGGGGACGGCGCCCCGGCGGCTCACCTCGACGAACGGGACGGTGAGCTGCTGGGGACCGTACTCGAGACCCGAGACCAGGTCCGCAAAGGGTTTGAGCTCGGCCGATAGGGTGAGCCGCACGGCGACCTTGCGGAACGGGTCGGCCGCCTCCTCGCGCATCACCTGCGTGCTGAGGACCGACACCCCCTTCTCGGACGCGAGCGTGTTGGCCCGCTCCTGGAGGGCGGCGGCGGCGAGCGTACCGCTGTCGCCGGGAAGCAGGCGACTCTGCGCCTGGGCGAGCCGTTTCTTCAGCTCCGCACGCTCCGCGCGCAGGATGTCGACCGCGGCGACGA
>VBLD01000002.1:2854-9565 GCA_005879205.1 Deltaproteobacteria bacterium
CGATAGGCCCGCAAGGGCTCCACCGCCCCCACGTACACGAGCGAGAGGGCGACCGCGATCCCGACCCCGGCGATGATCCGGCGGTCGCGGGCGGAGTGCTCGGAGTACCAGCGGAGCGCGGAAGCCCACAGGGCCCGCGGGTTCACTTCGCGACCTCCGCGACGATCGAGAACCGCTCCTTGTCGCCCGCCTTCGTCGTGGGCGACGTGAAGCTCACGTTGTGGAAGTGCTTGGACTTCTCGAGCGCCGCGATCAGGTCGGAGGCCGAACGGGCCGAGCCCTCGAGGGTGAGACGGCCCTGGCGCAGATTGAGGGAGGTCAGGTACGCGTCGGCCGGCACCAGATCCGTGAGCTCGCGGAACAGCAGCGTGACCCGCTGGTCCTGACCGGCGGTCAGGACGTCGATCTGCTTGTGGAGGTTGCCGATCTCGTCCTGGAGCGCCTTCGCTTCCCGGACCTGCGGCTCGACCGCGACGAGCCCCTCCTCCACCTGACGCCGGAGGAGCTCGTCCTTGACCAGGGTGCTGGCACCCCACACGAGCAGGAGCACGCTCGCAACCGCGACGAGGACGATGGTCGCGATCGACAGGCCTTCCTCGTACCGCCGCCGGCCCTCGACCGGGAGGAGGTTCACCGGCACCGTCCCCTCGCGCACCGCATCGAGGGCGGCGCCGACGGCGGGCAGGAGCGCGGGCTCGGACGACTCGAAGAACTCGGCAGGCGCCTCCAGCCGCCCGGCGGCCAGACCGAGGAGATCTCCCTCCCCCAAGGCGGGGATGTTTGCGCCCGCGCCGTTGGCGAGCGACCAGTGATAGAGCTGGACCTCCTCGGCAGGAATCAGCACGTCCGCCAACTGGCGGGCCAGCGAGCGCGAGACCTCGGCGGGCTCGGCCAGGCGGTGCGCCGGCATGAGCTGGCTCGCCACCAGGCGGCCGCCGGTGAGGAGGGCGAGCTCGACGGCCTCGCCTGCCGACACGAGGAGGCCGATCGGCCCGTTCTGACCACCGCGGCAGAACGCCAGGTAGTCGGCGATGGCCGTCGAGGCGAGCACGATGCCGCGCGGGCGGACGAAGGCGTCCTCGAGCGCCTCGAGGTAGACGCGAACGACCTCGCGCGGGATGCACATGAGGAGGACCTCGAGGCGGTCCTCGCCGAGGTCGCGCACCGAGAAGTCGAAGTATACCTGGTCGCGCGGCAGCGGGATCAGGTGCTCCATCTCGTACTCGAGCACCTGCGCGAGGTTCTCGCGCGCGGCGGCCGGGAGGAGGACGCGGTTGAACGCCGTGTCGGCGCGCGGCAGGCAGAGGTAGGCGCGGCGCGTGTCGACCCGGTGCTCGCGCGCAAAGGTGAGCACGGCCTGGGCGAGCGCCTGCCGCCGTTCGGCCGCCCGCTCGACGGGGGGCAGCGGATAGGTCCGCGCGTGCCGGACGGCCACCTTGAAGAACCGCTTGGCGACGTGCGCGAGGGCCACCTCGTGTAGGCCGACGTAGATGCCGAGGCCGTCGAGGAAGTCGGCCCGTCGCAGGCGGTGGGTGAGCTCGCCGACCGTCATCCGTGCACCGGCGAGCCGGGGAGCACCGCCCCCGTCCAGGGCGCCCGGTCGAGCCAGCGGATCACCCGGGCGCCCTCCGCCGACTCGGCGGTCAGGTCCACCACCGCCGCGATGCTCGACTGGTTCCGCGCCGCTTGGGTGTCGGCCCGCCCCTCGAGCAGGACCGTGCGCGCCTCTTCGGAATCGGGCAGCAGGTTGGCGACGCTCCCGGGACCGCCCACGTGGGGCATGATCTGCTGGATGAAGGCGTTCGAGTCGGTGTCGCGCTGTGCGACCAGGTCCGTCGCCGCGTCCGCGTCGATGCCGAGAAGGGCCTGCAACACGGCTGGCGGCGCCGTACGGATGTGGATGTTGGGACTGCGGCTGTAGACCGAAAAGACGTCCCTGAACCCCGGCAGGCCATCGTGGCCGTAGAAGAGCGCAGGGGTGACGCCGCGGACGAGAAGAAGCTCCTCCGGCGAATCGAAGAAGCCGTTCTTCGCCCGGTAGGGCGGGCGTCGCTTCAGGTAGTAGTCGCTCTCGGCACCGTGCGCCCGCTTCAGGTGGTCCGTGTCGCGCCAGTCGAGGATCGAGTCGACCACCGTCGCCACCTCGTTGGAGGCCCGGCGGTCCATGCCCGTGGTCGCGTTGCCGCCCCGCATGAGGTTGGTGATCACGCGGGTGAGCAGAGCCTCGTCGGCCTTGTTGAGCGAGATGAGGCTCGCCTCGTCGGTCATGCGGACGGTGTAGTGGCCGCCGGCGAACTCGCCGTCGTGCCACTGCCCATCGGCCGTAAGGGGCTCATCCTCCGCGTCCTCGTCGTCGACGGCCGGCGGCGGCGTGACCGCACCTGGCGCCGCGCGCTCGTGCGCCCGGTCGGCGTCGTAGATCGTCCGGTTCATGCCGGCGAGCGCGATGTAGTACGCACGGGTCTCTTCGGCGAAGTTCACGCCCGCCATCGCATCGTCCCGAATGTAGCGCGCGAAGTCCGCCGCCAGGACGCCGAGGACCACGAAGATCCAGAGCACGAGGAGCAGCGCGACGCCGCGCTCGCGGCGGCGTCCCGGCGGCCTACTCCGCATCGTCCACCCCTTCCCCGTCCCCGGACGACGTCGAGCCCGTCCCTTCGGTGTCGTCGTTTCCGTCGCCATTCGAAGCGAGGTCGTCCTCCAGGCTGTCGACGTCTCCGTTGCTCTCGCCGTAGGCCGTCGCCATGATCGGGATCTCCTGCCCCCAGACGTCCATCTCGAGCCCGGGGAGTCCCGTCACCACGATGCGCACCGCCACCGGCATCATCTCGTCCGCCTGGCCGTCCCAGGCGTCGCGCCATTCGCATTCGGGCTCGGCGCCGTCGTTCATGCAGTACTGGAACTTGACGCTGCGGAACCCGTCGAGCAGGACGACGCTGCTCTCCCCCGGCTTGTCGACGGGGTCGCGGCCGAGCGCGTCGGGCGAGAAGAACGCGCTCTCCTCGAGCACCAGGCGGGTCGGGTCCTCCTCGAGCCGGTAGACGACCCGTGCGAGGCCCCCGCCGCCCTGCTGCGCCGCCGCCGTGATGAAGGTGAGCGATGTCGCAGTCCCGGTGCCGAAGGGGTAGACGTCGTCGTCCTTGTTGCGGGCGGGATAGGGCACGGCCGACTTGACCTGCCGGATCAGCACGTCGGTCGCCACGCGGAGGCGCTGCGCCGCCACCACCGCCATCTCCCCCGACTCCACCGCGCGGATCCCGACGTGGAACGCGCCGTAGCAGATGGCGACCAGCATCGCGAGCGCGCTCATGGCGAGCGTGACCTCGAGGAGCGTGAATCCGTCGCGCCGCTCAGTCATTTTCCGGCGCCGCCCGCAGGCTCTTGAGGGTGTAGGTCTTGATGCCCGTCCCGTCCTGCCACGCCACCTCCACCTGCAGGTAGCGAAGGCTGATCTCGGACTCGAAGTCCAGCTCCTTCTTGCGGAGACCTTCCTGCTCCCCCGCGTGTCGCACGAGGATGCGGATGCGGTAACCTTCGCCGCTCTGCCGCTCCTCGCTGTGATCGCGGATCTCGGGCTGGAAGAGCAGCGCGTCCATCGCCCCCCGCGCTGCCAGCACGGCGCGGCTCTCGCGCGACGCTCGACCCTGGAGCCGCAGGCTGCCGCTGAAGAGCTGCAGGCAGGTGACCGCCCCCATGCCCACGATCGCGAGCGCGACGGCGATCTCGAGGAGCGTGAACCCGTGGGTCGGTGGACGTCGCATCGATACCCGGGCTATGGCGTCGCGTCCCGCACGGCGACCGTGCCCACCAGGGGATCCAGGTGCACGAGGATGCGGTTCTGGCCGCCCTGGGCGCGGTCGCGACGGCTCGCGAGCAGCACGTCGACGCCCGTCGTCGAGCCGTTCGGATAGAACAGGATCTGGGCGATGCCCTGTTCCGGCTCGAACCCGCCCTGGATGCGCTCGATCACGGCCCGGTCGCTGAGCGCGCCCGAGCGGCCGCCGCTCGTCCGGACGGTGTTCTGGACCGCGTCGATCACGAGCTCCTGCGGCTTCCCGAGCGCGACGGCCTCGCCCCGGCAGTAGTGCATGGTGGCCGCGAGCTGGCGGGCGGCGCGGCGCACCTCACGGTTGTCGAAGCCGCCTTCGATCATCGGCACGACCAGCGCGCTGCCGACCGCGATGATGAGCAGCACCATCGCCATCTCGAGCAGCGTGAAGCCGCGCGCGCCGCGGCTCATCCCGTGCCGCCTTCCCAGCTCGTGATGTCGCGGCCGTCACCGTCGCCCCCGGGCGCCCCATCGGCGCCGTAGGAGAACAGGTCGTAGGGGCGCCCGGCCTCGCCGGGGCTCCGGTAATAGTACGGGTGGTCCCACGGATCCTTCGGGAGCTCCTTCTTGAGATAGGGCCCGTCCCAGCGGTCGGTGCCGAAGGGACGCTGGCGGAGCGACGCCAGCCCCTCCTGCGTGCTCGGATAGCGGCCCACGTCGAGCCGGAAGGTGTCGAGCGCCGTCCCGAGGAGCTCGATCTGGGCTCGCGCGGCCCCCACCTTCGCCTTCTCCTCCTGCCGGATGAAGCGCGGGCCGACGAGAGCCATGAGAAGGCCGATGATGACCATCACGACCATCATCTCGATCAGGGTGAAGCCTGCGCTCGCTGTACGCCGTGACATGAGGCACTCCCTCCTACATCGGCAGATCGTTGACGCTGAAGATCGCCGACAGCATCGAGATCACGATGAAGCCGACCCCGAGGCCCATGACGAGGATGAGGATCGGCTCGAGCAGTCGGGTGAACTGCTGGACCTGGACGCGGACTTCGCGATCGTAGTGTTCTGCGGCCTTCAGCAACATCTCGTCGAGTCGCCCCGTCTCCTCGCCGACCGCGATCATCTGCACCGCGAGCGGCGGAAAGACCCCCGAGCGGGCGAGCGGCTCGGCCACGCCCGCGCCCTCGCGCACCCCCACCTCGACCTCGCCGAGCGAGCGTCCGATCACCTGGTTGCCGGCCGTCTCCTTGACGATGCCGAGCGCCTGCATCATCGGCACGCCGCTCTTGAGGAGCGTGCCGAGCGTGCGCGCCAGGCTCGCCACCTCCATCTTGCGCAGCACGAGCCCGACCACCGGGAGCCGGAGCTTCCACTGGTCCCAGCTGTACCGGCCGCGCGGCGTGCGGATCGAGTAGCGCACGCTGCCGACGGTGCCGGCCACCCCGAGGATGCCGACCCACCAGTAGCTCCGGATGCCCTGCGAGAGGCCGAGAATGATCTGGGCGGACAGGGGAAGCGTCCGGCCGAGGTCGGCGAACATCGAGGAGAACTTGGGCAGCACGTAGACCAGCAGGAACATCATCGAGCCGCTCATCGCGAGGGTGAGCAGCACGGGATAGGTGAGCGCCGAGCGCACCTCGTCGCGCAGCGCCTGCGCACGCTCGAGGTACTCGGTGAGCCGCTGCAGCACGCCCTCGAGAAAACCGCCCGCTTCCCCTGCGCGGACCATGTTGACGTAGAGCGGCGGGAAGACGTGATGCTGGCCGAGCGCCTCGGTGAGCGATTTGCCGGCCTGCACCGCGTGCAGCACCTCGGTGATGATGCGCCGGAGCTCGAGGTTGTCCGACAGCTCCGCGAGCGTCGCGAGGCTGCGGTCGAGCGGCAGGCCGGCGGAGACGAGCGCCGAGAGCTCCTGGGTCATCACCAGCAGGTCGTGCCCCTTGACCCGCTTGCGTCCGAGGGCCGGCAACGACGGCAGCACGACGCGCGGCGCCGCCGCTCGCGTTCCCTCGGCCGCCGCGCCGATGCGAATCGGGATCAGGCCCCGATCATGCAGCCGCGCAACGACACCACCCACCTCGGCGGCGTCGATCGTCCCTTCGACGATCTTCCCCTGAGGGTCAGCCGCACGGTACTGGAATTGTGCCAACGAGAACCTCCGCTCAGCCCCACCGTTACCGCCCCGCGCCGCGGAGTCTAAATTGCGGGAAAACCGCCAGAATCATACGCAAGCGGGGATTCGTTTTCAACCTGAGCCGTGGGAATCGCGCCGCCTTCTGGGGCTTAGACTCGCGCCTCCGACGTCTGTTCAAGGGGCAGGCGTGCCCGGCCGTCCATGTCCGCTGGCGGACGGATGCCGAGCGCCGCAAGGATGGTCGGGGCCAGGTCGACGATGTCCAGGCCATCGGTCGGAACACCCGGGCGATTCACGAAGAAGAGGGCGTCGGCATAGGTGTGCATCCCGGTGAGCGCGCTCCTGCCGAACAGCTCGTTCCGCCCGAAGGCCCCCTTCGGGTCGTAGCCGTCGGTGAAGTCGAGGACCAGGTCCGGCGCGCTCTCGAGACACGGCCCGTGGTAGATCTCGTCGCGCGCGAAGATGCGGGGCACGGGACGGCCGTCGCCGGGCCGTCCGGGGCTTTCGTCCCCGAGCGCGAGCAGGCCCTCGCGCACGCGCCCGATGAGATCTTCGGCCTCGGCGGGTCCAACCGAGCCGAGCGGGAAGCGTCCCTGCCGATGCAGGTAGACCCGTCCCGGATCGAGGACGAAGACCTTGGAGGCGGGATCGACGTCGGCGAGGCCCTTCGGCTTCCCGGCCTTGAGGCCGAGGAGACCCTGCTCCCGCAGCCACACGTTCGGGTAGAACTCGCGGTGGATGAGCGTGTGGCCGTGGTCCGCGACGATGAACAGCACGGCGTCGTCGGGCAAAGCGTCGACGAGGCACCC
>VBLD01000002.1:9757-32572 GCA_005879205.1 Deltaproteobacteria bacterium
GAAGGCTTCCGGCCGCTGGTCGGCGTTCAGGTAGTCGACGTCGATCTTGTAACCCGCGGCCCGCAGTCGTGGCAGGAGGCCCGCCGGATGAACGGCGCGCTCGAGGTTGACGGCGACGAAGCCCGACACGAGGAGCCCGTCGAGCGGCCGGGCCGGATAGGTGTTCGGCACGTTCAGCACGATCGATCGCTTGCCCGCCCGTCCGGCGACGTCCCACAGCGTCTCGCTCCGCACGTTGCCGAAGTTCGGGAAGAACAGGGTGAGCGTCCCCGGCTTCACGTCCGTGAAGCCATAGATACCGTGCTTGCCGGGATTGTGCCCGGTCATGAAGCTCGTCCACGAGACGCTCGAGATGACGGGGATCGACGAGCACATCGGCGCGAGTGTGCCCGCCCCGAGGAGACGCGCGAGGTTCGGCATCAGGCCGCGTGCCGTCAGCTCCCGGACCAGCGGGACGCCGACACCATCGAGCCCGATCACCGCCACCCGCGACGCCGGTGCGGCCGTTCGCCCGCCGCGCCGGAGCCGGTCGAGCAGACCCAGCTAGACCTCCTCCTGGGTCACCCGCACCACCTCCGCCACCGTCGTGCTCCCGCCGCGCACCCGAAGCGTCCGCATGCCGAGGCCGACGGCCGTCTCCCTGATGGCGTCGGCCGAGGCGCGCTTGAGGATGTGCTGGCGGATGGGGTCGTTCACCAGGAGGAACTCGAAGATACCCGAGCGACCGCGGTAGCCCGTGTTGGCGCAGTCCTCGCAGCCCGCGCCCTCGTAGACCTGCATGGCGGCGCTGCCGTTCGCCAGCTCCCGCGTCGTGTCGACCGCCATCTCGGCGGGACGGCGGCACTTCATGCACACCCGGCGGACCAGGCGCTGCGCCAGCACGCCGAGGAGCGAGGAGGCGAGCAGGTAGTCCTCGACGCCCATCTCGAGGAGCCGCGAGACGGCGCCGGCGGCGTCGTTGGTGTGCAGCGTCGAGAACACCAGATGGCCGGTCAGCGCGGCCTGGATGGCGATCTCGGCGGTCTCGTAGTCGCGGATCTCGCCGACCATGATGACGTCGGGGTCCTGGCGGACGATCGAGCGCAGGCCGTTGGCGAAGGTGAGGCCGATCTGTGGCTTCACGTGGATCTGGTTCACGCCGAAGAGCTGGTACTCGACCGGATCCTCGATCGTGATGATCTTCTTGTCGGGCGAGTTGATCTTGTCGAGGGCGCCGTAGAGCGTCGTCGTCTTGCCGCTGCCCGTGGGTCCGGTGACCAGGATCATGCCGTAGGGCTTGGTGATCAGACGGTTGAACTGGCCGAGGGTGTCCTCGGGAAAGCCGAGCGAGTCGAGGTTCACGACGATGCTCGAGCGGTCGAGGATGCGGAGGACCACGCTCTCTCCATAGAGCGTCGGGAGGGTGGAGACGCGGAGGTCGATCTCCTTGCCCATGAGCCTCAACTTGATCCGTCCGTCCTGCGGCAGCCGGCGCTCGGCGATGTTCAGCTTCGCCATGATCTTGATGCGCGAGACGATGGCGGCCTGCAGCCGTCGCGCCGGCGTCTCGACGTCGTGCAGCACGCCGTCGATGCGGTAGCGGACCTTCAGCTCGTTCTCGAAGGGCTCGATGTGGATGTCCGAGGAACGTTGCTCGACGGCTCGGTTGATGAGCAGGTTCACGAGCCGGATGACCGGCGCCTCGCTCGCCAGGTCGCGCAGGTGGTTGACGTCCTCCTCGTCGTCCGAGAGGTACTCGATGTCGGCCTCGGCAGACTCGGAGCCTGCGCCGGCCTCGGTGCCAGCGCCGTTCCCGTAGGCGGCGTCCAGCCCTTCCTGGATGTCGCGCTCGCGCGCCAGGCGTGGCTCGATGGCGAGCCCGGTCGCGACCTGGAGCGCCTGGATCGTGTAGTAGTCCGCCGGGTCCGCCATGGCGACGCGCAAGGCGCCGTTCACCTGCGCGAGCGGCATCACCTTAGCGTGCTTGAGGAACTTGACGTTGAGGTTACCGAGCGGCACCGGCACCGGAGGAAACTCGCGGCGCGAGATGGTTTCCACCCCGAGGTAGGTCGCCAGCAGCGGGAGCAGGTCCTCCTCGGAGATGAAGCCGAGGTCGAGGAGCAGTCGTTCGAGCCGCTCGCCGCGCTCCTGCTGGAGACGCTTGACCTTGCGAAGGTCGTCCGGGCCGAGTCGCCCCTGTTCGAGCAGGAGCTGCTCGAGCGTACGGTGCTGGAACTCCATGGTTCAGCGAAAAAGCATACTCGCGCACCCTCTGAGCGGCAAGCACGGGCGGACGGGTCGCTACTCGCCCAGGGCCACGCGGGCGCGCCAGTCTTCGAGCACGCCTGCGAGGGTGTCGGACCACGCTATGCGGGGCTCCCAGCCCGTGTCACGCGTCGCCCGGGCGTGCGTTCCGACCAGGCGCGGGACGTCGTGCGCGCGCCGCAGCGCTGCGTCGCTCGTGACCCGCACCGCCACGCGGGCGTGTGTGCGCAGGATCGCAACCACTTCCGCGATCGAGCACCCCGTCGCCGAGCAGAGGTTGTAGACCGCCCCGCTTCGGCCGCGTTCGAGGAGCGCCACGTAACCCGCCGCAACGTCGTTCACATCGCTGAAGTCGCGTACCGGATCGAGGTTCCCGGCGTGCACGACCGCCTCCTGCCGGCCCGCCTCGATGCATGCGATCTGCCGGGCGAGCGCCGCGCACACGAACGCGGCATCCTGCCCGGGCCCGGTATGGTTGAACGGCCGGGCGCGGACGACGTCGAGACCGTAGGCTCGGCCCCACTGCGCGGCCGCGAGATCCGCAGCCGCCTTGCTCGCGCCGTAAACCGTGAGCGGCCGGAGCGGGACGTCCTCGCCGACCGGCAGCTCGCCGGCCTCGACGGCGCCGTAGACTCCGGCCGAGGTGACGGCGAGGATGCGGGCTCGCGGCGCAGCCGACCGCACCGCGGCGAGCACGGCGAGCGTCCCGCCCAGGTTGGCGCGATAGGCGCCCCCGGGATCGCGCTCGGCGGCAGGGGCCGACGAGAGACCGGCGAGGTGGAGCACCGCATCGGCGCCGGCGACCACCGCCCGCAGGCGCTCGGGATCGAGCAGGTCGAACGCGTGGAGGGTGAGCGGCAGACCTTCCAGCCGCGGGCGTTCGAACGGCGGGCGCAGCACCCCCGCCACCGCGTGTCCGCGCGCCAGAAGGGCGCGCGCGACCGGCGGTCCGGCGAAGCCGCCGATGCCGGTGACTAGGACGTTCATTCGAAACCGGGGGCCCGTGCGGTGCTCGCGCCCTGCGGGCGCTGCGCTCCTCCGATGCCCCCGGACCCCGTCGGCTTACCTGACCGCTCTCGCGGTCAGCCTCCGCTGCCCGTGAAAGCGCGCGTCGGTGATCCCCCGGGCTGGCAAACCCCCGGACTTCACGGCTCCTGACCGCTTCGCGGTCAGCCTCCTCGGCTCTTGCCGGATAGGTGCTCCAGGTCGGCGCGCACCATCATCTCGATGAGCGCCGCGAAGCCGACGCGGGGTTGCCAGCCGAGGATGCGTCGTGCCTTGGACGCGTCGCCTACCAGGTGATCGACCTCGGCGCGGCGCAGGAGGGTCTGGTCCTCGCGTACGTAGCGGCGCCAGTCGAGCCCGGCGGTGGCGAAGGCGATCTCCGTCACTTCCCGGATGCTGTGAGCTTCCCCGGTTGCCACCACGTAGTCGTCGCCCTCGGGTTGCTGGAGCATCCGCCACATCGCCTCGACGTAGTCGCCGGCGAAGCCGAAATCCCGGCGCGCCTCGAGATTGCCGAGCGGGAGGTCCGGCGCGAGCCCGAGCTTGATGCGGGCCACGCCGTCGGAGATCTTCCGGGTGACGAACTCTCGTCCGCGGCGCGGGCTCGTGTGGTTGAAGAGAATGCCGGAGCAGGCGAAGAGCCCGTAGCTCTCCCGGTAGTTCACCGTGATGTAGTGCGCGTAGACCTTGGCGACGCCGTACGGGCTGCGGGGGTAGAAGGGCGTCGTCTCCCGCTGCGGCACCTCGCGCGCGCGGCCGAACATCTCGCTCGAGCTCGCCTGGTAGACGCGCGCCTCGGGGGCGACGAGGCGGACGGCCTGGAGCAGCCGCGTCACCCCGACGGCGTCGAACTCGGCGGTCAACACGGGTTGGGCCCACGACGTCGGCACGAACGACTGTGCGGCGAGGTTGTAGACCTCGTCCGGTCGCACGTCGCGCAGGAGGTCGATGAGCGAGAGCTCGTCGAGCAGATCCGCCTGGCGCAGCTCGAGGCGGCTGCGGAGGTGGGCGATGCGCTCGAAGTTCTCCGTGCTCGCGCGCCGCACCATGCCGACGACGCGATAGCCCTTCTCGAGCAGCAGCTCGGCGAGGTAGGAGCCGTCCTGGCCCGTGATGCCGGTGATGAGGGCGATGGGCATCGGACTCACGTCCGGCCGTAGCGGTCCTCGAGCCTGACGACGTCGTCCAGCTCGGGCGTCGAGACCTCGAGGATGTCGGTGTCGTCGACGGCGGTCAGGCGATGGCGCGTTCCGGGGGGGAGATGCCAGCCGTCGCCCGGCCCGAGCCGGACGGTCCGGCGCTCGCCCTCCGGGGCTGCCACCTCCAAGTCGACCGCGCCGGCGAGGATGCGGATCGTCTCGTCCTTCACGCGGTGGTACTGGTAGCTGAGCGACTCGCCCTTGCGGACGTGCAGGATCTTGCCGACGTAGCGGTCGGTTCGCGCCCAGATCGTCTCGTGCCCCCAGGGCTTGGGGACGCGTTCCCCCCGCGCGGGACCGCCGGCGCTCACGATCGCGGCGCCGCGCTGCTGTCGCGCAGCCGGTCCCCGTACATGGTCTCGTAGTAGTCGCGGTAGGCGCCGCTCTTGACGGCCTCCCACCAGGGACGATGCTCACGGTACCAGGCGACCGTGGCGGCGAGCCCCTCTTCGAAGCCGCGGCGCGGCTCCCAGCCCGTCTTCCGCAGGCGACTCGCGTCGAGCGCGTAGCGGCGGTCGTGGCCGGGACGGTCGGCGACGTAGCGCACCAGGCTCGGCGGGCGGTCGAGCAGGCGCAGGATCAGGTCCGTCACGGCGCGATTCGGGACCTCTCGCCCGGCGCTCACGTTGAACACCTCGCCGCGCGTCGCCGGCAGCCCGAGCACGTGCCAGAGCGCCGCACAGTGATCTTCCACGTGAATCCAGTCGCGCTCGTTCAGGCCATCGCCGTAGAGCGGGAGCGGCTGGCCATCGAGTGCATTGGTGACGAAGAGCGGGATCAGCTTCTCGGGAAACTGATATGGGCCGTAGTTGTTCGACGAGCGGGTGATGACCGCCGGCAGTCCATAGGTGGTCGCGTAGGCCTGGACGAAGCCGTCGGCGGCCGCCTTGCTGGCGGCGTAGGGGCTCGACGGGCGGCTCGGCCAGTCCTCGGTCGCGCGGCCGGCCGGGATCGAGCCGAACACCTCGTCGGTCGACACCTGCAGGAAGCGGCGGAAGCCCGCTCGCCCGCGCACCGCCTCGAGCAGCACGAGCGTGCCGTCCACGTTGGTGGTGACGAACGGCCAGTGATCGGCGATGCTCCGGTCGACGTGGGTCTCGGCGGCGCAGTTGACGAGCGTGTCGATCGCCTCTGCGTCGACGAGCGCGGTCATGGCCTCGCGGTCGGCGATGTCCGCGCGGACGAACCGGAAGCGAGGGTCGGCTTCGAGATCGTTCAGGTTCGCGTAGTTTCCCGCGTAGGTGAGGAGGTCGACGGTGACGAGGCGCTCGACCTCGTCCCGGGCGAGCGCGTAGCGGAGGAAGTTCGTGCCGATGAAGCCCGCGCCACCGGTGACCAGGAGGCGCATCGGCTAGCGGCTCCTCGCCCGCCGGCGCGGCGCGCGCTCGGCCATCGCGGCGGCCACCGGTACGCGGGTGGCCGGGCCGCCGACCCGGTTGGCTCCCGTCTCGGCCACCAGGTTGCCGGCGCGATGGAGCGACTCCATGGTGCCGGCGTCCGTCCACCAGCCCTCGAGCACCTCGCAGGCGAGGTCCCCCCCGGCGAGGTACCAATTGTTCACGTCGGTGATCTCGAGCTCGCCGCGCGCCGATGGTCTGAGGGTGCGGATGACGTCGAACACGCGGCCATCGTACATGTAGATGCCGGTCACGGCATAACGGCTCTTCGGCCGGCGCGGCTTCTCCTCGATCGACACGATGCGGCCGTCGCGCACCTCGGCGACGCCGAAGCGCTCCGCGTCCTCCACCTCCTTCAGGACAATCCGGGCCCCGCTGGGCTGGCGGCGGAAGCGGGCGACGGCCGGAGCGATCGACCCCTCGATCAGGTTGTCGCCGAGGATCACGCAGATCTTGCCGCCGTCGGCGAAATGCTCGGCGAGCGCCAGGGCCGCAGCGATCCCGCCCTCGCCGTCCTGATAGGTGTAGTTGAGGTGCGCGAGGCCGAACTCGGCCCCGTTGCCGAGGAGGCGGAGAAAATCGCCGGCATGCGGGCCGCCGGTGACGATCAGGATGTCGGTGATGGCGGCGTTGATGAGCGTCTGCAGGGGGTAGTAGATCATCGGCCGGTCGAGGACCGGCAGGAGGTGCTTGTTGGTGATCCGCGTGAGCGGCAGGAGCCGCGTCCCGAGCCCGCCCGCGAGCACGACGCCCTTCATGCCTAGTACAGGCCTCCACCCCCGGCGGAGGGCCGCCGGAAGCCGATGTCGGCGAGCGGCGCGAAGCCGACGTAGTTCCCTCTGAACGGCGGCCGCCCGAAGGAGCCCAGCCCGACCAGCGTGAACTGCACCCGGAAGAGCCGCTCGTCGGGGTTGGTCTTGTCCTGCACGCCGGCCTCGAGCAGCCAGCAGTTGCAGCGCGAGATCAGGCGAAGCGCGTAGTCTCGCTCGAGGAAGTGCGGGCCGAGGGATTTGCCGCCTGCCTGCGGGGTGGTGAGGAGATCATAGCGGGACAGGAAGGTGAAACCCACGTAGTTCCCGAGCCGCAGGTACACGGAACCGTCCACCTCCTGCAAGCCGGCGGTGGAGAGGAGCGCCTTCTCGGGCCCCGTCACGTTCACGTCCCGGTTCGCACTGCTCTCCACCACACGATAGGAGACGCCGACCGTGGTGGCGGTCTGGTAGTTGCGCACCAGCGTCGGCGCCGTCCACCACGGCTCGCGCAGGAACAGCCCGACCGTCTGTCCGCGGATCGCCGAGCGTTCGAGGTTGACCGTCGCGTTGTACGAGAGTCCCAGGTAATCGACCGGCGTCAGCCGTATCCCGAGGTCGGTGTCGCTCACGTGGCTGGTGCCCGCGATCGGGCGGGAGATGTCGTAGCCGTGAAGGATGCTCGCGCGCACGAGCTCGCGCGGTGCGACGGTCGGCGCCCCGGCGGGCGCCGTGGCCGACGGCGGCGCGGGCGGACCGACGAAGTCGGGCACCGCAGCGGCCGGGAGCCCCTGGGCCAGCGTGTCCCGCCTCGCGCTGCGCCTCGTGGGTGGCGGCCTCGACCGGGGTCGGCCCCCGGGCGAGCAGCCGGGTGCTGAAACCGTAGGAGACGAAGTTCCGCCGGTTGATGGCATCGCGGTCGTCGAAGAGGAAGCCTTCGGTGAAGAGCGTCGCGTCGCAGTTGTCCCCGGGCCGGCGGCGTGCGACCGGAAGGGAGGCGCACGACGGCAGCGGCACGTCGAAGATCGGGCGGGCGACGGCGGGCACGAAGAGGTAGCGCAGCTCCGGCTCGATCGAGTGCCGGAACTTTTCGAACCCGAAGTGACGGAAGTCGAAGACGCGGACGAACTCCGTCCCCGTCCGCCCGCTCACCTCCGCGAGCTCGCGGCTGCGGTCGGTGTCCAGGCGAGGCAGCTCGGGCGCGGCGCGAAAGTGAGACCCCACGCCGGAGCTCGGGACGACGAAGCCGACCTGCTCGGTGTCGGTCAGGTGGTAAGCGGTCTCGCGCAGCCGGCCAGTGAAGGAGCCGTTGAGCGCGCGGCCGAGGTGGAAGGGCATGAACACCTCGGGGCCGAGATCGCCCCGCAGGCCTCCGTACCCCTCGGAACGCTGGTAGTCGATCGCCTGTCCCTCCAGGCGACCCACCAGCAGGTCGCCGAGCAACGGCACGGCGTGCTCGGCTTCGACGCGCGGCAGCTTCTGGAGCGCGAGCGGCTGCGGGTCGATCAGGTCCTGGTAGTAGGAGTTCTCGATCCAGGCGAGGCCGTTGTCCCACGTCTTGACAATGCCGGCGCGCGAGTTCGTGAACCGGCTGCTGCGCAGCGTCAGGTCGCGCCGCGTCGAGAAGGCGAAGGTGTTGATCTCCTTCAGGAAGGCGTCGTCGCTGATCGCGAAGAGGCGGAGGTAGAGCTGGCTCCCACCGTAGAAGGGCTGGCGGTGCTGACCGGCGAGCGCGAAGCGGTTCTCCGGAATGTCCGGCGCCTCGCCGTTGGGCGCCACCGTGCCCGCGGGCCGGCCGCGAATCTGCTCGTTGTAGTATGCCACCGTGAAGTCGCCTCGCGTCGCGCGCGAGAGGCGATAGCGGTACTCGCCGATCGCCCCGACGCGCGCCGCCGTCTCGAGGTCGACGGCCACGGTCGCATCGGTGCTCTTGTCGATCGCCCAGAAGAACGCGCGGAAACAGGAAGCCCGACTGCCGGTCGGTCCCGGCCGGGAAGAGGAAGTAGGGAAAGTAGAGCACCGGGATGTCCTTCACGCGGAAGGTTGCGTGCCGCACGACGCCGGTGCCCTCGAGCGTGATGTCGGTGCTGGCGCCGCCGATGCTCCACGACGGCTTCTCGAGCCCGCCGCACCGGCAGGTGGTGAAGATGCCGCGCGAGGCCCCGTAGAGCGGGCCACCCCGCTTGTCGATCCGCTCGGCCTGGAGCCGGTAGTTGCTCGGCTTCAGCTCGGCCGTGCCCGCTTCCACCCAGCCCGACTCGTCGTCCAGGTTGAGGTGCGCGAAGTCGCCCTCCACGGTCGCCTCCGGATCGGTGATCACGACGTGGCCCCGGGCCTCCGCGATGGCGTTCGTCCGGTCGTAACGCACCTCGTCCGCGGTGAGCGTCGTGTCGCCCCGCGTGAGGGTCACGCCCCCGCGCGCGACGAGCGTGTTCGTCTCGCGCTCGTACGACAGCGACTCGGCGTCGACCGACACCTCGCTCGGGCGGCCCTTCGTCTTCGGCCGCACGGCGCGCGTCGCGCCGCGCGAGGTCACGCCGGCGATGCCGATCGGCCGGGTCCGGCTTCTCAGCTCGATCGCGATCTCGCCGATGCCCGAAGGGCGGGAGACGGAATAGGTGACCGGCTGGCGAACGAAGATCGACACGGTCGTCCCGCCGGGTTCGGGGAAGAGCCGGACCGTGCTCACCACGGCGTCGGCGACGTCGATCGCCGCGGGGCGCGGCACCCGGTAGCCGTCGAGAAAGAGCGTCAGCTCCCCGGTGAAGGTCTCGCCCACGCTGGCTGGCCCGCGCGGGCCGGCGGCGGGCTTCGCGCCCGGGGTGCGGTCCTCGATGCGTGTCTCGGGCTCGGCGCGCAGGGTCACCGTGGTGGCTGCCTGCGGTCCCATGCCCGAGAGCACACGGACCTCGGCGGGCGGCCGCTCGTCCGCGCGAGCGAACAGCGCGGTCCCGAGGACGACACCGGCCGCCCACCGCGCCGCCCGCCCGGCCCTCATGGCCGCGGTTCTGTACCATCCGTGCCGGGGGCTTGCCAGGGCTCGAAGAGCGGGCGCTCGCCGAGGATCACCTTGTAGGCCTCGCCGACCAGAAAGAGGGAGCCGGCGATCAGGATCGCGTCGGCGGGACCGGTGGCGGCGAGCGCCGCGCCGAGCGCCGCGGCCGGCTCGGGGATGGCTTCGACCGACAGCTCCGCCGCGAACCGCTCGGCCACTCGCCCGGGATCGAGCCCGCGCCGCCCGACGCGCGTCACGATGGCGCGCGCGACGTGCGGACGGAGCGCTTCGAGCATCGCGGGCCACGCCTTGTCCGCCATCACCGCGAACACGAGCGTCACCGAGCGGTCGCCGAGGATCGACGGGAGCTCCCCGGCGAGTGCCGCGACGCCGGCGGGATTGTGCGCGCCGTCGGCCACGACGAGCGGCGAGCGGCGGAGAATCGCGAGCCGCCCCGGCCAGCGCACCGACTCGAGACCCACCCGGACGGCGGCGGGCGGACACGGGAAGCGCGCGCCGGCGAGGGCGAGCGCGGTCAACGCCACAGCCGCGTTGTCCCGCTGGAACGCGCCGGGGAGCGCCAGGTGGATGCCGTTCCACTCGGCGCCGAGCGGCCCGCGGAAGGCGAGACCGTCGGGGGCGTCGACGAGCACACCCGCGCGCACGACAGGAGCCCCGGCGGCGCCGGCATGCGCTACCACCACCTCGTCGGCCTCGGCGGGCAGCCGGCCGATGACCAGCGGCACCCCCGGCTTGGCGATCCCCGCCTTCTCGGCGGCGATCGACACGACGTCGCTTCCGAGGTACTCCTCGTGGTCGAGCGCGATCGAGGTGATGGCGCCGACGATCGGCCGCACGAGGTTGGTCGCGTCGAGCCGCCCGCCGAGCCCGACCTCGATGACCCCTACGTCCACGCCGATGCGGGCGAACCACTCGCAGGCGAGCAGGGTGGCGAACTCGAAGTGCGTGAGGGGGATGCGTGCCGCCTCGAGGTCGGCGCGCAGCTCGGCGGCGAGCTCGACGACCGCCGCGCGAGGGATCGTCCGGCCGCTGGCCCGGATGCGCTCCGTGAAATCCACGAGGTGGGGCGAGGTGTAGAGGCCCGTCCGGTAGCCTGCGGCCGTCAGCACCGCGTCCAGCATCGCGGCGGCCGATCCCTTGCCGTTGGTCCCGGCCACGTGGATCGCGGGGAAGCGCGCCTCGGGATGGCCGCGGCGCGCGAGGGCCGCCTGCATCCGCTCGAGCTTGAGGTCCCAGCCCGCCGAGACCTCCAACCCGGTGAGGTACGCGAGCGTCTCCTCATAGGTGCGCATGCCTCGGGCGGTCACGTCAGCAGCCCGAGCAGCGCGGCGAGGGTGGCGCGCAGCTCCTGGCCGGCACGATGCGGTCGAGCATGCCGCGCTCGAGAAACGATTCCGCCCGCTGGAAGCTTGGCGGCGGCTTCTGGCGGAGCGTCTGCTCGATCACGCGCGGGCCCGCGAAGCCGATCAGCGCGCCCGGCTCGGCGAGGTTGATGTCGCCGAGGAGACCTATGGAGGCCGTGACGCCACCCGTCGTCGGGTCCGTCAGCACGGTGATGCACGGCACGCCGGCCTGCCTGAAGCGGGCCAGCGCCGCCGTCACCTTGGCCATCTGCATGAGCGAGAAGATGCCCTCCTGGAGGCGGGCCCCGCCCGAGGCGGTGCACACGACGAGCGGCACGCGGATCGCCCGGGCGTGCTCGATGAGGCGCGTGAGACGCTCGCCGACCCCCGTCCCCATGCTGCCGCCGAGGAAGGCGAAGTCGAAGACCGCGAGCGCCACCCGATGCCCGCCGAGGCGTGCCGTGCCGGTGAGGATCCCCTCCCGGCGCCCGGTTTGCCGGCGCGCCGCCCCGAGCCGGGCCCGGTAGCCCGCGAACGCGAGCGGATCGGCAGCAGCGAGACCGCCGTCTCGCTCCACGAACGTTCCCCGGTCGACCAGCAGCCGCACGCGCGCCGCCGCCGCGAGCCGCAGGTGATGGCCACAGCGCGGGCACACCTCGAGTCGCCATGCCCGATCCCGGCCGTGCGCGGGCTCGGCACAGGCCGGACAGCGCCGGGCTGCGTCGGTCAGCTTCCGACGCACGGCCGCGCGGCCGCATGCATCGCGGCGTGCAGGGAGGCCACGAAGGTCGCCACTCTTCCCGGCGCGCCGCGGCGGTCGCCCTCCTCGACGAGCCGGCCGATCGCGCTGCCGACGATCACCGCGTCGGCAAAGCCCGCGAGCCAGCCCGCCTGCTCGGGCGTGCTGACGCCGAAGCCCACCCCGACGGGGAGCGGCGTCACGCGGCGCACGCGGGCGATCAGCTCGGGGAGGTCGTCAGGCAGCGCGGCGCGGGCGCCGGTCGTGCCGAGCACCGAGACGAAGTAGAGGAAGCCGCTGGCCGTGCGGGCGATCGTGCGCAGGCGGGCGAGCGGCGTGGTGGGGGCGAGGAGCGCGATCAGGTCGAGGCCCGTCGTGCCGGTCGCGGCGCGCAGATCCGCCGCCTCCTCCGGCGGCAGATCGACGCAGAGGAGCCCGTCGGCCCCCGCCGCCGCCGCATCGGTGGCGATCCGCTCGACTCCGTAGCGGAAGAAGGGGTTGTAGTAGCCGAAGAGGACGATCGGCTCGCGCATCTCCTGGCGGAGCTCGGCCACCAGCTCGAGCACGCGGGGCAGGCTCGTGCCGCCGGCGAGCGCGCGCGCCGCCGCACGCTGCAACACGGGACCGTCCGCCATCGGGTCCGAGAACGGGATGCCGAGCTCGATCGCGTGCGCACCCTCGGCAACGGCGGCGCGCACGAGCTCGCGCGTCGTCGCGAGGTCGGGGTCGCCGGCCGTGAAGTACGGCACCAGCGCCGCCTCGCCGGCGGCCCGGGCGGCCGCGAAGGCGGGGCCGATCCGGCTCACGTGAGACGCACCCCGAGGTAGTCGGCAACCGTGTTCATGTCCTTGTCTCCCCGCCCGGAGAGGTTGACGAGGAGCACCGCCCGGCGATCGAGGCGCGGCGCCAGCCGCACCGCATGCGCCACCGCGTGGGCGCTCTCGAGCGCGGGGATGATCCCCTCGGTGGCCGTGAGCAGGCGGAGCGCCTCCACCGCCTCGTCGTCGGTGACGGTCACGTACGTCGCGCGGCCCGTGTCACGCAGGTACGCATGCTCGGGCCCGACGCCCGGGTAGTCGAGTCCCGCCGAGATCGAGTGGGCGTTGCGGATCTGGCCGGTCTCGTCCTGCAGGAGGTACGTCTTGTTGCCGTGCAGCACGCCCACCTGTCCCGCGGTGAGCGACGCCGCGTGGGCGCCCGTCTCGAGCCCGCGTCCGGCCGCCTCGACGCCGATCAGGCGCACGCGCCGATCCGCGCGGAAGGCGTGGAACAGCCCGAGGGCGTTGCTGCCGCCGCCGACGCACGCGATGCAGGCGTCCGGCAGGCGCCCGGCGGCGTCGAGCACCTGGCGGCGGGCCTCCTCGCCGATCATCGCCTGGAAGTCGCGTACCATGCGCGGGTAGGGATGGGGACCGGCGACCGAGCCGATCACGTAGAACGTGTCGCGCACGGTCGCCGTCCAGTCGCGCAGCGCCTCGTTCATCGCGTCCTTCAAGGTGCGCGCCCCGGACTCGACGACGGTGACGGTGGCGCCGAGGAGCTTCATGCGGAAGACGTTCAGGCTCTGCCGGCGCACGTCCTCCGCGCCCATGAAGATCTCGCAGCGCATGCCGAAGAGCGCGGCGACGGTGGCGGTCGCGACGCCGTGCTGGCCCGCGCCCGTCTCCGCGATCAGCCGGCTCTTCTTGAGACGGCGCGCGACCAGCGCCTGGCCGATCGTGTTGTTGATCTTGTGCGCGCCGGTGTGGAGCAGATCCTCGCGCTTGAGGAAGATGCGCGCGCCGCCGAGGCGTCCCGAGAGGCGGCGGGCGAAGTAGAGCCGCGTCGGCCGGCCGGCGTACTCGCCGAGCCAGCGCGCGAACTCGCGCTGGAAAGCGGCGTCGCGGGCCAGCCGGGTGTAGACACGCTCGAGCTCCAGCAGCTGCGGCATGAGCGTCTCGGCGACGTAGCGGCCCCCGTACTGGCCGAAGTGCCCCTGCTGGTCAGGCAGCCTTGGCGCGGCGGATGAACTCCTCGACCTTCGCATGGTCCTTCCTTCCGGGGCGCTCCTCGACCCCCGAGGCGACGTCGACGCCGAACGGCCGCCAGCGCCGCACCGTATCCGCGACGGTTTCGGGCCGGAGCCCGCCCGCCACGAACAGCCGTGCGGACGGCACGGGGCCGAGCTCGATGACCGGCGCGAGCGGCTCGCCGGTGCCGCCGGGCTGGCCGGCGACGTGGGCGTCGAGCAGAACGTAGTCGGTCGGATAGCGGGCCGCGAGCGCCGCGGCATCGTCGCCGGGGCGCAGCCGGAGCGCCTTGATGGTGCGCCACGGCCAGTCCCGGCAGTAGGCGACGTCCTCGCCACCGTGAAACTGGACCGCCGCGAGACCGACCTTTGCCGCGACCCGCTCGACCAGCTCCCGCGGGGCGTCCACGAAGACCCCGATGAGCGGCGTCCCGGACACCGCCTCGGCGATCTCGGAGGCGCGCGCCAGGTCCACGTGGCGCGGGCTTCCGGGCCAGAAGTTCAGGCCGAGGAAGTCCGCCCCGGCACGCGCAGCCGCACGGGCGTCTTCCGCGCGGCAGATGCCGCAGATCTTGACCTTCACGGGCACCCGAGCCACTCCGCCAGCGCCGCCCCCGGGTCCGGCCGCTCCATGAAAGCCTCGCCCACGAGAACGGCGTGTGCGCCCGCGCGCCGCATGCGGTCGAGGTCGGCGCGCGAGCGGATGCCGCTCTCGCCCACCACCAGCACGTCCGTCGGCACGAGCGCCGCCAGCCGCTCGGTGGTGTCGAGCGAGACCGTGAAGCTCGCGAGATCCCGGTTGTTGATGCCGACGAGCGTCGCTCCGGCGCCGAGCGCCCACGCGAGCTCGGCCTCGGCGTGCACCTCGACCAGCACGTCGAGCCCGCTCTCGGCGGCCGCCGCCAGGAGAGCGGCCCCGTCGTTCGGTGCGACCGCGGCGGCGATCAGGAGCACCGCATCGGCCCCCCAGGCGCGCGCCTCCTCCACCTGGTAGGGATCGATCAGGAAATCCTTCCGGAGACAGGGGAGCGCAGCGGCCGCGCGCGCCTCGGCCAGATGATCGAGGGCACCGCGGAAGAAGCGCTCGTCGGTCAGGACCGAGAGCGCCGTGGCGCCGGCGGCGGCGTAGCCGCGCGCGAGCGCGGGGACGTCGTAGTCGGCGCGGATGGTGCCGCGCGACGGCGAGGCGCGCTTCAGCTCGGCGATCACCCCGCGCGGTGCCTGCCGGGCGAGCGCCGCACGCAGGCCGCGCCGGGGCACCGCATACAGCGGCCGGTCGCGGAGCGCCTGCACCGAGACGTCCCGACGCCGGCCCTCGACCTCCGCCCGCTTGTGGGCGACGATCGTGTCGAGCATGCCCATCAGGCCGCTCCGGCATCTGCCTGGCGACGGCCGAACTCGACCACCGCCTCGAGCACACGCGCGGCGGCACCCGAATCGATGGCGGCGGATGCGAGCCCGACGCCCGCACGCAGGTCCCGTGCGGCGCCGGCTACCACGAGGGCCGCCGCAGCGTTGAGACAGACCACGTCGCGGGCCGGGCCGGACGCACCGCCGAGCACCGCGCGGAGCAGCGCCGCCGCCTCGGCCGTCGACCCGATCCTGAGCGCGGCGGCAGGCGCCGGCACGAGCCCGGCATCCGCGGCCGTCACGGTGCCGCGCTTCACGCTTCCCTGCGCGATCTCGGCGACGATCGTCTCGCCCTCGAGCGCGATCTCGTCGAGGCCCCCGGCGCCGTGCACCACCCAGGCGCGCTCCGCCCCCAGGCGGACGAGCGCCTCCGCGAGGGGCTCCACCCAGCGGCGGTCGAAGACGCCGATCACCTGGCGGCGCACGCCGGCCGGGTTGGTGAGCGGCCCGAGGACGTTGAACAGCGTCCGGACGCCCAGCTCGCGCCGCGGGCCGGCCGCGTGCCGCATAGCGGGCTGGAGCGCGGGCGCATGGAGATAGACGAAGCCGGTCGCCCGGAGGCAGGCGCCGAGGGAGGCGACGGGGAGCTCGAGCCGCACGCCGAGCGCCTCGAGAACGTCCGCGCCGCCCACGGCGCCCGAAACCGCGCGGTTCCCGTGCTTGGCCACCGGCACGCCGGCGCCCGCGACGACGAGCCCGGCGGCGGTCGAGACGTTGAGCGTCGAGGCTCCATCGCCGCCCGTGCCGCACGTGTCGACCGCCTCGGGCGGCACCCCGGGGATCGAGACCGCGTGCGCGCGCATCGTGCGGGCCGCACCGACGAGCTCGCCGACCGTCTCGCCCCGCATACGCAGCGCGACCAGGAGTCCCGCGATCTGCGCGGCGCTCGCGTTGCCGCCGAGGATGCGCTCCATCACGGCCGCCATCTCGAGCTCGGAGAGCGTCCGCCCCGCGACGACGCGTGCGAGGGCTTCCTGGAGCGTCACGCCGCCACTCCGCGGCGGTCGAGCCGCTCGAGGAAGTTCCCGAGCAGCCGCTTGCCCTCGACCGTCAGGATCGACTCGGGATGGAACTGGACCCCCTCGACGAAGAGCGTCCGGTGGCGCACGCCCATGATCTCCTCCTCGTCGGTCCAGGCCGTCCGCACGAGCGTCGGAGGCAGCGTGGCGGGATCGATCACCAGCGAATGATAGCGCGTCGCCTCGAACGGATCGGGGGTTCCCGAGAAGAGCCCTCGGCCGTCGTGATGGATGAGCGACGTCTTGCCGTGCATGATCCGTCCGGCCCGCACGATGGCGCCCCCGAAGGCCGCGCCGATCGCCTGGTGGCCGAGACAAACGCCGAGAATCGGGATGCTCCCGGCAAAGCGCTGGATGAGGGGGACCGAGATGCCCGCCTCGCGCGGGGTGCGGGGCCCGGGCGAGATGACGACGCCGTCGGGGCGGAGCGCCGCCACCTCGTCGAGGGTGATCGCGTCGTTGCGGCGAACGTCGAGGACGCCACCGAGCTCGCCGAGGTACTGGACGAGGTTGTAGGTGAACGAGTCGTAGTTGTCTATTACCAGGAGCCTCCGCGCGTTCGCGCTCTGGCTCTCCGTTGGGCTCATATCTGCTCCGCCAGGCGCACGGCCTGGATCATGGCGCGCGCCTTGTTCACGCACTCGCGGTGCTCGGCCTCGGGATCGGAGTCCGCGACGATGCCGGCGCCCGCCTGGATGTAGACCCGGCCACCCTTCACCAGGACCGTGCGGATCGTGATCGCCGTGTCCATCGCCCCCGAGAAGGCAAAGTAGCCGACCGCCCCGCCGTAGACGCCGCGCCGCACGGGCTCGAGCTCCTCGATGATCTCCATGGCGCGGATCTTCGGCGCGCCGGTGAGCGTCCCGGCGGGAAAGGTGGCACGGAAGGCGTCGAAGCAGTCGCGGCCCGGGGCGAGCTCGCCGCGGACGTTCGAGACGAGGTGCATCACGTGCGAGTAGCGCTCGATCAGGAAGCTCTCGGTGACCCGGACGCTCCCCGTGCGGGCCACGCGACCCACGTCGTTGCGGCCGAGGTCGAGGAGCATGACGTGCTCGGCGCGTTCCTTGGGGTCCCCGAGCAGCTCGGCCGCCAGCCGCTCGTCGTCCCGTTCGACCGTCCCCCGCGGGCGCGTGCCGGCGATCGGCCGGACCGTCACCTCGCCGTCCTCGACACGCACCATCACCTCGGGCGAGGCGCCGGCGAGCGCATGGTCGCCGAGGTCGAGGAAGAACATGTACGGTGAAGGGTTGACGGTGCGGAGACAGCGGTAGACGTTCAGCGGCGCGGCCGCCAGGCCGAGCTCGAAGCGCTGCGCCAGGACCACCTGGATGACGTCGCCGGCGCGGATGTACTCCTTCGCCCGCTCGACGATCCCGCGGTAGCCTTCCTCGTTGAAGTTCGACCGCACCTCGCCGGCGCTCGCCGCGATGCGCGCCGGCGGCTCGGGCGGCGTGCCGAGCCGCGCGACGAGGTCGTCGATGCGCGCCACCGCGGCATCGTAGGCCTCGTCGGGCGCCACGCGTCCGTCGAGGTGGACGTTCGAGACGACCTGGATCTTCTGGGCCACGTTGTCGAAGACGAGCAGGCTCTCGGCGAGGAGCAGGCAGGCGTCGGGCAGCGCGAGGTCGTCCGTGGCGCGTGCCGGCAGCCGTTCGAACGAGCGGGCCACGTCGTAGCCGACGTAGCCTACCGCGCCGCCGGCGAAGCGGGGCAGGCCCGGCACGACCACCGGCCGGTACTCGGCGAGGAGCGCTTTCAACGCCCCGAACGGATCGGCCGTCGTCTGCCGCACGGTCCCGCGGCCCGGCGTCTCGACCTCGACCGTCTCGCCGCGCGCGCGGAAGACACGCGCCGGCTCGGTGCCGAGGAAGCTGTACCGGCCCCACTTCTCGCCGCCCTCGACGCTCTCGAGGAGGAAGCCGTACGGCCCGCGATGGACCTTGAGGAAGGCCGAGACCGGCGTCTCGAGATCCGCGAGGATCTCGCGACACACGGGGACGAGGTTGCCCTCGCGGGCGAGGGCGCGGAAGTCGGCGCGCGTTGGCGTGGTCATGCCGGCGCTGAGTGCCGGCCGTCCGACCAACCTGCTCGGCGCGACGCTCATTCCGAGGCCACGAAGGCGTGCTCCACGCCCTCGTGCTCGCGCAGCCGGTGCATCGCCGCCGTCGCCTGGTCGGCGTTCGGATAGCGGCCGACGCGGAGCCGGTACCAGGTATCCCCGTCGCGCAGCACCTGGACGACGGCGGCGTCATAGCCGCGGCCCCGCAGCTGGCGCTCGAGCGCCTCCGCTTCGCCGCGGCTGCGGGTGGGGTTGGCCAGCACGGTCCAGCCGCCCGCCGCCGACGTCTCGAACCGCGCAGGCGGTGGGAGGGTCGGGGGCGGACCCTGCGCCGCCATCGGTGGCGGGGCCACCGCGGTCGGGATCGCGGGAGGCGCGACGGGGACCGCGGGCCTGGGGCTCGCAGTTCGCGCCAGCGTGGTCGTGGTCCTGGTTCTGCCGGCCGACGGAGTCGGCGCCGCTGCCGCGCGCCCGTCCGCACGGGGAGGCGTCGCGGCTGTCTTGGCCGGCGCTGCGGGCGGCGCTTCACGCGCGGCGGTCGCCGCCGCCTTGCCGGGCGCCGCCGATCCCTCGGCGTGCGCGGCGGGGGCCGGGCCCTTGGGCAGCGCCGCGGGCTCCTCGGCATGTCTCTCGCCCTGGCCGGCGGCCAGCTTGTCGTAGAAGGTGAGCTCCGCCTCGCTCTTCGGACGCTGCCCTTCCTGCGGCGGCGCCGAGGTGACGGGCAGCCGGACGATACGTTCCTCGAGCCCCAGCCGTTCCACCTGCGCCCCCTTCCCCACGTAGAAGCCGAGCAGGTAGACGAGCCCGCAGGTCACCACCCATGCCGTGAACAGGATCAACCGGTCGAGGAACCTGAGCCCGCTTCGCCGCTCGTTCGCCATCGTACCTCTCCTCACATCCGTTCGGGCGCCTGAACGCCCGCGAGCCCCAGGGCCGTCCGCAGCGCTTGCTGGACGCACCGCACGAGCGCGAGCCGCGCCTGCGTGGTCGGCGCGTCGTCGCCCAGGATGCGGTGCTGATTGTAGTAGCGATGAAAGGCAGCGGCCAGGTCGAGCGCAAAGAACACGATGCGATGGGGCTCGAGGTCCCGCGCCGCCGCTTCGACCACGTCCGGAAAGGTCACCAGGACTCTCAACGGCTCGATCTCGGCGTCGCCGAGCGGCGAGAGATCCGGCTCGCGGGCGAGGGTGACCCCCGCATCCGCCGCCTGCCGGAGCACGCTCGCGATCCGGGCGTGCGCATACTGGACGTAGAAGACCGGATTGTCCGTGCTCTGCTTCTTGGCGAGCTCGAGGTCGAAGTCGAGCTGGCTGTCGGCCTTGCGAAGCAGGAAGAAGAAGCGCGCGGCGTCGGGGCCCACTTCGTCCATGACCTCGCGGAGGGTGACGAACTCCCCGGCACGCTTTCCCATGCGGACGGGCTCCCCACCCCGCGTCAGGTTGACGAGCTGCACGAGCAGCACGCGCAGCGCGGCGGGATCGAAGCCGAACGCCGCCACCACCGCACGCAGCCGCGCCACGTACCCGTGATGGTCGGCGCCGAGCACGTTCACGAGCCCGTCGAAGCGCCGCGACAGCGTCCGATGATAGTGGGCCACGTCGCCGCCGAAGTAGGTGGGCTCCCCGTTGCCCCGGACGATCGCACGGTCCTTTTCGTCGCCGAAGCGCGTGGTCCGGAAGAACAGCGCCCCGTCCTGCTCGTAGAGCACATCCTCCGGCAGGAGCGCCCGCGCCCGGGCGAACGCGCCCTCGGCGTGCAGCGCCCGCTCGCTGACGAAATGGTCGAAGCGCACGCCGAAGCGGGCGAGGTCTTCCTGGATCCCGGCGAGCAGCGTCCGGGCGGCGAAGTCGCGGCAGCGCGCGACGGCCTCCGTCTCGGACAGCTTCGCGAGCTGGTCGCCGAGCTCCGCGGTGAGCGCTCGCGCGACGTCGATCAGGTACTCGCCCGGATACGCGTCCTCGTCGAGCGCGACGTCCTCGCCCCGGAGCTGCCGGCAGCGGATCCAGGTGGAGCGGCCGAGCACGTCCACCTGTCGGCCGAAGTCGTTCACGTAGTACTCGCGCTCGACCTCGTAGCCCACCGCCTCGAGGAGCCGGGCGGTGACGTCTCCCAGGACGGCGCCGCGCCCGTGCCCGATGTGCAGCGGACCGGTGGGGTTCGCGCTCACGAACTCGATCTGCACGCGGCGCCCCGCCCCGACGGTCGAGCGGCCGTAGCCCTCGCCGGCGGCCAGCGCCTCGGCGAGCAGCATGCGCCAGAACGAGGGCGAGAAGCGAAAATTGATGAAGCCCGGGCCGGCAATCTCGGTGGCGGCGAGCCAGCGCTCGGGATCACGAAGCCGCGCGAGGACCGTCTCGGCGACGCTGCGTGGCGGCTTCCCCGCCTGCCGCGCCAGCACGAGCGCCACGTTCGTCGCGAGGTCGCCGAACTTGAGGTCGGCCGGAACCTCGATGGTGAAGGGCGGTGGCCGATCGACGGGAAGGTCTCCCGCCGTGATCGCGTCGTTCAGCGCCTGGCGAAGGAGCGCTTCAAGGTGCTGCTTCATCCCGGCCCGCACGGCGCCAAAGCCGGTCGCCGGGGTACGGCGCAAGCAGGGGCCGGGACCTGACCATGTGGCGCTTCTATCGGCTGGTCCCCGGGAGAGTCAAGTCGATTCCGGGGGCGACAATTGGTTCCGGGGGCCCATCCGCTGCTCGGGCGCGGCTACGCCGCGCCCTGCGCTGCTACTAACGCGCCCGGGGCCCCGTGCGGTGCTCGCGCGGGTCCCCCGCGCTGCGCGCCTCCGCTGGCCCCGGACCCCGTCGCTCGCCCGCGGCAAAGCCGCGGGCGGCTCCCCGCATTTTCGCGCGATCATCCATCTGCGCTATCCAGGTGGCGCGACCACGGTCGTAAAAACGGCCCCCCTCGCCGCCTGCGGCGCCATGCGAAGCACGACGTCCAGGGCGGGAAGGGGCGCCGACTCGGCGACCTCCGCAGGTCCCGCGCGCGCGTGCAGATTCGGGGGGACGCTTCAAATTCGAGGCGCGCGTGGACCGAGGACCGGGAGCCGGGGCGGCGCCCCTTCCCGCCACCCCGCCGCGCTGCCTATCCCGCGGCGGCGCGGCGGCGCGGGGCCGGTGCTTCCTTGCCACGGTCGCGCCGGCGGGGCTTCTTCTTCTGGGTGGTCTGCTCGGTCTCCGCTCCCTTGCGCTCGACGAGCTCCACGACCGAGAGGTGTGCGGCGTCGCCCAGACGGTGGCCGAGCTTCACCACGCGCGTGTAGCCGCCGTGGCGCTCGGCGTAGCGAGGCGCGATGTCGTCGAACAGCTTCTTCACGACGCTCGCCCGCCGCAGCACGCTCGCCGCCCGTCGCCGCGCGTGCAGGGTGCCCTGCTTGCCGAGGGTGATCATCCGGTCGGCCCAGCGACGGATCTCCTTCGCTTTGGCGTCCGTGGTGCGAATCGCCTCGTGCTCGAGGAGCGCGGTCACGAGGTTACGGAACAGCGCGCGACGATGCGCCGTCGTGCGCGACAGCTTCACGCCCGCCACGCGGTGGCGCATCGCTCAGGCCGTCTCTTTCTCGCGCTGCGCGCGGCGGCGGTCCAGCTCGTCGCGGGGCGGGAAGTTCTCGAGCTTCATGCCGAGCGACAGCCCCATCTCGTGGAGGAACTCCTTGATCTCGTTGAGCGACTTGCGGCCGAAGTTCTTCGTCTTGAGCATCTCCTGCTCGCTCTTCTGCACGAGCTCGCCGATGTACTTGATGTCGGCGTTCTGCAGGCAGTTGGCCGAGCGGACCGTCAGCTCGAGGTCGTCTACGGGACGGTAGAGGTTCTCGTTGGCCGGCGCCTCGCGCCGATCGTCGCCACCCGCAGGGACCGCCGTCTCTTCGAAGTTGACGAAGATCGAGAGCTGGTCCTGCAGGATGCGGGCCGCGTATGCGACCGCGTCCTCCGGCCGCACGCTCCCGTCGGTGTGGACCTCGAGGACCAGGCGGTCGTAGTCNGACCTTGGTCCCCGGCGAGAAGACCGCGTCGATCGGGATGGTCCCCGCCGGGTCTCCCTCGCGCTTGTTCCGCTCGGCGGGGACGTACCCGCGCCCGAGCCGGATGACGAGCTCCATGTCGAGCTCGGCGTCCTTGGCGAGCATCGCGACGTGCTGGTGCGGATTGAGCACCTCCACGCGCGGCCCCGCCTGGACGTCGGCCGCGGTGACCTCGCGCTCGCCACGCAGGTTGATGCGTGCGGTCTCCTCCACCGCCCCGTCGTGCAGCTTGACGCGCACCTCTTTCAGGTTGAGGACGATGTCGGTGACGTCCTCGGTCACGCCGGGGATGGTGGAGAACTCGTGCAGCACGCTCTTCACCCGCAAGGCGACGATCGCCGCGCCCTGCAGGGACGAGAGCAGTACGCGCCGGAGCGCGTTGCCCACGGTGATGCCGTAGCCGCGTTCGAACGGCTCACCGAAGAACTTGCCATAGGTGGGCGTGAGGCCTTTCTCGTCGACCTCCAGCCGTTTCGGTTTGATCAGCTCTCGCCAGTTGCTCTGGACGATCGCCTCGGGACTCTGCGTCGAGAGGTCCTGCAATTCCATGACACCTTCCTCTGTTCGCTGCTCTACTTGGAGTAGAGCTCGACGACCAGCTTTTCG
>VBLD01000002.1:32648-36770 GCA_005879205.1 Deltaproteobacteria bacterium
CTGCGCCAGCTCGAGTGCCTCCTGGATGCGCGTCACCTGGCGGCTGCGCTCGCGCACGCTCACGGCGTCACCCGGGCGAACGAGGTAGGAGGGGATGTCGACCTTGCGACCGTTCACCCGGAAGTGGCCGTGCCGGACGAGCTGCCGGGCCTCGGCGCGCGAGGTCGCGAAGCCGACCCGGTAGACGATGTTGTCGAGCCGCCGCTCGAGGAGCTGGAGCAACGTCTCGCCGGTCACGCCGCGCGCCCGATCCGCCATCGCGAAGTAGCGCCGGAACTGCGACTCGAGCACGCCGTAGATGCGGCGGAGCTTCTGCTTCTCGCGCAACTGGATGGAATACTCGGAGAACTTCGGCCGGGCCTGACCATGCTCGCCCGGCGGGTAGTTGCGCCGCTCGATGGCGCACTTGTCCGTGTAGCAGCGCTCGCCTTTCAGGAAGAGCTTCAATCCCTCGCGTCGGCAGAGCCGGCAGGAAGCCTGGGTGTAGCGTGCCACGGCTCAGACCCTCACACGCGCCGCCGCTTGGGCGGACGGCAGCCGTTGTGCGGGATCGGCGTGACGTCCTTGATGACGCTCACGGCGAACCCCGCGGCCTGCAGGCTGCGCAGCGCCGACTCGCGCCCCGCGCCCGGCCCCTTCACGTAGACCTGCACCTGCCGCATCCCGAGCTCGGCGGCCTTCCGCGCCGCCGCCTCGGCGGCCACCTGGGCCGCGAACGGCGTCCCCTTGCGCGAACCCTTGAATCCGACGGAGCCGGCACTCGACCACACGATCACGTTCCCCTGGGGATCGGTGATGGTGATGATCGTGTTGTTGAAGGTGGAATGGATGTGCACCACGCCTTCCGACACCATCCGCTTCACCTTCTTGCGGCGGACTGGAGCGGCTTCCGGTGCGGCCGGCCGCTCGCCCGCCTCGGGCTGCTGCTTCGCCATGGGCCCTCCTCATCCCTTCGGCGGCGCCGACTTCTTGCCGGCGATCGCCCGGCGCGGGCCCTTGCGGGTCCGCGCGTTGGTGTGGGTCCGCTGGCCGCGCACGGGAAGATTCCGCCGGTGCCGCACTCCCCGGTAGGTACCGAGGTCCGCCAGCCGCTTGATGTTCGCCGCGACGTCGCGGCGCAGGTCGCCCTCCACCTTGAAGCCGGCATCGATCACGCGGCGGAGACGGGTGATCTCGTCGTCGGTGAGCTCGTCGCTGCTTCGCCCCGGCTCCACCCCGGCCTCCGTGCAGATCTTGTGCGCCCCGCTGCGCCCGATCCCGTAGATATAGGTGAGTGCGATCTCCATGCGCTTCTTGTGCGGCAGGTCGACGCCCGCAATCCGTGCCATCCCCTTGCTCTCCTAGCCTTGACGCTGCTTGTGCCGCGGGTTCGGGCAAAGGACCCGCACCACGCCCGCGCGGCGCAGGACCTTGCACTTCTTGCAAATCTGCTTGACCGATGCTCGCACCTTCATCGAGGTCACCCCATCCGGTAGGTGATGCGACCGCGTGAGAGGTCGAACGGCGAGAGCTCGACCGTGACCTTGTCGCCGGGGGCGATGCGCACGTAGCGCAGCCGCACGCTGCCGGCGACGTGGGCGAGAACCTGGTGGCCGTTGTCCAGGTTCACCCGGAACATGGCGTTGGGCATCGACTGCGACACCGTGCCACTCACCGCGATGGCGTCCCCATGCATTGTTCTTGGTCCCTTCAGGGTAAACTCAAAATATATGGGCCCTTGTCGGTCACCGCAACGGAATGCTCGAAGTGCGCCGACAGCTGCCCGTCACGCGTCGCGGCGGTCCACCCATCCTCCCTCAAAAAGACCTCCGGCCCTCCGGCATTGACCATCGGCTCGATCGCGAGAACGAGGCCGTCCGTCAGCCGGACGCCCCGCGCACCCGTGCGGTAGTTCGGCACCTGCGGGTCCTCGTGCAGGCTGCGGCCGATGCCGTGCCCCACGAACTCGCGCACCGTCGAGAACCCGGCCGCCTCCACCGTGTCCTGAATCGCTGCCGAGATGTCACCCACGTACGCACCCGGGCGGATCGCGTCGATCCCGGCGGCGAGCGCCGCCGCGGTGACCCGCATGAGACGCTCGGCCTCGGGCGTCACCCGGCCGACGGGCACCGTGACCGCCGAGTCACCGAAGTACCCTTCGTGACAGACGCCGAAATCGAGGCCGACGATGTCGCCCTCACCGAGCATCCGCCGTGGCGACGGGATGCCGTGCACGACTTCGTCGTTGATCGAGATGCACACCGACGCCGGGTACACGCGTCCGCCCACCGCGTAGCCCTTGAACGCCGGGCGCGCGCCCTTCTTGCGCGTCAGCTCCTCGGCCAGCGCATCGAGCTCGCCGGTGGTGACGCCGGGCCGCACCCGTGCCCGCAGCTCCGCCAGGATCTCGGCGACGATGACGTTGGCCCGCCGCATGTGCTCGATCTCCTCGGGCGACTTGAGGAGGATCATGGCAAGCTCGCCGTCACGTGCTGGAAGATGGCCTCGCGATCGCCGACCCCCGAGATCTCGTGCAGGAGCCCCGCATCCCCGTAGTAGCGGAGCACCGGCGCCGTGTCGCGCGCATAGACGTCGAACCGCGCGCGCACCGTCTCCTCGCGGTCGTCCTCGCGCTGGTAGAGATCGCCCCCGCACCGATCACAGCGCGCCAGGCGCGCCGCGGGGTCGACCTCGAGGTGGAACATCGTGCTGCACTGGCGGCAGACGCGCCGGCCCGCGAGCCGCCGCACGAGCTCGTCCTCGGGCACGCTGATCGACACGACGGCGTCGAGCTGCTCGCCCCCCTCGTCGAGGATGCGGTCGAGCGCCTCGGCCTGCGGCACGGTGCGCGGAAAGCCGTCGAGCAGGAAGCCCTGGTTGTGGTTCTGCCCGCCCAGCCGGTCGGCGACGATGCCGATGACGACGTCGTCCGGGACCAGGAGTCCCTTTGCCATGTACCGCTCTGCCTCGCAGCCGAGCACGGTCCCGGCACGCCGCGCGTCGCGCAAGATGTCGCCGGTGGAGATGTGCGGCACTCCGCGCCGCTCCTGGAGCAGCTTCGCCTGCGTCCCCTTGCCGGCGCCCGGCGGTCCCATGATCACTGCCCGCACCCCCACTAGCGCCGTCCCCGAATCCGGCCCCGCTTCATGAATCCCTCGTAGCTGCGCGTGATGAGGTGAGTCTCCATGGCCGCGATCGTGTCGAGCGCCACGCCGACGACGATCAGGAGGGCCGTGCCACCGAAGTAGAAGGGGACCTTGAACTGGCTGATGAGGATGGTCGGGAGGACACAGACGGCAGCCACATAGAGCGCGCCGGGAAGCGTGATGCGATTCAGGATGCGCTCGATGTACTCCGCGGTCCGCTGGCCCGGGCGAATTCCGGGGATGTAGCCGCCGAACTTCTTCATGTTGTCGGCGACGTCGGGCGGGTTGAAGGTGACCGCGGTGTAGAAGTAGCAGAAGAAGACGATGAGGACGACGTAGACGACGGTGTAGAGCCACGTCCCGGGCGCGAGCTGCTGCGAGATCCAGCGCGCCACGGGGTGGTCGATGAAGTTGGTCACCGTCCCGGGGAAGAGCAGGATCGAGGAGGCGAAGATGGGCGGGATGACGCCCGACGTGTTGATCTTGAGCGGCAGATGCGAGCTCTGCCCGCTGTACATCCGGCGGCCGACGACCCGCTTGGCGTACTGGACGGGGATGCGTCGCTGCGCCCGCTCCATGAAGATGATGGCGGCCACGACGGCGACCATCACGACGACGATGAAGACGGCGACCAGGATCGAAAGCTCCGCCTGCTTGATGAACTCGAACGTGGTGGCGACAGCCGACGGCATGGCCGCCACGATGCCCGCGAAGATGATGAGCGAGATGCCGTTGCCGATGCCGCGCTCGGTGATCTGCTCGCCGAGCCACATGATGAACGCGGTGCCGGTCGTGAGCGTGATCATGGTCATCAGGCGGAAGTGCCACCCGGGCTGGAAGACCACGCCACCCCCGCCGGGCGCCTCGATCGACTCGAGGCCGACCGAGATGAAGAAGCTCTGCACGAGCGAGAGGAGCACCGTGCCGTACCGCGTGTACTGGGTGATCTTGCGGCGGCCGATCTCGCCCTCTTTCGAGAGCTTCTCGAGGTAGGGGA
>VBLD01000271.1 GCA_005879205.1 Deltaproteobacteria bacterium
AAACGGCCTGCTGCCGCTCCCACGGATGCACGGCCTCTCGGAACCGACGGAGCGCCGCCGAGCCGACCGGCGCAGTCGCGGCTCGCACGGCCGATGTTTGCCGCGTCTCGCCGGCCGTCAGCAGGCTCCACGCAACCGCGTAGGCGTGCTTGCAATAGACCTCGACGGGACAGCTGCACGAGGGGAACCACGTGCCCTCGGCGCGCTCCCAGACGACCTCGTAGTCCTCGGTCCCCCGGACGGTCGCGCGGACCGCTCGGGAATCGACCGTGATCTCCGCGACCCGCCGCCGTTCTGCGTAGGCCCGACCGCGGGCACTCGTCTTGCGGCTGAACTCGTCGAGCGCCTGGCGGAGCCCATCGAGAGCAGGCGCGGGCAAGGTCGTCGCCACCACCACGTCGCCCGCCAGCCCCATGCGCGAGCGGCATCTTTATGAATCTCGGGACCTGGACGCAAGTGATCGGGCCGGCAGCGACCTCGCGCAGCCGACTGACGACTTCCTCGAGCTTGGCGAGACGCTCGCGCAGCGCCTCAACCCGCAGCACCACGGCGCTCCTCCACGCGGGCGCGCAGGTATTCCTGCTGAACGCGCCGAACGGGCTGAAAGTCGAGGAAGCGGGAAAGGCTCAGGATCTCGAACTCGGCCTGCTCGCGAGGGTCTCGGGCCAGAAGGCACCGCCCGCTGGTGACGATCTCGAAGCGCAGCGCCGGGGGCGCTCCGTTGAGAATCACCAGGTCGATGCGGGGAACGAGCGCGCCGAGGCGGCCGCGCAGCTCGCGCTCCGCGTCCCAATCGAGGGGCGCGTCGAGGACGTCGCTTGCAGCAGAGCCGAAGCCATAGACGAGCCGCACGCGCGCGTCGGTCGCCAGCAGCTCGACCACTCGCTCGTATGACCCCCGGCTCACGGCCGGCATGATAGGGAGGGGCCTCGGAGGCCACAAGCCTCGGCGTCGCCCAGGCCGTTGGCCGGGCCGCTTTCCTCAGCGGTCAGAGCCATCCCATCAGGCGTTGCCCCGCCGGTGCCTGAAATCGACTGGCCGATAGCGCCCGCCCGCGAGCTCGCGGACCAGATCGTCCGTTGACCGGATCCGCGCCTCGAACTCCGTCGCGCACACGCCGACGAAGCTCACCAGGTGCGAGTCGCTGCCGCCGTAGGCCCGGTAGCCGAACCGCTGGATCAGCTCCGCGACGCGCGCGTCCTCGCCTTTCCTGCTGCCACCGTTGAGCGCCTCGACGGCGACCACGCCGTCCAGCGGCGGCTTGCGCTCGTAGTGGTCGCAGAGGCCGACCGTCGGTCGTCCGGGATGGCAGGGGAGCGCGACGCCGCCCAGCCGGGCGACCTCGGTGACCACCTCCTGGGCCGGCAGGCGGACGTCGGTGAAGTCGAAGCGCGCGAGGATGTCGGGGTTCACGCCGTAGACCAGCACGTGGCCGTAGTCGGTCTCCACCTCGGCGGCGTTGAGAATCAGGAAGCCGTACCGGTCCTCGAGCGCCCGGTAGTCGCGCCCGAGGTCGAACTGGCGGTGCTCGGTGAGCACGATGCCGTCGAGCGGGCGCTCGGCGCGCTTGCGCTGTAGGACCTTCAGATAGGCCTCGACCGGCGCGCGGCTGTCGTCCGAGAGCTCGGAGTGGAGATGCAGGTCGAGGATCACGCCGGCCGGAACTTGGGGAGCGCGATCTCGCCCGTCACGTCCTCGAACGCGACCTCGACCGGCATGCCGGTGCGGACGTCGTCCGGCGCGCAGCCGACGAGGTTGGTGACCAGCCTCGGGCCTTCCTCGAGCTCGACCATGGCGAGCACGTAGGGCAGCTCGTCGCGGAATCCCGCCGTCTGGTTCTGCTGGGTGACGGTGAACGTGTAGACCGTGCCGCGGCCGCTCGCCCGCACCCATTCCGTCGCCGACGACAGGCACGATGGGCAGACCGCGCGAGGATAGGAGCGCGCCGTGCCGCAGTCGCGGCAGCGCTGGAAGTAGAGCTCGTGCCGCGCGAGCGCCTCCCAGTAGCCGCGCGACTCCTCGTCGACGCGCGGCAGCGGCTTCTTGTAGGGCCTCGTCTCCGCCATCTCAGGACCGTCCGAGGATCATCGTGACGCCGCTGTGCCGCTGGCCGAGCATGCCGCCCGTGCCGTGCACGAGCGCGAGCTTCGCGTCGCTCACCTGCGCCTCGCCTCCCTCGCCGCGGAGCTGCCGCACCGCCTCGATGACCAGGAAGATGCCGCGCATGCCGGGGTGGTTCGACGACAGCCCTCCCCCGTCGGTGTTGACCGGCAGCGCGCCGCCGAGGGCGATGCGGCCGCCGGCGCAGAAGGCGCCGCCCTCCCCCGGCTTGCAGAAGCCGAGCGCCTCGAGCGTCGCCAGCACGGTGATGGTGTAGGAGTCATAGATCATGCAGCAGTCGATGTCGTCGTGGCGGACGCCGGCGCGGGCGAGGGCGAGAGGTCCGGACTGCCGTGCGGCGACGTCCAGCAGGTCATGCCGCCCGATGCCCAGGTGACGGACCGCCTCGGCGCCGCCGAGGATGAGGACGGCCCGCCTGGCGAGGTCACGCGCGCGCTCCGCCGAGGTGAGGACCAGCGCGCCCCCGCCGTCGGAGATGACGCAGCAGTCGAGGAGGTGGAGCGGCGAGGAGATCACGCGCGAGGCGAGCACGTCCTCGACCGTGATCGGCTCGCGGTACTTGGCGTGCGGGTTCAGACCCGCGTGCCGTCGCATCGTCACCGCGATCTCGGCGAGCTCGGCGCTGGTCGTGCCATACTCGTGCATGTGACGCTGCGCGACCATCGCATACGAGCCGACGATGGTCGGCCCGAAGGGCGCCTCGAACTGGTCGGGCGGCTCGCCCATGACGAGGCCGGCCGTGCCGACCGCGAAGCGCTCGGAGGCCGCCGTCGAGCCGTAGGTCACGAGCGCCACCTTGCAGAGGCCCGCCGCGATCGCCGCGGCGGCGTGGAGGCAGTGCGACACGAACGACGAGCCGCCGATCGACGTCGAGTCGACGTGGTCGGGCCGGAGGTCGAGGTGCTGGCAGAGCGAGAGGAGCCCGATCGGGCCGACGCCGCTCGTGAAGAAGCCGTCCACGTCACCAATGGTAAGACCGGCGTCGGCGAGGGCGCCGCGCGCGCTCTCGGCGTGGATCTGGAACGCCGTCATGTGCGGCGCGAAACGCGTCGGGTGCTCCCATGCGCCGACGACCGCGGTCGTGCCCCAGATGCTCATGGCAGGGCCGCCGCGAACACCGCGACCAACCGGTTGAAACGGTCGGCCTGCTCGAGAGGAGCCTGATGCCCGGCCGCGGGGATCACCTCGAGCCGCGCCTCACGGATGCCCCGTGCCAGCTCCTCGGCGAGGGCGACGGGCGTCACCTGGTCGTCCGCGCCGGCGACGACCAGCGTCGGCGTGCGGATGCGGCCGAGCAGCTCGCGGCCGTCAAACCCCTGACAGGCGAGCAGGTCGGTCAGGCGGACGCGCGGATCGGTCTTCACCTGCTCGGTCCATGCCTCGCGCATGAGGTCCATCCCGGTGGCGGGCGAGAACGTCTCCGTGCTGAACTGCTGGGGCAGCCGGCCGCGCACGACGTCGCGGAGGACGGCGAGGTTCTCGTCCCGGATGGGAAACCGCACGGCGCCGCCGGCGAGCACGAGCCCCTGGAGCAGCTCGGGGCGGCGGGCGGCGATCGTCATGGCGATGGCCGCACCCATGCTGCGTCCGACGAGGACGAACCGCCGGAGCCGGAGCGCCGCGGCGAAGCGCACGACGAACTCGGCGCAGGCGTCGAGGGTCGGCAGGCCCTCGACGCCGCTCGACCGTCCGTGACCGGGGAGGTCGAGCGCGACCACGCTGTCGTCGACGGCCGCCGCCTCCACCTGGCGGCGCCACATGCCGGCGTTGCTGCCGGCCGCGTGCACGAGCACGAAGAGGCGGCCGCGGTCGAGCGCGGGCGGGACGTCGGGAAGCGTCGTCGGGCCGCTGTGCAGGTAGTGGACGGCGGTGCCGTCGACGGTGACGTACTTCGCGGGCACGGCCGCTCTGTCTAGGACGCCGCCGCGCGCGGTGTCAATTCACGGGCTATTCGTCGTCGGCGTGCTGCGCTGCCTGCCAGAGCTCTCGAAAACGACGGTGACGAAACAAGGCCGACGCGGGTCCGACGATGTCGCATTGGAGCCGCGGTGATTGGTCGCGACGCTTCGCCGTCGCTGCCGGCGCCGAACTACGTGCCCCTTCCGGAAGCCACGGCCGCTGGCAGCGCGTTGCGCGCGATCACGTCGCGGTAGAAATACGCCGCCGGCCGTGGCCGGCGCGCGAGCGTGCCGGGCTCGAGCCCGATCAGCCCGAAGTGGCGCGCCCATCCCTCCGCCCACTCGAAGTTGTCCATCAGCGACCAGTAGAAGTAGCCCCGTACGTCAGCCCCGGCGGCGATCGCGTCCGCCACCTGGCCGAGGTGGGCGGCCAGGTAGCGAGTGCGGGCGTCCTCGTCGAGCGTCGCGTGGCCGTTTTCGGTGACGAAGAGCGGCTTGCCGGCAGCGCCGAGGCGACGGAGAAGGCCGCCCAGCCCCGGCGAGTGGACCTCCCAGCCCATCTCGTCGAGGAACTCCGGCGGCTCCCCGGGTCGGCGGAGACTCTCGAGTCCCGACGGCGCGCCGCCCCGCACGAGGATCCGCATGTAGTAGTTCAGGCCGAGGACGTCGAAGCTCCCGGCGAGGCCGGGTACCTCCTCTCCCTCCCCGCAGGGCGGCCCGACCCGGCCGGTCGTGATCCCACCCAGGTACCACCGGTTCACGAAATGGTCCTGCTGCTCCGCCTCGGCGCGATCTTCGGCATTGCCGGGATCGAGCGGTTCGAACCACATCATGTTGAGGACCGGCCCCACCGGCACTGCGCCCGGGACGACGGCGCGCAGCGCCCGGTACATCGCGCCGTGCGAGAGCAGCGTGTGGCGCGCGACGACCAGGGCACGCCCGACGTCTTGCACGCCCGGCGGGTGGATCCCGAGCATGTACGACAGCACGGGCGCCACCATCGGCTCGTTGATCGTCCACCAGATCGCCACCCGCTCGCCGAGGGCACGTCCCGTCCGTTCCGCGAACCGCGCCAGCCAGTCGACGATGCGCGGGTTCTCCCAGGAAGTGATGGAGCGTCGCCGTCGGCGTCATCCCATGGCGGCGGACGGCGTCGCAGACGGCGCGGTAGTGGTCGAGCTCGCGCTCCTCGAAGCGCCCTTCCTCCGGCTCGATGCGGCTCCACTCGATCGAGAAACGCTGCGCGGTGTGGCCGAGCTCGGCGGCGAGCCGGAAGTCGTCGTCGAACCGCCGGTAGTGGTCACAGGCGAGGCCGGAGACGTCACCGTCGCGGATGTGGCCGGCCTCCTGCTCCCAGGCCCACCACTGGTTGTTCGTGCAGTTGCCTTCCACCTGGTGCGCCGAGGTGGCGGCGCCCCAGAGGAAGCCCGGCGGGAAGGCGCGGCCTGCCGGCATCGGGCGCGTTCCTAGCAGGATCGTCCGCGGCTTGCGACCCGGGCCGCGCTGCGGCAACTCTGATCGGAGCGGCCGGGCGCCCGTTCAAGTGCGCGCCCCCGCCCGCCGATATCTGATCGGGCCCGTCCGTCGACGGGTCAATGCATTGACTCGGACATGTTCACGATCATCGGCCTCGTGATTGTCTTCGCCGCCGTCCTCGGAGGCTTCGGGATGGGGGGCGGGCCGTTCCACGTGCTGATCCAG
>VBLD01000295.1 GCA_005879205.1 Deltaproteobacteria bacterium
CGGGCTGGACGCCCTGGATGGTGAGATTCGCCTTCTGGTACACGAGCACGGCGCCCGGGCAGCTCCCGCGCACCGTGATGACCGTCGGGGGAACCGCGGTGCACGTCGTCGTGCACGTAGGAGCCGCGTCGATCGCCGCCTGCAGCGTCGGGTAGGACGTGGCGCCGATGGTGACCTGACACGGATCGTTCTTGAGCCCGCACGCCGGCGGAACACATTGGCAGCCGGCGCCGTTGCTCGAGCAGACCTGGCCCGACGGACACATGCCGCCGCACGTGGGAGCCGTCGAGCCGGCGCACGGCGCGTCGCAGACGCAGACCGTGCCGCTTGCCACGCAGGCCTGGCCCGCGGGGCACGCACCGCCGCAGGTCGGGGCCGAGGACCGGTCGCACGGGGTGACGCACCGGCAGCTCGTGCCGTTGCTGGAGCACGTCTGGCCGATCGGACAGGTGCCGCCGCAGGCGGGCGCCGTGGAGCTCGTGCACGGCGTGACGCACTGGCAGCTCGTCCCATTTGTCGAGCAGACCTGGCCCGCGGGACAGGTGCCGCCGCAGGTGGGCGCCGTGCCGCTCGCGCAGGGGGCGGTGCACTGGCAGCTCGTGCCGTTGCTCGAGCACGTCTGCCCCGCGGGGCAAACCCCGCCGCAGGCCGGCGCCGTCGCGCTCGCGCACGGCGTGATGCATCCGCAGCTCGTGCCGTTGCTGGAGCACGTCTGACCGGCGGGGCACACCCCGCCGCACGCGGGCGCGGTCGAATTCGCGCACGGCGTGATGCATCCGCAGCTCGTGCCGTTCGTCGAGCACACCTGGCCGGCGGGGCACACACCGCCGCAGGCCGGCGCCGTCGCGTTGGCGCAGGGGGTGATGCACCCGCAGCCCGACCCGTCGCTCGAGCAGACCTGCCCGGCGGGACAGGGCCCGTTGCACGCGGGTGCCGTCTGGCCGCACGGCAGGCAGGTACATTGCGCCGGCGTCCCGACTGCGCCGCACGTGCCCGGCACCGAGCACCCGTCGGGCATCCGAGCCGGATCGCATTGCTCGCCGCCGGTGCACGTCTGTCCGATGGGACAATTGGCGCTCGTGCTGCAGGGCGACTTCGTGCCGCTGCATCGGCGGGTGGACGTCAGCGTGCCGTCGCCGCACGCAAGCAGACCGATCGGGAGTGTGGCCGACGCCGCCTCTCCCACCGCATCCGGGTCGCCCTGGTGCGAGAGGCCGTTCGCATAGAGTGCCTGCGCTTCGAGGACGCCGCCGCTGAGATCGAGGTGGTTGGCGACGTACGCCACGAACTTGCTCGTGAACATGGGCAAGGGGCACGTGGGCCCGCCGCCGATGCACGGAATGCCGCCAACCGGGGTCACGCTGTGCTCGACGCCGTCCGGCGTGACGATCGCGAGCGTTCCGCCCTCGAAGGCGCAGGCGGCGGCGCTGCCCATGGTCAGGCGGGCGCGATAGAAGATCGTCTCGCCCTCCAGCGGCAGGTTGGCGGAGTCGGGGTCGATCGGGGTATCGGGCAGCCCGTCCCCGTCGGTGTCGCGCTCGGGAGGATCGAGCGAGAGGCCGACGGTCGACCCGATGCACCCCGGGGGATCCTGGTGGGTCCACGCGTCGCGGCCGTCCGCCAGGATCACGAGGCCGACGAGGAGACCCAGGAGCATCCCCCTGGACCGCAGGGTCCGGGATGCCGTCCGCCCTCTTTCGCACTGTGGAGCCATCACGCTCGCCTCCTGTTCTCAGTTCGCTGCCGGAGCGCCAGACACTTGTTTGCTAGCTAGCGTAGCGAATTCACGCCGGTCGCCGCCTCGACAGCCGCCGCACTTGCCCGAGCGAGCCCCCGCGGAAGCCGCAAGAACGCCGCCGTGCGCTGCCCAGCAGGCGTTGGCGTGTACTGTCATGCGACATGTTCATAACGCTTCAGCACGGTCAGTGTCAATAAATTAACAAGCTAGAGAGGGTGACGTGAGGCATGCTTGCGCATGTTCTGTCGCGCCACGCACAGGGGCCGCTTTGCGTTCCGGGGGGTGCTGGGGCTTCCCCGTGGGTGATCCACCGGCGATCGGCGGCCGTCCGCATCCGGCCGCGAATCTTCGGCGCCCGTCCGCATCCGGCCGCGAACCAGCGCGCGGCTCGATCGAGCGGGCTCAGCGCGTGTCGGCGACGCTACTTCGGACGACGGATCCAGCGCGGCGGCCGCTTCTCGACGAACGCCGCGAATCCCTCCCGCACCTCGTCCGAGGCGAGCGACTCGGCGAACATCGTGAAGTCGATCGGCGGCAGCTGCCGGTTGAAGTCGCGCTTGAGCGCCCGGCGCGCGGCCGGCGCCGTCTGGCGCACGCCTTCGACCGTCTCGGCCACTGCATCCTCCAGCTCGTCGTGCGGAACGACGCGGGCGATGAGCCCCATGGCCAGCGCTTCGGCGGCCGTCGCCGGCTGTGCGGTGAAGAGCAGGTACTTGGCGCGCGCCATGCCGATGCGGCTCGCGAGCCGGGCGCCGAGGAAGCAGTCGGCGACGCCGCGCAGCAGCTCGGGCGCCCGGAAGGTCGCGCGCGCCGACGCCAGCACGAGGTCGCTGGTGAGGACCATGTTGAGCCCCCCGCCCTGGCACATGCCGTTCACCGCCAGCATCACGATCTTCGGACAGCGCTCGAACTGCACGAAGGGCAGGAGGTCGAAGCCGTCGGTCTCGCGGTCGAGGGGCTGGCCGCCCTCGTGCTGGCCGCCCATCTCGCCGCCGACGCAGAACGTGTCGCCGGCCGCCGTGACCAGGAGGACGTCGATCGCGGGGTCGCGTTCGGCGAGCACGGCGGCCTTCTTGAGGCCGTGGTACATCTCGATGGTCAGCGCGTTGCGGCGCGCGGGACGGTCGATGACGACGCGCAGCAACCCGTCGGCCGCGGTCGCCCGCAGGTGGCGAGACCCGAGGTCGATCCGCCCGCCGCGGGCCATGGCTCAGCCGGCGCCGACGGCCGGGCCGCCCTTGACGAGCTCGATCCGCGGCGGAGCTCCGGCGAGGCGCGGGCCGGTTTCCCCTCCGCTCTCGAGCAGCGCGAGGTCGTCGGCGATCCGTCGTCGCAGCCGCTCCACCGCCACGCCCCAGGCGACGGCGGGAAAGGCCGCGAGCTTCTCCGCCCCGAGCCGCAGCATGCGTTCGGCCCCCGGATGGACCGAGGTGAGCTTGTGATACCCGACGGCCACCTGGATCAGTGCCACCAGGAGGTTCCAACGCTCATCGCCTTCGACCTCGTCGAGCAGCTCCTCGAACCCCTCGTGGGCCTCGAAGAACTGGCCGGCGTTGAAGCGGCGGACGGCGGCGCCGAAGCCGCCGGGGAACCGCGCGTCCGCCATCCCACCCGTCCTAGAACTGCAACGTCAATCGCAGACTCGTCTCGGACCGCCCCGTCGACAGCGAGCCGAACCCCCACGGCGAGAAGATCGGGTCCTTGCCCGTCGGGTTGATGAAGTAACGCTGCACGATGTTGAAGCTCACGTCGTCGCGCACGACGTACTCGAGCATCCAGAAGGCTTCCATCACGTAGTGGTTCGTCGGGTCGACCGCCGCCCCGAGCACGGGCAGCACGCTGCCGCCGCGATAGAAGGTGAATGCGGCGAGGCTCGCGATCGTCTCCCAGTCGCGGACCTTGTCGCGGAACGTCGGCGTCGTCGTCGGGATGCGCACGATCGAGGGCAGGTCGAACGGACCGGCGAGACACGACCCGGCGCGCGCCCGCTTGGCGGGGTCGGCGATCGCGGCGTTCACCTGCGG
>VBLD01000296.1:0-6241 GCA_005879205.1 Deltaproteobacteria bacterium
CACAAGGCGACGCGTCGCGAGTATCCCTGCAGCCACTCGACGGCGCGGACGTACTGGCGCGCGCTGCACGCGCGCCCCTGCTCGGCGACCGCCCAGTTCATCGGCTCGACGTCGTCCGGCCCGATCGTGTGTCCGGTCCGCTCGCTCCAGTACTCCAGGTCGCGGGCGAGCCAGGCCGCGACCACGAGGGTGAAGCGCTGGCCGACCTCCGGGTCGTCGAGCGCCGCCGGGTGCGCCTCCTCCACGGCGTGACCGAGCGACTCGAGCAGGCGCGCCGCATCCCGCGCCGCGGCCACGCAGTCGCCGTGAATCGGGAAGGCATCGCCTGGCGCGCGCGCCATCAGGCCGATGCGGAGCCGGCCGGGACGTGCCCCTACCTGAATGGTCGGGCGGGGGGTGGCGCGAAGTAGGGATCGCCGGGCATTGGACCCGCGACCGCGTCGAGGAGCGCGGCGGTGTCGCGTACGGAGCGGGTAACGACGTGTTCCGCGACCGCCCCGGCCCAGCTCTCGCCCGCGTCGGGGCCGAGCGACGTCCGCCCGCGCGTCGGCTTCAGACCCACCAGCCCGCAAGCACTGGCCGGGATGCGGATCGAGCCGCCCCCGTCGTTCGCGTGCGCCGCCGGCACGAGGCCGGCGGCGACCGCGGCGGCGGCACCGCCGCTCGAGCCGCCCGACGAGCGGGTCGGGTCCCAGGGATTGCGGGTGGGGCCGTAGGCGTCCGGCTCCGTCGTCGGCAGGCTCCCCAGCTCCGGCACGTTCGTCCGTCCGACGAAGACGAGACCGGCGGCTCGGAACTTCGCGACGAGATACGTGTCCTCCCGCTCGACCCACCCGAGCCTCCGGAGCAGCTTCATGCCGGCGTGATAGGGATCGCCGGCCGTGTGCGCGAAGATCTCCTTCACCAGGAACGGCACGCCGCGGAAGGGACCGTCCGGTAGCGCGCCGCCGGCAGCCTCGGCGCGGGCCTTCTCGAAGAGCGGGATGATGACCGCGTTCAGCTCGCCGTTGACGCGGTCAATCCGGTCGATCGCCGCCTCCACGAGCTCCGCGGGGCTCAGCTTCCGCCGCCGTACGAGGTCCGCCTGCGCCGTCGCGTCGAGGAACGCCAGCTCGTCGCTCATGCGCGCACGCTACGACGGTACGGTCGCCGAAGTCCAGTGAGACTTCGATCGCGCCGCGTCTTGATTCCCGGACGCAAATGGCGCTACCCCAGCAGCGCGCGACATGAGAAGCCAGTCGACGAGCGGGGGTCCGGGTCGTTCGAATGGCCGCGCGGCCCGGCCAGCAGCTCGCTCGAAGGTGGTCGCGCTCGGCCGGCGCGCGTCGCGAGCGGCATCGCCGCGCCCGGCCGACCTCGGGCTGGCGACGTTTCTGCATCGTCTGCTCGAGGAGACGAGCGCGCACGCAGCTCTCGACCGCCTGCTCGCGTCGATCGTGCAGGGCGCCGCACATCTCTCGGGGGCGCGGATGGCGGCCATCAGCCTGCTCGGCGAGGATCGGCGGGAGCTCGAGGTGGTGAGCGTCTACGGGGCGCCGGGCGCGATCCATGGGACCCGGCTGCCGGTGGCCGCGAGCCTCAGCGGCACGGTCATCGCGTCGGGTCGGACGCTCCGCTGCGCGGACACGTGGCGGCTCCGCGACAGCGCGCGCGCGGCCTTCGCGCGCCGGAACGAGGTTCGGGGCCTGTGCGTCGTGCCGCTGCGCGGCCCGGAGGGGCCGATCGGGACGCTCGCCGCGGCGAAGAGCGCGCCCTGGCAGTGTACCGTCGACCAGGAGATCGTGCTGAAGCTGCTGGCGCACGTGGCGAGCGTGGCGGTGCAGCTCGGCCGTCATCGCGCCCCCGCGCCTCCCCTCCAGGGTCTCGCCGGCAAGGAGCGGGCGATCGCGCGGCTGCTGATTGCCGACAAGACCCACAAGGAGATCGCGGCGGTGACGGGACTGAGCGCGCGGACGGTGGGCCACTACATCGAGCGGCTCAAGCTCCGCCGCGGTGTGTCCACCATGCACGGTCTCGTCGGCAGCCTCCTGCACGGTCCGGCAGGGTAGAAATCCCCGGCGAAACTGCCTTTCGCCCAATCAGCATTGGATGGTGCGGCAAGGAGGACTCATGCCGACGGAACCGACACCGGACCGAATCCTGGACCTCGGGACAGGTTTCTGGGGCTCGAAGGCCCTGCTCAGCGCGGTCGAGCTCGGCCTCTTCTCCGAGCTGGCGGCGGGACCGCTCGAGCGCGAGACGCTGCGCGAGCGCCTGGGTCTTCACCCGCGCAGCGCGCGCGACTTCTTCGACGCGCTCGTCGCCCTCGGCGTGCTCGAGCGGAGAGACAGCGTGTATGCCAACACCCCCGAGACCGACCTCTTCCTCGATCGGGCGAAGCCCACCTACGTGGGCGGGCTGCTCGAGATGCTGAACGCCAGGCTGTACGGGTTCTGGGGCTCGCTCAGCGAGGCGCTGGACAGCCGCAGAACGAGGCCAAGAAGGGCGAGGACTTCTTCGCGCTGCTCTACTCCGACGCCGCTCGGCTCCGGCAGTTCCTCCAGGCGATGACGGGAGTGAGCCTCGGCGCTGCCTGCGCGATCGCCCGGAAGTTTCCCTGGAAGGACTATCGGACGTTCGCCGACGTCGGCGCCGCCCAGGGAGCGGTCGCCGTCCAGGTGGCGCTGGCTCACCCGGCGCTCACCGGCACCGGCTTCGACCTGCCCGTCGTCCGTCCGGTCTTCGAGCAGTACGTCGCTTCCTTCGGGCTCGGCGATCGCCTGCGCTTCCAGCCGGGCAACTTCTTCACAGATCCATTGCCCGCGGCCGACGTGCTCGTCATGGGACACATCCTTCACGACTGGGATCTGGAGCAGAAGCGCCTGCTCCTGCGGAAGGCGCACGCGGCGCTGCCGGCGGGCGGCGCGCTCATCGTCTACGAGGCGATCATCGACGACGAGCGGCGGACCAACACCTTCGGCCTCCTGATGAGCCTCAACATGCTGATCGAGACCGCCGGCGGATTCGACTACACCGGCGCGGACTGCGCGGCGTGGATGCGAGAGGAGGGATTCCGGAAGGCCTACGTCGAGCCGCTCGTGGGGCACGATTCGATGGTGGTCGGCGTCAAGTAGCGATGCGCCGGCGCCTGGCGCTCGCGTTCCTGCTCTGCCTCGCGGCCCGTCCGGCGGCCGCCGCGACCGCCGTCGCGATGCGCGACGTGGCGCTGCGGCGCGACCGTAACCGGGCCCAACCGCCGATCCGTGCCATCAAGGCCGGCGAGCGGGTGAAGCTGCTGACGACCCAGCCCGACCGCCCGAACGGGTTCTACCGGGTGGAGACGGCCGACGGACTCGTCGGGTGGGCATGGGCGCCGAGCCTTCGCGTCGAGGTGGCAGGCGGTCCGCTCCCGACCGGCTCTGCACCCGCCGGCCGCCCCGTCGCACCCGCGCCGGCCGCCCCGAAGCCGGCGGCGCCCGCACCAGCCGCGGCGAGCACGCGCCCGGCTCAGGCGGTCCCACCGAGCATGCCGCCGTATCGGCGGAGCGACTGGCCGCAGTGGACGGACGCCGACGGCGACTGCCAGGACACGCGCCAGGAGGTTCTGATCCGCGACTCGGCCGTACCCGTGCACTTCGCGGACGCCAAGCGCTGTGTCGTGGCGTCCGGCATATGGGCCGATCCCTACAGCGGGGACATCGTCACCGACGCGACGCAGCTCGCCGTCGACCACCTGGTCCCGCTCGGCAACGTGCACCGCGCCGGCGGCTGGCTGTGGGACGCCGCCCGGCGTGAGCAGTACGTCAACGATCTCTCCGACCGCGATCACCTCGTGGCGGTGCGCAGAGATCTCCACCAGGCCAAGGGCGAGAAGGGCCCCGAGCAGTGGAAGCCACCCCGGCAGGGAGAATGGTGCTCCTATGCGCGGGCGTGGAAGCGCATCAAGGAGCGCTGGCAGCTCGCCATGACCGCGGCCGAATTCGCGGCCGTGAGCGAGATGGAGGCGACGTGCCCGCCGACGCCATGAAGGCGTTCACGCGCCCCGCAGGATCGCCCCGGCGTCGCGCGCGACGTCGCGCACGATCTCGCCGGCGGGCCGGATGTCGCGCACGAGCGTACAGGACTCGCCCGCGTAGAGGCACGCGAGCTCGAGGTCTCCCTCGTACCCCTGGACGGGCGGCACGATCGAGTACCGGACGACGTCGATCGGGTGTCCGGCGATCGCGGCGCGCCCGACGACCCCTCCCTCTCCGGGTCGCCGCCCGGACTCGGGCCGGCCGGCGGCCTCCCACTCCGAGACGGCGCGGTTTCTGAGGACGCGATGCGGTGCGTCCGGCCAGCCGACGTCGAAGAGGCTGGTGAGGATCGTGTCCTCGGCACGGCTCCGGACGATGCGCTCCTTGTACGCGGGGCTGATGCCGCCTTCCGGTGTCGCGAGAAAACGCGTTCCCATCATCACGCCCTCGGCGCCGAGGGCGAGGGCGGCCGCGGCCCCGCGGCCGTCCGCGATCCCGCCGGCGGCGATCACCGGGATCGGCCGTACCGCCTCGACGACGGCGGGCACGAGGACGGAGAGCGACACCGTGCCTCGCACGTGACCGCCCGCCTCGACCCCCTGCGCGACGATCGCGTCGACGCCGGCCTCGGCGCACGCCACGGCTTCCTCGACGGAGCCCACCTGCGGGATCACTTTGATACCATGGCGGTGCGCGTCGCGGACGAGGGATCCCGGATTTCCCCAGTGCGTGGAGAGCACCGCGACCTTCTCGTCGAACAGGACGTCGATCTCGCCTCCCTGCATCTGGACGAGGATGACGTTTGCGCCGAAGGGCCTGCGCGTCAGCGCCCGCGTGCGCCGCACCTGCTCGCGGATGAAGGGGGGCGGCAGCCCCGCGAGACCGAGCATGCCGAATCCCCCGGCGTTGGCGACCGCAGCGGCGAGCTCGGCGCCCGCCGTGGCGCCTCCGGTCGGCGCGTTGAAGATCGCGAGCTCGATGCCGAGGGTGGCGGAGAGCGGCGTCGCGAGCATGCTGCCTCTTCGCGGTACCCTACATCGTCGCGCCGGGCCGGGCCATACGCGGACTCGGGTCGCCGGAGGCCGGTACTCAAGTTTTGCGGGGATCTGCCGAAACTCACCGCGATGAGGACGCTCATGGACACGACGAACACGGCTTCGAATCAGCTAGTCCGCGAAACGGTCGCCCCGGGCCTCAGCACCGTCGCCGAGATCATGAGCGTGTCCGTGCGCTCGCTCACCCCGGACCGGCCGATCGCCGACGCGGTGGCCGCGTTCAACGAGTACGGCTTCCGCCACATGCTGATCGTCGACGAGACCGGCGGCCTGGTCGGCGTGCTGTCCGACCGCGACGTGCTGCGTGCGATGGCCAGGGGCGTCTCCGGCACGGCCACGGTGTCACAGGTGATGAGCCGCGGCGGCATCACCGTCACCCCGGAGAGCCCGATCACCGACGCCCATCGACCTGGTCGTGTTCCATCGCATCAACTGTCTTCCGGTGGTGGATGCGAACGGCGCCCTGCGCGGTCTGCTGACGACGACGGACCTGCTCGGCGCGCTGCACGAGATACTCCATCAGCTGCGGCCGCGCGTCCGCGGCTAGGAGACCGACCCGAGACTGCGTCTCGGGTCGGCGACGGACAGCGAGAATGCCGCCCGGTGGACGACGACCGACGGCGTGCCGCGGCCGGCGAAGCCGGCGCGGCAAACGTTGCCGAGCATGAGCGCGTGCGTCGGGAGCGTGCCTCGGCGGCGAGTTGCCAGCCGGGCGTTCTAACACGCGACGTTGTGCCGCGCCGGCTTCGCCGGCCGCGGCATGACGTCCGCGTCATCCACCGAACGCCGCACGCTCGCTCGCTTCCGATCCCGACCCGAGACGCAGTCTCGGGTCGGCTTGGTAGCTGGTCCCCGCGGCGCGTCAGACGAGCTTGTAGAGCTCGGCCGCGTTGAGCGCGCAGATGCGGCGGCGCTCGGCGGCGCTCACGTCGCGGAACATGTCGTCCACGACGCGCCGGGTCTCCGGCCAGTCGCAGCCGTGGTGCGGGTAGTCGCTCGACCACATCATGTTCTCGACGCCGAGCGTGTGGCGGTTCTGGACGGCGTAGCGGTCGATCATGAAGGTCGAGCGCCAGTTGCGGTGGAAGTAGAAGCTCGGCTCGTGCTTCAGCTTGACGGGTAGCCACGACCGGTTCCGCCACCAGCGGTCGTCGAGCTGCTCGAGGATGTAGGGGACCCAGCCCGAGCCGG
>VBLD01000296.1:6318-6687 GCA_005879205.1 Deltaproteobacteria bacterium
GCGCCGACGTTGGCGAGGCCGGTCAGGTCGTCGCCCCGCGCGCCCTTGGGCCGCGGCTTCTGGATCTGCCGCATCACGCGGACGTGAAAGTGAACGGGCACGCCGAGTGTCTGCGCGGCGTCCCAGAAGGGATCGTCCTCGGGACGGATCGCCGGCCCGACGCTCGGCATCGTGTTCAGCCAGGCCCCCCGCATCCCGAGCCGGAGGCCGCGCTCCATCTCCTTGATGGCGGCGTCCACGCCGAGCGCCGGGATGCAGGTGAGCCCGATCAGCCGCTCGGGCGCGACCTTGACGAACTCCTCGGCGATCCAGTCGTTGTAGGCCTGCACACCTGCCAGGTGGAACTCCGGATCCGGGTCGGAGAAGAAG
>VBLD01000297.1 GCA_005879205.1 Deltaproteobacteria bacterium
TCGTCACCCTGCCGGCAGATCCGGCACGACCCGCAGCCTCGCCCGCCCCAGACGGCGACCGCGTCCCCGCGCTTCACCGCCGTCACGTCAGGCCCGACGGCCTCGACGTATCCGGCGTTCTCGTGCCCCAGGGTCAGAGGCATGTCGAAGCCCGGCGGCAGCGGGAACTCGCCACTCCGGATGTGTAGATCGGAATGACAGACGCCCGCGCCCGCGATCCGGAGCAGCACCTCGTCTCGAGCAACGGCGGGAACCGGGACCGTCTCGATTCGGAGCGGTTGCCCGAGGGCGTGGAGCCTCGCTGCCTTCATGGTTCTCCTCCCGGCCCTGGTCGAGGAGCCGTTCACCGAGACCGACGAATACCGGGAGATCGTGCGCCCGAAGCGTCTGGTGTTCACGGAGACCGTCAGCCGGGGCGGCAAGGTGCTGACGCAGACCCTGTGCACGGTCGAGTTCATCGACCTCGGAGGCCGCACCGAGGTCGTCCTGACGGACCATGGGGTCGGCGCAGAAGTGCATCGGCGCGGCTGGACCCGGGCGCTCGATCAACTGGCCGCGGCGCGCGCGAGCTAGGAGCCACACGCGCTCAGGCGTGCGCCGTCGCCGCCGCGACGTCCAGCCCGTAGAGCCGGGCGGCGTTGTCCACCAGGATCTTCCGTCGCGCGGACGCCGGCACACCCTCGAGGGCTCCGAGCGTCTTGGTCACCGCACCGGGGAACGTCGCGTCCGGATGCGGGTAGTCCGATGCCCAGACCACGAGATCCTCGCCCGCATGGCGGACGACGGCCTCGACGATCGCCTCGCCGGGATCCATCGAGACCATGCACTGGCGGCGGAAGTACTCCGACGGAGGACGGCGGACGAGCGGCAGGAGCGCCCGCCAGGTCTCCCAGTGCTCGTCCATGCGCTCGAGCCAGTAGGGGAGCCAGCCGCACCCGGACTCGAGGAACACGACGCGCAGCCTCGCATGGCGCTCGAGCACGCCCGCCAGCACGAAGCCGGCGCACGCCGCCATCTGCTCGAAGGGATGCGACAGCACGTGGCGGATGGCCGCGTTCTCGAAGCGGTCGCGCCCGAGCGTCGGCATGGTGTCCGAGAGCCCTTCGTGCACGGCGACGGGCACGCCGAGCGTCTCGGCGCAGTTCCAGAGCGGGTCGTAGACGGGATGATGGATCGGCCGCCCGCCGTAGGGATTCGGCCGCACGAAGGCGCCGCGGAAGCCGAGGCGCTCGACGGCGTGCTCGAGCTCGCGCACCGACTCCTCCACGTCGAGGAGCGGGAGAAGCGCCACGCCGATCAGGCGACCGGGCGCCGCGCGGCAGTAGTCGGCGAGCCACCGATTGTACGCGCGGCAGAGCGCACCCTGGAGGCCGGCGTCGTGCACGTCGCTGAAGAAGAGCCCGATCGACGGATAGAGCACGGCGACGGCGATCCCTTCGCTGTCGAGGTCGGCGAGGCGCGCCTTCGGGTCGTAGCCGCCCGCCCGCGCCGTGTAGCCCGCGAAGCTCCGCTCGGGACCGAGCGTGAGGAGCATCGCGTCGCGCATGGCCATCTGCCCGCCCAGCACCTGGCACGGGTGGCCATGCTCGTCGAGGGCGGGCCGGGGCGCGCGGCCCCGGTACGCTTCCTCGACGTACTCCGTCCACACCGTCGGCGGCTCGGTCACGTGACCGTCGGCGTCGATCACGGGGAAGGCGGCGTCCGTCATGCGCGAGCCGTAGGCGCGTCGCGACGGCGAGTCAACCCGTCGCCGCTACTTGGCGGCCTTCGACTTCGACTTCGCCGCCGCGCCGCTGGCCGGCTTCACCTCGACCGAGGTCGCCGTCATCCGGTACTCCATCGTCACCTTCGTGGAGGCGTCGCGGCCGATCTCCCATCGATCCTTGCCCTTCTGGACCGCGATCATGTCGTTGGTCACCTCGAATACGGGCCCGGTGACCTGGTACGTCTTCGCCATCGCCGCGTAGGGCGTCCCCGCGAAGGCGAGGAGCGTGCGGGTACCACCAAACAACGATGCAAGCTTCGCCATGATCGTCCTCCGTGCGAGCGTTCGCGGTCAGCCGCCGAGCGCCCCTTTCACCTGCTTGAACGCATCGAGGTTCTTCTGCAGCGCTTCGACGTGCTTCTGCATGTCGGCGATCGTCGAGCCGAGCTTCGCCAACCCGATCGAGGAGGTTTACACCCGTACCATCCAGAGGTAGATAGAGCGCCCTCGATGAGTGCCGGCTACGAACGCTTCTCGGCCCAGGACAGCTCGTTCCTCATCTTCGAGGATCCCAATACCCACATGCACCTCGGGGGCATCGCGATCTTCGACGCGGGTCCGCTGGCCACGCCCGCCGGCGGCGTCGACATCGAGCGCATCCGCCGCCACGTCGAGTCCCGCCTCCACTGGATCCCACGCTACCGGCAGCGGGTGGCGTACATCCCGCTCGAGCGACATCCCGTGTGGGTGGACGACGACCACTTCAACCTGAGCTATCACGTCCGCCACACGAGCCTGCCCCGTCCCGGCGACGAGGAGCAGCTGAAGCGCCTGACCGGGCGCATCATGTCGCAGCGTCTCGACCGGCGCCGCCCGCTCTGGGAGATCTGGATCGTCGAGGGGCTCGAGGGCGGCCGCTTCGCGATGATCAGCAAGACCCACCACTGCATGGTGGACGGCGTGGCCGCCGTCGACCTCCTTTCCGTCCTCCTGAGTCCGATCCCCGAGCATCCCATGGAGGAGGCGCCCGCCTGGGTTCCTCGTCCGTCGCCGACCCCGCTCGCGCTGTTGCGCGACGAGGCGCTGCGGCAGGTACAACGGCCGATCGGGCTCGCGCGCTGGCTCGGCAGCACGCTGCGGAGACCGGAGGTCGCGCCCGAGCGCGTCTTCGAGCGCGTGGCCGCCGCCTGGGAGACGATCAACGCCGGGCTCCGCGGCGCGGCCAGGACGCCGCTCAACCAGCCGATCGGTCCGCACCGCCGCTTCGACTGGCTGACGCTCGATCTCGGCGAGGTGAAGGGGGTCAAGGAACGCTTCGGCGGCACGGTGAACGACGTCGTGCTCGCCGCCGTGGCGGGCGCCGTGCGCCGCTTCCTGCGCAAGCGCCGCGTGACGCTCGAGCGGATGGACTACCGGATCGTCGTGCCGGTGAGCGTCCGCTCCGAGGACGAGCGCGGCCGCCTCACCAACCGGGCCTCGGGCTGGCTCATGTCGCTCCCCATCCAGGAGCACGACCCGCGGCGACGGCTCGTCAAGATCCGCGAGACCACCAAGCGCCTAAAGGACTCCAACCAGGCACGCGGCGTGGAGCTGCTGACGCAGCTCGCCGAGTGGGCGGGCGCCGCCGTGATCACCCTCGGCACGCGGCTGGCGTCGCGACTCGCCCCGTACAACCTGATCGTCACCAACATCCCCGGCCCGCAGGTGCCGCTCTACATGCTCGGCGCCGCGCTGCTCGGCGGCTACCCGACGGTCCCGCTGTTCGAGAACCAGGGGCTCGGCGTCGCGAC
>VBLD01000287.1:0-464 GCA_005879205.1 Deltaproteobacteria bacterium
CTCCAGCGGGAAGTCGTGCGTGTGCATCCTGGCGAGCGGCACGCGCCCGGACTCGATCAGCCGGATGGCCGCGTCGTAGGCGCGGGTCGTGACGCCGAACGCGCCCCGGATCGTCACTTCCTTCATCACGACCAGATCGCTGATGAAGTCGGGCACCGCCTTGAACCCCTTGACGCCGGCGAGCACGATCCGCCCCCCCGCGGCGACGTAGCGCAGTGCCTCGGCCACCGGCTCGGGCGCGTTGGCCGAGACCTCGATCACGACGTCGGCGCCGCGGCCACCGGTCAGCTCCTGGACGCGGGCACGCGCATCCTCGGCTTCCACGTCGATCGTGTGGTCGGCCCCGAGCTCGCGCGCGAGGGCGAGCTTCCTCGCGTCGCGCCCGAGGCCGGTGACGATGATCATGTCGGCTCCGGCGGCGCGTGCCGCGACCACGCACGCGAGACCACGCTGGCCCGGCCCGA
>VBLD01000287.1:584-1125 GCA_005879205.1 Deltaproteobacteria bacterium
GAGGTGCATGTAGTCCGCATACGCGCCCCACAGGCCGGGCGGGTGCGTCAGGGGCACGTAGCCGTGGCCGAACATCCCGCCGCGCCCGCGGCAGAGCTGGTAGCGACCCTCGGTGCACGCCCGGCAATGGCCGCACGGGATCAGCGACTCCACCGCGACCCGATCGCCGACGTCGACGCCCCAGCGGCGGGCGGCGCGGTCGCCGATGCGCTCGATGACGCCGAGCGGCTCGTGGCCCGGAATCAGCGGGAAGCGCACCGGCAGGATCCCGGCGTATTGCTCGGCGTCGCTCCCGCAGATGCCGCAGGCCTCCACGCGGAGCAGCGCGCTCTCGTCGTCGACGTCCGGCACCGGCAGCTCGCGCAGCTCGAGGCGACGGGGGCCCGTCTGCACGACCGCCCGGCTGGTGCGGGTCGGCGGCATCGGCCTCCGCCATAGGCGCGGAACGTCGAGCTTGGCAATAGGCGCGTCGCCGTCGACCTTGACCGGTCCTCGAGCGCTCCCTACGATCCGCGCCTCGATGGGCCTGATCCCGCTCGCG
>VBLD01000287.1:1173-1787 GCA_005879205.1 Deltaproteobacteria bacterium
TCGAGATTCCCGACGAGACGCACCCTTTCGTCCTCCTGGGTTGCGCGCCGGTGGCGGAGCTGCGCGTGACCGACGGCACCAGCGATGCCGTCGGCAGCATCGAACGGTTCGTCGCCGAGACGTCCCTCGTGGATGCCGCGCTCCCGTTCCCGCTCGGCGGTGGGGTCCTCGCCTGTCTCGCCTACGAGCTCGGCGATCTCATCGAGCCGCCACGCGACGGCCTCACGCGCCGCGGCGCTCTGCCGTTGGCCGTGCTCCGCCGCTACGACCCGCTGCTCGCCTATGACCGCCGTCGCGGGCAGTACGGGCTCCTCTGCAGCGACGCGCGCGCCGCCCGCGCGCCGTGGCTCGAGCGGCTCGCCGCACCGGCGCCCGCCTGGCGCGGCCCCGTCGGCGGCCCCCTCGAGCCGCTCCTTCCGCCGGCACGCTACCGGGACGCCGTCGCACGCATCCTCGGATACCTCGCCGCGGGCGACGCCTACCAGGTGAACCTGACGCAACCCTTCGCGGCGTCGCTGGTCGCACCGGCCTGGGCGCTGGCCGCCCGGCTCGCCGCCCGGCATCCGGTGCCCTACGGCGCCTACCTGGACCTCGGGAGCGCGCAGCTGGTCGCC
>VBLD01000287.1:1792-5602 GCA_005879205.1 Deltaproteobacteria bacterium
AGCTCTTCCTGCGCCGGCGCGGCCGGCGCGTCGAGACGCGGCCCATCAAGGGGACGCGCCCGCGCGGCGACGGTCCGAGCCACGACGCGGCGCTCGCGGCGGAGCTCCTCCACGACCCCAAGGAACGCGCCGAGCACGTGATGATCGTCGACCTCGAGCGCAACGACCTCGGACGGGTCTGCGACGTGGGCACGGTGGTGGTCGAACGGTACGCGGCGGTCGAGAGTCACCCCACGGTGCACCATCTGGTGTCGACGATCGCAGGTCGGCTGCGGGCCGACGTCGGCCTCGCGGATCTGCTGCGCGCCACGTTTCCCGGAGGATCGATCACCGGCGCTCCCAAGGTGCGAGCCATGGAGATCATCCGCGAGCTCGAGGAGTGGCCGCGCGGCCCGTACACGGGAACCTTCGGCTTCCTCGACCCGCGCGGCGACCTCGAGCTCGGGCTCGCCATCCGCACGGCGATCGTCAGCGGGGGCGCGGTTCACTACCATGCCGGCGGCGGGATCGTCGCCGACTCCGATCCGGAGCGCGAGGGCGCGGAGGCCTGGCTCAAGACGGCCGCCCTGCGCCGGGCGCTGCGCGACCAGCCGCGCGACGGCCTGGAGCTGTGCTCGTCTGGCTGAACGGGCGCCTCGTACCGGCACGCCGGGCGCGCGTGTCGGCGCTCGACCGCGGGCTGCTGCACGGCGACGGGGCCTACGACACGTGGCGCACCTACGCCGGCCGGCCGTTTGCCGTCGCCGCACACGTTCGTCGGCTCGCCGCTGCTGCCCGAACGCTCGCCCTGCCCGGCCCGGGGCCGGCCGCCGCGTGGGAGCGTCGGACGCGGCGCCTCGTGGCGCGCGTCGGACTGCCGGACGCCGCCGTGCGCCTGACGCTCACGCGCGGGCCCGCCGGCGACGTCCTCTCACCCGTACGCCGCGCACGCCCGACGCTCCTGCTCGTCGCCCGCCCGCTGCCTCGCGACCTCGCCCGGCGGCAGACACGGGGCGCCTCGGTGATCCTCTTGCCGTTTCCGCGGGACGCGGCGCCCCCGTGGGGCGCTCTCAAGCTCGTCGGGCACGCGAGCGCGGTCGCGGGCCGGCTCCTCGCCACGCGCCGGCGTGCCGACGAGGCGCTCTACGTGACTCCGGCGGGCGAGGTGACCGAGGGGACGACCAGCAATCTCTTCCTCGTCGAGCGCGGCGCGCTCGTGACGCCTCCCGTGTCCGCGGGCATTCTCCCGGGCGTCACCCGCGCGCTCGTGCTCGTGCTCGCCCGGCGCGCGGGCGTGGCGCTGCGAGAGGAGCGGGTGCCGGCGGCTCGTGTGCGGCGCGCGGCCGAGGTTTTCCTCACCTCCTCGACGGCGGAGATCGTACCGGTCGTGCGGCTCGACGGGCGGCCGGTCGCGGGCGGGCAGCCGGGCGAGCTGACCCGCCTCCTCCAGACCCGCTACGCCGCGCACGTCCGGCGCGCGCTTCGCGTTGCAGGCACGCGCTAAACCTGTTACCCGCGAACCGTGGTGGGGGAGGTGTTGCGATGAGGCCGCGGAGCCAGCTCTTCGCCGTCAAGCCCGTGGACGTGCTGCTCGCCGAGCTGGCCGGAGACCACCGGCTGCGCCGCGTCCTGGGCCCCGTCCAGCTCACGGCCCTCGGTGTGGGCGCCATCATCGGCGCCGGCATCTTCGTGCTGACCGGGCTCGCCGCGCACGACAAGGCGGGACCCGGCCTCATCCTCTCGTTCGTCGTGGCGGGGATCGGGTGTGCCCTGGCGGGACTCTGCTACGCCGAGTTCGCGTCCATGGTCCCGGTCGCAGGCAGCGCCTACACCTACGCCTACGCGACGCTCGGCGAGCTGTTCGCCTGGATCATCGGCTGGGACCTGGTTCTCGAGTACGCGGTCGCCTCGAGCACGGTGGCGCACGGCTGGTCGCACTACTTCCTCTCCTTCCTCGCCATCTTCGACATCAGGCTCCCGGAACGCTGGACGGCAACACCGATCGATATCGACCCGACCTCCCACCTTTGGGCTGCGACCGGCAGCTACTGCAACCTCCCTGCGGCGCTGGTCGTGCTTCTCATCTCGATCGTACTCGTGGTGGGCATCCGCGAGAGTGCCAGCTTCAACGCCGCGATGGTGGTCCTGAAGCTGATCGTCGTGCTGCTCGTCATCGGCCTCGGCAGCGCCTACATCCGCCCGGAGAACTGGCGGCCGTTCCTCCCCTACGGGTGGGGCGGGGTCCTCAAGGGCGCCTCCTACGTCTTCTTCGCCTACATCGGCTTCGACTCGGTCTCGACGCACGCCGAGGAGGCGCGCAACCCGCAGCGCGACGTGCCGATCGGCATCATCGCCTCGCTCGCGCTGTGCACCGTGCTCTACATCCTGGTCGCCGCGGTCCTGACCGGCATGGTGCCGTACACCCAGATCAACATCGACGCTCCGGTGGCGGGGGCATTTGCCACCCGCGGGCTGCGGGTCGCGGTGTTCTTCATCTCGCTCGGCGCCGTCGTCGGCATCACGAGCGTGCTGCTCGTCCTGCTGCTCAGCCAGGCGCGCGTGCTCCTCGCCATGGCACGCGACGGGCTCATCCCGCGCGACTTCTTCGGGGCCGTCCACCCGCGCTTCCGTACGCCCCACAAGGCGACGATCCTGACCGGCGTCCTGGTGGCCACCGTGGCGGCGCTCTTCCCGCTGCGCATCCTCGCGGAGCTCGTGAACATCGGTACGCTGATGGCGTTCGTGATCGTGTGCGCGGCGGTGATGGTGATGCGGCGCACGAACCCGCAGCTCCCCAGACCATTCCGCACGCCCTTCGTGCCGGCCGTGCCGGTTCTCGGCATGGCGATGAACTTCTGGATGATGTGCGGACTCGGCTGGGAGAACTGGACGCGGCTCTTCGTCTGGCTCGCGGTCGGCCTCGTCATCTACTTCGGGTACGGTCGCCAGCGCAGCACGATGGCGCGGGCGCTGGCCGCCGAGCTGGCGGCGAGCGGCGCGTCGCCGGCCGGACGGCTCGGCCCCGCGTAGCCGGCGTCAAAGAGGCAGCACGCGCAGGACGGCGTAGCCGCCGACGCCGATCGCGAGCCCGAGCAGCAAGGGCGCCCGCTCTCGGCGGCCGCCGACGGTCATCGCCCACGCCCCCACCCCGAACAGGACGCCGAGTCCGCCGAGCGAGAGGGACACGAGGGGCGCCGCGCGCTCGGGGTTGACCAGCCCGGAGTCGAGCATCAGCCAGAGGAGCACCGCGACCCCCACGGCCACCGCCGCGGTGCGGAACGCGCCCATCGGTTAGAAGAGGAACAAGGGAGCGATGAGGACGCCGATGGTGGCGGCGACGCTGAGCAGCGCGACCCCGACCTTGCCGACGTCGTCGAGGGCCCGGGCGACGGCGCCCTCGGGAGGCGGGGGACTCTGGGCCGCGTGGTCCATCACTTGCGCGGCGTGCTCGCCGCGAACGCGATCGAGCGCCGTGCGCTCCTCGGGAGAGAGAAATTCTGCGGTCGCCGGATCCTCGAAGGCGTCGTTCAGCTGGGCGGCCGATATCTCGGACGTGTCGTCGTCGTTTCGCGCCGACGGCTGCCGTTCGGTGCCGCAGGCGGCGAGCAGCGCCATTCCGATCAGCGCGGCCGACATTCCCCACACACGCCCCATGCCGCCGGCTACTATACCGTGCGGCCTCCGCAGGATCGAGCAGGCCGGCCGCGGTGCGGCCGCCCCATCCGCAGGCTAGGAGCGCGACCCAAGACATCTTGGGTCGCGAACCGGACGCGAGGGTGTTCCGTCGGGATCACGCCCGACTGTCCTGCCGCGGCTGGCAAAGCCAGCGCG
>VBLD01000288.1 GCA_005879205.1 Deltaproteobacteria bacterium
CACGTACCAGATCGCGTATGACGCAAGGGGTACTGACCAGACCAGTGCCATGACGATAAAGCTCAGCGAGGGTTTCATGGGGCTCCTCTTCGGGCTCGGTGAACCTGACTGGCAAGGCGCGTCGTGCGCCGCTCAGTGGTCCGCCCGTGCGAGCCGCTCGCGAGCGTGTCAGGGAGCAGAACATGGCCTACACCCGCTGTAAGGCGGGGGCTATCGGCTGACGGCGCACTTCGGACCGGACATAACGCAGTCCGTCATTGCCGGCCCGCCTTCGCAGTCGCTGAACAGCGGTGTTGCGGATGCTCGCTCCACTCCGCCTCCGCTCCGCATGCACGAGCGCTTGCCGGATCGCAACCGTACGGACCTTGCCCTCATGCTGGACGACAGCGAAGCAGATGCGGGCGTAGGTTCTCCTGAGCTTGCTACGTAGAACATGGGATGTCGGAAGCGGTTGCTTGATAACGGCTCACGGCGGGCAGCCGATTTCGCTGGATGTCCTCACCCGGAGTCTGTACGAGACGTTACTCTGGGCACGGTGGGTTACTCTCTCACCGGAGCACACCGAGCGCTTCAAGAGAGAGGTCCTCGAAATCGACTCTAACCTCGTTGATTCACAGGGACAAGTTGGTGGTCGGCAGCTGGTCGGGCGTAGTCTTCATGGACGGTGAGTTCACAGAATCGGTCAGTCCTATCGGACCTTCGGCGACACGGTGCGAAAGTCCTGCCGTACGCTCGACCGTGTACCGCTACGGCGAGCGCATCAGGAGCTTCCGGGCCGTCTTCAGGTTGAACGGCCGTGGGCGCGCTCTACGAGGACGACCTCCTCACCGAGCGGTCTCTACGCCATCATCGACAAGCGGCCCGCACCCGCGCTGGGGCGAGTTCCTCCTCCTCGACTCCCCAAACCTCGAGGACCTCCACCGCTACTGGCTGGTCATGGAGGAGGGTGACATCCCTCGCGCCGGCGACCACTACGCCGGCGTCGGCGACGCGGTCGGCATCCACGGCTACGACAAGCTCTCGCTCAACCGGCGCAAGGTCGATTGGACGTGGGGCTGCATCTCGCTCGAGAACGCCAACGTCGCCGAGCTGGTCACGCTCGTGCCGATCGGCACGCTCGTGCTGATCGAAGATTAGCAGGGTGTGGGTTCCCCGGGGGGTCCTCCGGAACCCGATACGAGCGCCGCGTCTACCCTGCCGCCCTCAGCTTGCCTGCACCGTGATACGACGCGCGCGGGCGCGCTCGGCTTTCGGCAGGTGTAGCGCGAGCACGCCGCCCTTGATCTGGGCTTTGATGCTCTCGCAGTCGATCGCTTCGCCGAGCGTGAAGCGTCGCCAGAAGCCGCCCACGCCGTACTCCACGTGGAGAGGTTTCAGCCCCTCATAGTCCTCCGGCTTGACGCGGCCCTCGATGGTGAGCTGGTCGCCCTCGAGGTTCACGTCGATTGAGTCCGGGCTCACGCCCGGCATGTCGGCGAGGAGCACCAACTCATCCGCCGCCTCGAAGATGTCGACCGCCGGGTGAAAATACGCGCCTGGACGGGTGCTCTCCTCCCGCCGCTCGATCTTCTGCTTCGGCCTTGCCTCGATGTCCGATGGGGACATGGTTCTTCTCCTCCCTAACGGCCGGTCAGTCGGCCTTGATCTCGACGCGGCGCGGCCGCGTCTCCTTCGCCTTGGGGACGCGAATGGTGAGGACCCCGTCCCGGTACTCCGCGCGGGCCGTCTCGCTGGCGAGCCGGCCCGGGATGCGCACCACACGGCGGAACTGGCCCTGCTCGCGCTCGCGCCGGTGGTAGGCGACGTCCCGGTTCGGCTCGTCGAAGGTCCGTTCGCCGCGGAAGGAGACCGTCTCGTTCTCGACGTTCACCTCGATCTTCCCGGGGTCCACACCCGGCAGCTCTGCCTTGATGACGTACTCCTCGCCGGCGTCGAACACGTTGACGGGCGGATACACCCCTGCCGCGGACGCACCGGCCGACCCGAAGGCGCTCTCAAGCATGCGGTCGAGCTCCCGCTGCAGCTGCTCCAATGGATCACGGTACGTGATCGCCATGACACACCTCCCACGTGGCAAGTAAGTCCCGTCGGGAAGCTTGTCAACCCGTCGGGCGCGATGCCTCGCTAGCCTAACTTCCGCAGTTCGAGGCGCGAAACATTTTTTCGTGGCTGGCTGGCAGGCCGCGTCGTTTCGAGGCTTCGAGTCGCCGAACGCTGGAAACCGGCATGTAGTGCCAACTTCCGGCCCTTGCGCCGCCCTTGGCCGCACGCGATAGAGCGCCGGGGGTGGAGGAGCGGGGCGTTCGGGCATTCGCGGGGGTGGTTGAGGAGGGGGCGAGCGCCGACTACGACACCGACGGCGCGCTCGTGATGACGCTCCGCAAGCAGCTACCGCCCAGGACGCGGGGCCTTCGGGCGACCCGGAAGCGGCGGCCCGCTGACGGCGTCTGCCGAATCGAAAGCAGCATCGATGGCCCCCGGCGGGTATGACGCAGTTGACGACCCGCCCGCCACCGCCCAAGCTGATCGGAAGGTACGGCGACGGTGCAACCCGAAACGGCGAGCTGGTTGAACGAGAGCCGGGGCAGCTTCGGTGCTGCCCACAGTCGGTTCAACGACATCTCCTCGATGGATGTCACCGGCGCGGGCGCCCTGTTCATGTCGGCCGAGTACGCGGTGAAGGCGGTGATCGTTGAGCACTACGGTTTCCTCCCCCCGTCCTTTGAGACTCACAGGATCGTCAACCTCTCGCATCGGATCGGGTTGTGGTCCCAGCTCCCACCCGCCCTGCGGGCGCACCTGGCCGACATTGCGCAACTCGACCCCAACGTCCGCTACTCCCGCGAGACCCGACTGCGAGACCCGCCACGAACATACGAGACCTTAGTTTGAATATTCTCATGTGGCTCCTCGTCGCCTTCGCGGTCTGGACCATCGGCTTTCTGGCCGTGGTTGAGTACCTACTGCACCGCCACATCATGCACCGCCCGCACCAGAACCCTTTCCTGTGGGAAGCCTTCCACACGCACGCGGTCTTGCACCACCAGGACGCCCGCAGTGACCTGAACATCGACGCCGAGCCCGTCTACAACCTCCTGCTGGGCTCGCCGGTGATCGCGCTCGTGCTCGGGGTCGGCTGGCTGACGGGCGACCCCCCGACGCTCCTGGCCGCGCTCGTGATCGCTGGCCTGATCGTCGGGTACTCGCTGCTCTGGACTGGCCTGCACCGGTCGATGCACGAGGTCGGCGGCCGGTGGGCCTTGCACCTCCCCGGCTACGCGGCGCTCCGCGCCCACCACCTCAACCACCACCGGCATGCGGGGCGCAACTTCGGGACCGTGTTCGGGTCGTTGATGGATCGGATTTGCGGCACACACACGTAACGCTGAAACTCGCGGGCGAACGCCTTGCGGCTGTCGAGCGCACCGCCGTACTGGCTACTTCACCCGTCCTCGCTGGAATCCCGACTTGGTCTCGTCGTC
>VBLD01000300.1:0-2037 GCA_005879205.1 Deltaproteobacteria bacterium
TCGGTCACGAAGATGCCGGGATGGCCGCGCAGCTCGTGCCGGTCGTCGAGCGCCGAGGTGGCGGGATCGTCTCCCATGCGACAGGAGGCGAGCGGGTGGGGACTTTTGCCGGGCTGCGGACGGGACCCGGCGTCAGTGCAGGAAGCGGGGCCGGCCCTCGGCCCGCCCGCCGGGCGCGAGCACGCCCGGCAGCACGACGCGGAACTCGCTGCCGAGGCCGGGCTCGCTGCGGGCCGTGATCTCGCCCCCGAGGAGCCGGACGCAGCGGCCGACGAGCGTGAGCCCGATGCCGAGGCCGTTGTAGCGTCGCGTGTTCGAGCTGTCGCCCTGCGCGAAGAGGTCGAAGACCTGCTGGAGACGCTCCGGCGCGATGCCGACGCCGGTGTCCCGAACCGTGACGACCGCCGCATCCCCGTCGCCGCGCCGGACCATGATCCGGACCTCGCCGCTCGACGTGAACTTGAGCGCATTCCCCACGAGGTGGAAGAGGACGCGGCGCACGAGGTCGCCGTCGACCTCCATCCTCGCCGCCCTGGGGTCGATGTCGACCTGCACTCGTACCTTTTCGGGGTCGGGACGACCGGGCAACATCGACAGCACCTGCTCGACGAGGTTCTCGGTGCGCACCCGCTCGGACCGCACCAGGACGCGGTCGGCCTCGAGCTGTACGAAGAACAGGATGTCGTCGATGAGCGTGTTCAGGTGGCGCGTGCTGCCGAGCACGCGATCGAGGAAGCTCGAGTGCTCGTCGCTCACCGGCCCGCCCACGCCTTCTCGCATGAGGGAGGCATAGCCGAGGATGGCGTTGAGCGGCGTGCGCAGCTCGTGCGACACCATGCCGAGGAACTCGGTCTTCACGCGGTTCGAGCGGCTGAGCTCGTCGGTCAGCCGGGCGATGCGCTCCTCGCGCGAGCGGAGCGTCTCGTCCTTGTCGAAGGACACGCGACGGCTGAGGCCGAGCTCGCTCTCGAGCTTGCCGCACAGCCGTTCGACCGACTCGCGGCTGCGGGCCGCGCCGAGCGCCTGGCCGACGATCTCGGCCACGAGGGCGAGCGCGTGGCTGCGGGCGAAGGCCTGGGCCGGCGCGGTGATCGAGTGCAGCACCAGCGCGCCCCCACGGTCGCCCCCGACCGTGAACGGCAGCACGAGGAACCCCTCGTCGGCGAGCTCGGCCGGGGCGACGGCAGCGAACGCGCCGGCCGACACCCGGCGGAAGCACGTAGGTTCGACGCCGGTCCCGATGAGCTGCGCCAGCAGCAGCCACCGGCTCTCGTCCAGGTCTCCCCCGCCGCCACCCAGCCGCTGCGACTGCGTCGAGAAGCCCGCGAGCACGAGCTCCCCCTCCGGCCCGTCGCCGAGCACGATGGCGCACGTCTCGACCGCGAGCTGGCGCACCAACACCTCGGCGATCTCCTGGCCGCAGACGCGCAGACCATGGCCGCGGGCCAGCACGCCGAGCACGAGCTTGATGGTCGAGAGATACAGGACGGCGTCGTCCCGTTGCTCCTCGACCTCAGCGAGAGCGCGGCGCGTCCGCTCGTCCGACATCCTCACGCCTCCGCGCGGCGGAGCGTCTCGAGCGCACCATCTTCGGCGAGGGCGGTGATGACCGCCTGCCACAGCTCGGGCGTCACCCCTCGGGACGCCTCCCGCTCGAGCGCCCCGACCGCCTCGGGACGGATGCGTCGCTCGGCCACGTCCGTCACGGGGACGAGTCGATTCGCCGTCGCCACCAGGCCGGCCGCGCCCGGACGGTCCGGCGTCGCATGATGCAGGCGTGCCGCCTCGACGATCGAGGGCGGGAGACCCCAGGCCTCGAGCAGCCAGCCCCCGACCTCGGCGTGATGGACGCCGAACGCCTCCTGCTCGACGTCGATCATCGAGCCGGCCCCGTCGGCGCGGGCGGCGGCCGTCCAGTACGCGTCCTTGAAGCGCGTGGCCAGCACCAGGCGCCCGACGTCGTGCAGGAGACCAGCCGTGAAGGCTTCGTCGGGATCCCCGGCGGCGAGCTTCGCGGCCAGCACCTTGCTGGCGACC
>VBLD01000300.1:2131-5505 GCA_005879205.1 Deltaproteobacteria bacterium
AGAAGCCGAGCAGCATGACGGCGCGCGGAATGGTGGCGACCCGTCGGGACTGGCCGAAGAAGGCGCTGTTCGCCAGGCGCAGCATCTTGCCGGTGAGGGCCTGGTCGTGCTCGATCAGATCGACCAGGTCGCGCGTGCTCGAATCTTCCCGGTCGACGAGCCCGAGAACCCGCGCCAGAACGGCCGGGATGGTGGGCAGGTTCTTGCGGCTGATCACCTCGGCGCGAAAGCGCTGGAGACCTCCCCGGTCGAGCGGGCCCGTCGACCCCGCATCCGCTGTGGCGTCACTCATGCTCGGCCTCCCGCCCTCGCGTTATCGGCCTGACGGGCCCGGGTCTTCAGCCGCTACCGAGTGATCAGGGCAGGATCGCGACGGCCCGCAGCGGCCCCCCGCTGCCACCGCCGATCTTCATCGGCAAGCCGATGAAGACGGCGCCGGTGGGGGGCAGGACGGTGAGGCCGGCCAAATTCTCGAAGATCGGCACGTTGGCGTTGGTGAGGACCCGGTGGGCCAGGAAGTCCCGCGACGGCCCGCGGTCGATCGAGGCGGTGTCGATGCCGATCGCATGGACTTGGCGGGCGGTCGTCAGCCAGGCGGCCGCGTCGGGCCCGACGCCGGGAAAATGGAGATGGGCGGTGTCACGCGGGACGGCCGTGCCGAGGTAGCGCGCCGGATCGTCCCAGTAGCGATCCCAGCCGCTGCGCACCAGAACGATCGCGCCGTCGGGGATGCGCCCCGCTCGACGCTCGAAGGCCTCGAGATCGGCGACGGTGAGGAGCGCGTCGCGGTCGCGCGCCGCCTTCGCCGTGATGTCGACCACCACCGCCGCGCCCACCAGCCGTTCGAGCGGGATCTCGTCTGCCGTCCAGCGGTCGGCGGCAAAGTGGATCGGCGCATCGAGATGCGTCCCGCCGTGCTCGGCCGCGCAGAAGTCGTTCGCCGCGTACCAGTAGCCGCCCTCGGTCATGCCGTGCGCCACGGGCTCGAGCGTGAAGTGCCGGGCGGTCGGCCAGTAGATGGTCCGGCTGTCGAAGGAGTGCGTCAGGTCGACCAGCCGCGCCCCGGCCAGGTCGAGCGCGGCGGTGGGGGCCGCGACGCCGAGCGCGAGCAGGATTCCTCTGGTCCAATGTCTCATCGTCATCGCTCCGGGTGGAGGCGCTCGGCGAGCTCGCGGAGCGCCGGCGTGATACGCACGGGATAGACATCGACGCCCTCGAGCCGACGCACGCCGGGAGGTAGCGCGTCGATCTGCGCCCGGGCCCGCGCGCGGATCTCCGAGAGCGCGGGCCGGGCGCGACATACCGTACCTGTCCGGATCACCGGGACGAGCAGCGGCTCCCCGGCCAGCGTTTCGGTGGCGAGCGCGACGACGTCCTCGCGGAGGTGTCCCTCGGGTCCGCCGCGGCGATAGACCTGCTTCGGCCCGGGGTACGTCGCCTTTTCCGCGCCGAGCTTCCGGACCGCGCGGCGCTCGCCTCCGGCCTCGACGGTCGCGCGAGGTGGCGAGGTCGGTGCCCACCCCGTAGAGGTCGATCGGCGCACCCGCCGCGGAGAGCGCCGCGACGCGCTCCTCGTTCAGGTCGCCGCTGGCGACGATCTGGGTCCGTTCGAGGCCTGCAGCGTCGAGGATCTGCCGCACCGCGCGGCTGAGCGTGAGCAGATCGCCGCTGTCCAGACGCACGCCGCGGACGGCCGGGCCGAGCGACGCCGCGCGGCGCGCGCCCTCGAGCGTGTCGTACGTGTCGATCAGGAGGATCGCATGCTCGGGGAACGTCCGTGCGAAGGCGCGAAAGGCATCCATCTCGTGCGCGAAGGCCATGGTGAAGCTGTGGGCCGCCGTGCCGTAGAGGGGGACGTCGAATGTCTGCCCGGCGAGCACGTTCGACGTCCCGAGGCAGCCGCCGATGAGCGCGGCGCGCGCCTCCAACAGCGCGGCATGAAACCCGTGCGCGCGGCGCGCCCCGAAGTCGATCACTCCCTTGCCGGCGGCCGCCTCGACCAGGCGGGCCGCCTTGGTGGCGATCAGGGTCTGATGGTCGACGGTGGCGAGCAGGAACGTCTCGACGAGCTGCGCCTCGATGATCGGCGCGCGGACCTGGAGCAGCGGCTCGCCGGCGAAGACGACGGTACCCTCGGGGATCGCGTGCACGTCGCCGCGGAAGCGGAAGGCCGCCAGGTACTCCCAGAACCCGGGGCCGGCGTGGGAGAACACGGGCAGGGCGCGCAGGTAGTCGATGCTGTGGCCGTCGAAACGGACCGCGAGCAGGAACTCGACCGCCTGCTCGAGGCCGGCGAGGACGAGGAACTTCCGGTGCGGCGGCAGCTGGCGGACGAAGAGCTCGAAGGTGCCGATCGCCGACGCCATGCCCGCCTGGAAGTAGGCGGCGCCCATGGTGAGCTCGTAGAGGTCGGTCGCGAGACCGTAGCGACCGGGCTCACCCAGCGGCGCGAGCGTACGCATCCCCGTTCGGGTATTGCATCGACCAACTGGCCGGGGCGATGCAAGACCGGAAGGCAGTTGCCATGCGAAACGGGGCGAGGAGTCACTCCTCGCCCCGTTTTCATGTGCAGCCGAGATGACGCCGCGCCGGTCAGGGGTAGACGAGGGCCGTCTTCTTCGCCCGCAGCTCCATCGTCGACTGCGAGCACTGGTTGCCCACCCGCACCGTGATCCGGACGTTCTTCCCCTCGACGACCTGATCGGGGAGCTTCCGGCTGACGGTGCGGAAGATGACCCGGCCGTTCTTCTTCTTGACGAAGCGTCCGTCGCGCAGGCCGTCCGCGAACACCCCGTCCTTGTCGCAGAAGGTGAAGCGCCGTGCGGTCGGACGCATCCAGTGGCTGGCGGGAACGGTCGCACAGACGACCTCACCCGCACCGTCGGAGATCTGGATCGAGGTGTCGTCGCGGGTCGGGTCGAAGCCGGCCGGCGTGAACTGGGAGTAGATCGCCCTCACGCGCATCCGGTTGCGCCCCTTCGCCGACGGCCGCTTCAGCATGACGCGCTTCGGCTGCATGGCGAGGAACTGCTCGCAGCAGTCCGGATCCTCCCAGTCGACGAGGCCGTCGCCGTCGTTGTCGATGCAGTCACCGCAGATCTCGACCGGCTTGGACGGCTGACGGCAATCGCGGACCTCCGTGTGCGCGCAGACGCCCGCCGTGCAGCTGTCGGCCGTGCACGCATCGTGGTCCTCGCAGTCGGTCGCCGTCGTGCACGGCTGGCAGCCCCCGATCGCATCGTGCGTGCAGGCGCCGGCCGTGCAGGTGTCCGTCGTGCAGGTATTGTGATCGTTGCAGTCGCTCGCCGTCGTGCACGGCTCGCAGCCCGCGATCCCCGTGTGCGCGCAGGCGCCGGCCACGCAGCTCTCGCTCG
>VBLD01000300.1:5597-7114 GCA_005879205.1 Deltaproteobacteria bacterium
GCCGGCCACGCAGCTGTCGCTCGTGCACGCATTGTGATCGTTGCAGTCGCTCGCCGTCGTGCACGGCTCGCAGCCCTTGATCGCGTCGTGCGTGCAGACGCCGGCCGTGCAGGTATCGGTGGTGCAGGCATTCTGATCGCCGCAGTCGCTCGCCGTCGCGCAGGGCTGGCAGCCGGCGATCGCGTCGTGGGTGCAGCCGCCCGTCCCTTGGCAGCTGTCGACGGTGCACGCGTTGCCGTCGTCGCAGAGGTTCTCGCCGTCGACGTGACCGTCGCAGTCGTTGTCGACCCCGTCGCAGGTCTCGCGCACTGCGCGGTTGACGCCGAAGGTCGCGCTGTAGGTCACCGGCGCCCAGTTCGCGGCCGACACGGTGACCGTCTCGGTGAAGTCCGCATCGCCGCAACCGGGCCGCGCATTCGACGACAGCCGGATGGTGACCGTCGAGCCGGCGGGCACCGTCGGCACGATCACCTGGAGAGGATTCGCCGAGACCACCGTCGCCGTGACCGAACCGTCGTCGGAGGAGACGACCACGGACGGGTCCGCCATGTAGGCCGGAAGCGCGCTCCCGTCGATCTCGACACCCTTGGCCGCCACCGGACCGTCGTTGTGCACGGTGACGGTGTAGACGACCGGCGTCGTGACGTTGACCGGGGCCGTGTCGGGAGTCATGGTCGCCTCGACCGAGAGGTTCCCGCCCGGACGAAAGCCACAGTCCAGGGTGGTGGACGTCGCGGGTGCGTAGAGCGAGCGGTCGAGATCGCCGGCATCGGCGATCACGCCGTTGGCCACCAGCACCGAGATCGGCATCGCAAAGTCGAGGAAGTAGTCGGGGCCGCCGCCGAAGGCCGATCCGTCATCGGCCGGGATCGAGCGGACGAGCGGCGTCGAGTTGACCGTCGAGCCGTTCGCCGCGTTCACGCCCTGCGCAAAGAGGCGGGTCTCGGCGGGGTCGTTGAAGATCGGCGTGAAGCTCAGGTCGGTGGCCGACGTGTTGGCCCACAGCTCGACCGCGTCGCTCTTGCCGTTCACCGCGACCTCGTACTGGTACTGCTTGGGGTTCCCCGAGGGTATCTGCAGGAGCGCCGACCACATGTTCTGGACGAAGCCGCCGTGGGACGCCGGGTCGGCGTCGAGGCGGTAGCGGAAGTAGAGGTACTTGGCGTCGTGGGCGAAGTACGTGGCGGGATGCGAGGCATCCCCGACGAGGTCCGCCGTCGACGGGCTCTCGTCTCCCACCGGGTCGCCGCCGGAGACGCAGTCGAGCGACGCCCAGCGAACGGCGCCGAAGTCCGGGTCGCCGGCTGCGCGCGCCGCGCTCGCGCCGAGCACGACCAGTGCCGCCAGGCCCAGACAGGCCGAACGAAGACCCCGCGCGTGATTCGATCCGTTCACGATACGCCCCTCCCGCAAGAAAGCCGACCTCTGGTCGGTGTGGATTTGGCGGGGGGCCAGTCCAAACTCCGTGCCGGTCCCGACGACCCCGTGTCGCAGCGACACGAATTCGCCGCCCTCTC
>VBLD01000300.1:7233-11007 GCA_005879205.1 Deltaproteobacteria bacterium
GATCTCGCAAACCGGCAAGAGCGGCGGCGCGGCACACGCTCAGGGCGGGCAGGCGGCGGGCGGCGGGGTCCGGGGCTGGGCGTTGAACCGGTCGGCGGCGTCGTTGGCCGCGGTGGTGGGCGGATTCCCGCTCGTCCTGGCCGGGGCATTCGCACACCACGTTCGCGGCCCGACGCTCAATCGGACGGCGACCGCACCCTGCGGCGGCTGGTCGAGCCGGTAGGTCCACTGCGCGTGTCCACCCCGGACCGTGATCCGATCGGACTTCAGCGTCACGCTGGAGATCGGGGCGTGGGGATCGGGGCCCTTGAACCGCCAGCCGAGGAAGTTGCTGGCCGCCCCGATCCGCGACCAGCCCGAACCTCCGAGCGATACCGTCACCACCTGCCCCGTCCCGGCCGAGTCGTAGACCGTGACCGACCCCCCAGCCGCCGTCGGGTCCGCGTCGGAGCCGGGGAGCGGCGGGACGATCCGGTTGGCGGGCGGGTCGCTCTTCGTCGTCGAGCGGAACGACACCCGGCGCGCGTCGGGGTCGGCCACCGGCGCGCTGCGATCGCGCAGCTTGAGAGACGTCGTCTCGATGAGCACGGGCGGCGGCAGCGTGGTCGTGGTCGTGCTGGTCGTCGCGGTCGTGCTGGTGCTCGAGGTGCTCGTCGAAGTCGTGGTCGAGGTGGTGGTCGTCGGCCCGAGCGTGGTGCTCGTGCTGGTCGTCGCGACGGTGGTCGTCGTGCTCGGCGGCAACGTCGTGCTGGTGGTGGTCGTGGTGGTGGTGGTCGAGGGGGGCGGTGTCGTGCTCGTGGTGGTGGTAGAGGGCGGCGGCACCGTCGTGCTGGTCGTCGTCGTCGACGGTGGCGGGACGGTGGTGGTCGTCGTCGTGGTGGTCGTGGTGGTGGTCGTCGTGGTGGTGGTGGTCGTCGTCGACGGCGGCACGGTCGTGGTCGTCGACGTCGTGCTGGTGGTCGCGGTCGTGGTGGTCGTGGTGGAGACGCCGGGGTTGCTCGCCGGGTTCGCCGGATCCGTCCCGGCGTCGAGCTCGGTGCGGTCGAAGAAGCCGTCCTCGTCGCGGTCGATCGCGATGCGCGTGCCGGTGCCGGGGGGGACCGCGGTATACGTCAGCTCCTGCCCGACGACCGCCGCCTGCGCCCGCAGGCTCGCCTCGCTGATCAGCGGCTCGCTCGCGCGGTCGCTCTGGAACTGTCCCGAACCGGGCTGGTAGAGCCAGCCGCGCGCCTCGCCGTTCCGCACGCCCTTCACGACGAGGTCGCATTCGCCCGCGTTGGCGCGGGGAATCATGAGGCTGTTGATGCGCCCCGTGATCGTCGAGTCGCTGAAGGTCGTCGACGTGGCGGACACCTGCTGCCCCACGATCGGGGCGAGGCCCGTGTCGAAGGCCATCAAGAAGGCCTCCACCTGCCGCCGCTTCGTGTCGGGGTTGCTGCCGAAGTTGAAGACGACCGCGTGCAGGAAGTCGAAGACGGTGTCGACGCTGCCGTCGTGCAGGAAGCCGAAGCCGCGCACCTGGTCGCCCAGGAAGCCCGTCCCGGGCGCCTGCGTGCCGGGCGGCACGCCGAACATCCCGACCTTCTGGTAGAGGTTCCGGAGATGCGCGATCTTGAACTCCTGCGGCTCGCCCTCGAAGGAGGAGAAGCCGTCGGTCCCGAGCGGCACCTGGTGGCAGAACGAGCACTGCAGCTGCCCGCCGTCGATCGGCGTGTTCAGGAAGAGAGTCTGACCGCTCGACTGCGCGGTGGTGAGGGCGTTGTCGAGCGCACGGATCGGGTTCGGCGGATAGCGGACGGTCAGGATGAAGTCCGTGTAGCTCTGCATCTCGGCCGTGGTGAGCTGGCTGGTCGCACCGAGGAGGCCCACGAAGGCCGGGTTGAACTTCTTGAACGCCTGGTCCTCGGCGAGCGCGTTGCCCCCGGGGTCGCCGCCGCCGGTGCGGTCGCCGCGCCAGTGCATCGGGCCGGCCGGGTCCGCCATGCCGCGCAGGCTCTGCGTCGTCATTGGACCCTTCATCGGATGGAAGACGGGGCTGCCGCTCGGCTTCGGCACCCGGAAGGGGTTCGGGTTGTTCACGACCGTTCCGAACGGGTCGCCGAGGTCCCACGCCAGGCTGTCGAAGTCTCCGAAGATGTGGCAGCTCGCACACGCCGAGTCGCCGTGCCCGGAGCGCCTGGCGTCGTACAGGAAGATGCGTCCGTTCCTGGCGGCGGGCGGCGACGGATCGTAGCGGAGCGGCAGGGGGGCGCTCACCGCGCGCGTCGCCGGGCTCGTGGCGTTGGCCACGATCGAGATCGTGTGGTCGATGCGGTTCATCACGTACAGCCGGTCCCGCGCCGGGTCGAGCACCACGCCGCTCGGCCCGTTGCCGACCGCGAGCTGCGTCTCGGTGATGACGCCGGCCTCGAGGTCGTCGGCGTCGAAGATGCCGAGCTTCCCCGAGCCGAAACCGGCCACGAAGAGCGTGTGGCCGTCGGCCGAGAACGCCATGTCGGTCGGGAACGCGAGGCTCCGGTCGATCTCGCTCTGCGGGCCGGGGACGACGCCGTAGTCGATGTGCGGGTTCAGGTGATGGGACACCGCCGCGATGCCGCTGATCACGGTGATGCGGCTCTCGGCCAGGTGCCCGCGGACGAAGGGCTCGAAGCGGACCTGGTTCTGGGCGTCGGTGTTGGCGACGTACACCTTCCCGTTGGTCGGCCGCACGGCCATGTTGAAGAGGACCGTGCCGACCCCGGTCACGAAGCCGGGCGGCGAAGTCGGCGAGTCGGCGTTCACCATGAACACGTCCTGGTCCGGCAGCGCGAACGCCACCGACGCGCTCCAGTCGCGCCCGATCTCGTCGCGCCACCGCGAGCCGTCGAACTTGACGATGAGACCGGTGTTCGGGGCGCCGCCGGTGGAGCCCGCGGGCGGGGGCGGGAGCCCGCCGTTGCTGGTCACCACCTGCTCGGTGATCGCCGTCGTCCGGTTGCCGGAGTGGAAGATCGCGGCGTAGACGATCGAGCCGTCGAGGCTCGCGGTGAGCGCACGCGGCGTGTCGCCGAAGAGCTGGACGGTCGCCAGCGGGGTGCCGCCGAGGGCGGCACCGAGGCTGTTCGCGTCGAAGACCCAGACGTCGCCACGGCCGGTGCCCTCCGTGGTGAGCTGCGGTCCGCCGGCCGGGTCGCTCGCGAAGCGGTTCTGGCCGCGCCGTGCGGCCGTGATGAAGGCGCGGTCGTGGTTGCTGCCGGCGAACACGATGTCGCGCGGCTCGTCGCCGACCAGCAGCGTCCGCACGACGCGCGAGCGCGTCACGTCGGCCGGGTCGATCTCCACGATGCTGACGCTGTCCGAGAGATGGTTCACCACCCAGGCCTCGGTGCGCCCGGCGAGGTTCGTCCGCACCGCCACCGCGACCGGCTCGAGGCCGACCGGGACCTCCGCGGCGAGCACGAGGCCACCGGGGGTGACGGTGTAGATGGCAAGGCGATTGTCGGGCGTGTTGACCGCGAACAGCCGATCGCCTGCCGGCGCCATCGCCAGCGGCCGCACGTGCCCGCTCTCGAAGTTGACGAATGCCGCGCCGGCCGGGCGCGCGGCCGACAGGCAGAGGAGCGCGGTGGTCAGACGTGCAAACGACCGAACGGGATCCGATGGCATGCGGAGGCCTCCGACGCGGCGGTGGTGGTGGTTGCCTGTACCACGCCCCGCGTCTCGCGGGCCAGTGAAAAGCCACCTCCCCACCCCCCGGGTGTTGCGCCCCCCCGGCGGTAGGATAAGAATCCCGCC
>VBLD01000300.1:11075-14254 GCA_005879205.1 Deltaproteobacteria bacterium
CACCGGCCCGCGTCGCGCCCGCATTCGAACCGCCGAGTACCGTCGCCGAGCCGATCGAGACGGTGCTGATCACCGGCATTGCCGGGGGCCAGGGCCGCCTGATCGCGCGCCGCGTCGCAGGGGCGCGCTGCCGGATCATCGGCGTCGACCGCGTACCGTGGGAGGGACACCCGGCCGAGGTCCGCATGCACGTTCTCGACATCCGGAAGCGGAAGTTCGAGGACGTCTTCCGCACCGATCGGCCGGACGCCGTCGTGCACCACGCCTTCGTCCGTCACTTTCGCGGCGACCCCGAGGTCCGCCACGAGGTGAACGTGCTCGGGACGAAGCGGCTGCTCGAATACGCGATCGCCCACGGCGTGAAGCGCATGGTCGTGCTGTCGAGCTCGTACGTCTACGGCGCCCTGCCCGACAACCCCTACTACGTCGACGAGGAGTTTCCCCTCAACGTCAGCCGCACCTATCCCGAGGTCCGCGACCTCGCCGAGGTCGACACGCTCGCCACCGCGTTCCTCTGGCGCCATCCCGAGGTCGCGACCGCCATCCTGCGGCCGGTCAACACCCTCGGCTACTACGTGCAGAGTGCGATCGGCCGCTACATCCGGCAGCGCTACGTGCCGACCATCCTGGGCTTCAACCCCATGATGCAGTTCATCCACGAGGAGGACGTGGCCGAGGCGGTCGCGCTCGCGCTGCAGACGGGGGCGCACGGCGTCTTCAACGTCGCCGGGCCGGGGGCGGTGCCCTTGAAGGTGGCGATCGGCGAGACCGGAGGCAATGCAGTCCCCATCCCCGAGACGATCGCGCGCGCCCTGTTCAGAGGACTCTTCCGCTTCGGGCTCTACCACACGCCGCCGGGCGCCATGGACTTCCTCAAATACCCCTGCACGATCGACGGCCGGGGCTTCGAGCGGGCAACCGGCTTCAAGCCGCTCTTCAGCCTCGAGGACATCTTCGCGAGTGTCCGCCACTGAGTCCGTCACCCAGGCGGTCGGCGCGCTGACGCGTACCGTCACCGAGGTCCTGCCCGAGACGATCTTCGATCTCCAGGGGCAGATCGAGGAGCGCATGCAGCGTATCCCGACGCGCCTCAACGCGTACGGATACGATCCGTGGGGCTTCCATCCCGACACGGCGCGACGCGCGATGCTGATCACGGCGCTCTTCTATCGCTACTGGTTCCGGGTGGAGACGCAGGGTATCGCCAACATCCCGTCGGGGCGCGTGCTCCTGATCAGCAACCACGCGGGGCAGATCGCGCTCGACGCGGCCATGATCGCCTGCGCCTGCCTGCTCGAGCCGGAGCCGCCGCGCGCCATCCGCGGCATGGGCGAGTACTGGCTGCCGACCGTGCCCTGGGTCAACGAGCTCATGGTGCGGACGGGGTCGGTGGTCGGCACGCGCAAGTACTGCATCGACCTCCTCGAGAACGAGGAGGCGGTGATCGCCTTCCCCGAGGGTGTGCGCGGCATGAACAAGCTCATCTGGGAGCGCTACCAGCTCCAGGAGTTCGGGCAGGGCTTCATGCGCCTGGCGCTCGAGACCGAGACACCGATCGTGCCGATCGCCGTCGTCGGCTCGGAGGAGCAGGCCCCGGCGATCGCCAACCTCCGCTCGCTGGCCCGGCTGCTGCGCATGCCGGCCTTCCCCGTGACCCTCACCTTTCCCCTCCTCGGGCCCCTCGGGCTCGTGCCGCTCCCCGTCAAGTACCGCATCACCTTCGGCGAGCCGATGGTGTTCGAGGGCAACCCGAGCGACGAGGACGAGATCATCGGGGAAAAGGTCGAGCAGGTGAAGGCGCGCATCGCCACCATGCTCGCGCGCGGGCTCGCCGCGCGGCGATCGCTCTTCTGGTAGGCCACGTGCGGCTCGAGAGCCGCGTCCGGCCATCCGATCCGGACTTTCGCGAAAACGCCGCGCACATGGAGCGCCTGGTCCGGGTCCTGCGCCAGGCCCGCGCGCGCGCCGCCGAGGGGGGATCGGCCGAGGCGCGCGCCCGCCATACCGCGCGCGGCAAGCTCCTGGTCCGCGACCGCATCGACCGGCTGCTCGACCCCGGCTCGCCCTTCCTCGAGCTGTCGCCGCTCGCCGCCTGGGGCTGCTACGACGACGAGGCGCCGGGGGCGGGCATCGTCACCGGCATCGGGCGCATCGCCGGCCGCGAATGCGTCGTCGTCGCGAACGACGCGACCGTCAAGGGCGGCACGTACTACCCGCTCACGGTGAAGAAGCACCTCCGGGCACAGGAGATCGCGCTCGAGAACCGGCTCGCGTGCGTGTACCTCGTCGATTCGGGCGGCGCCTTCCTGCCGCTGCAGGCCGAGGTGTTCCCCGACCGCGACCACTTCGGGCGCATCTTCTACAACCAGGCCCGAATGTCGGCGGCCGGGCTGCCCCAGGTGGCCGTGGTGCTCGGCTCGTGCACGGCGGGCGGCGCCTACGTGCCGGCCATGTGCGACGAGGCGATCATCGTGCGCAACCAGGGGACCATCTTCCTCGGCGGCCCGCCGCTGGTGCGCGCCGCCACCGGTGAGGAGGTGACGGCCGAGGCGCTCGGCGGTGGCGACGTCCACACGCGCATCTCGGGCGTCGCCGATCATCTCGCCCGGAACGACGACGACGCCCTCGCGATCGCGCGCGAGATCTTCCAGGCGTTGCCCCCGCCACGCCGCCACTCGCTCGAGCGGGAGGCGCCCGAGGAGCCGGCCTACGACCCGCGCGAGCTGTACGGCGTCGTGTCGCGCGACCCGCGCCGACCAACGGATGCTCGGGAAGTCATCGCGCGGCTCGTCGACGGGAGTCGCTTCCACGAGTTCAAGGCCCTATACGGTCAAACGCTCGTCACCGGCTTCGCCCACGTGCACGGCTATCCGATCGGCATCCTCGCCAACCAGGGCGTGCTGTTCTCGGAGTCGGCCCTCAAGGCCACGCACTTCATCGAGCTCGCGTGCGCCCGCGGGGTGCCGCTCCTCTTCCTCCAGAACATCACCGGCTTCATCGTCGGCAGGCAGTACGAGCACGGCGGCATCGCCAAGGACGGCGCCAAGATGGTGAACGCCGTCGCCAACGCGGCGGTGCCCAAGCTCACGGTGCTGATCGGCGCCTCGCACGGCGCGGGGAACTACGGGATGTGCGGGCGGGCGTACTCGCCGCGGCTCCTGTTCACGTGGCCGTCGAGC
>VBLD01000301.1 GCA_005879205.1 Deltaproteobacteria bacterium
TCACCGTGATCCCGCCACGTCTGGCGCGCGCGCTCGGGATGAAAGGACGACGGCCCGTGCGCGTGCGCCTGGCAGACGGCCGGCGCGTCCGGCTGCTCGCCGACGTGGCGGTCGTGCAGATCGACGGCCGTGAGGCACCGGCCACCGTGCTGATCGGAAAGGTCGAGGAGCCGATCCTGGGCGTCGAGACGCTGGAGGCATTGGGGCTCGTCGTCGATCCGCGCAGGAAGCGTCTGTCGCCGTCGCGGCCCTACGCGGTGCGCCTCGGCGGCTACCGCTGAACAATCCGATACATCCGCGTGACCTCGCGCCGTCGCGTGGCTTCCTCTCGGATATTGGACGCCAATGCCTGGACAGGCGAGGCGAGGTCCGGCATTGAAGTCCAGAGATGAGGCACGTTCGAGCGAGCTCATCCGGAAGCAGACCGAAAGCGCGCAAGAGTCGCAGACGAGGAGTCACGCCGCGGCGACTCACGGTAACGGCGATCTTCGAACGCCACGGCAAGTGGTACGTTGGGTATGTCCCAGAAATCCCAGGGGTCAACGCGCAAGAGCGAAGCCTCCGTACGGCCCGAGCGAGCTTAAAAGCCGCCCTGCGTGAGCTCGCGCTCATCAGCCCGAGACAGCTCCACGGAACGCGACGGCAGGTCGAACGGTTGCAAATCAGCCTCGTCGCGTAGGGCATGAAGCGACACGCCCTCGTGGCGCATTTGCGGAAGCACGGGTGTACCCTCGTCCGTGAGGGAGCGAAGCACTCGTGGTTCGCGAACGCCAAGACGGGGGTTTATTCCGCGGTGCCACGCCACCGCGAAATCGTCGACTTCCTCGTGCGCAAGATATGCCGCGAGCTCAGGATACCTCTCCCTTGAGCTCGGCTATTCCAGCGCCCCGAGCCGCGCGTCGAGCAGATTCAGGAACAGCCCGACGTCGGTCACGATCCCCGTCGACTCGACCGACCCTCGGTCCGCGAGCTTCGTCACCACCGCGGGACTGATGTCGACGTAGATCAGGCGCACGCCGGCCGGCGTCATGTTGCCGACGCCGATCGCGTGCAGCATCGACGACAGCATGAGGATCATGTCGGCGCCCTCGATCGCGCGGGCGTAGGCCTCCTGCGCCGCGAGGAGGTCCATGATCGTCTCGGGCAGCGGACCGTCGTCGCGGATCGAGCCGGCGAGCACGAACGCGACGCGGTTCGCGACGCACTCGTAGAGGACGCCCTCGCGCAGGATGCCGCGCTCGACGGCCTGGCGGATGCCGCCGCTTTCGCGCATCAGGTTGATTGCGTAGAGGTGGTTGCGGTGGCCGCCCCGGACGTTGATGCCGCGCTTCAGGTCGACGCCGAGCGAGGTCCCGAAGAGCGCTTGCTCGATGTCGTGCGCGGCGAGGCCGTTGCCGGCAAGCAGCGCCTGGACGTAGCCGTGGCGGACGAGACGGGCGAGGTGGGGGCCGCCGCCGGTGTGGATCACGACCGGACCGCCGACGACCACGATCTTGCCGGCGCGATCGCGCAGCCGCCGCATCTCCCAGGCGATGCGGTCGACGGCGAGCTCGACGCGGCGCTCGCTCGAGGTGTCGGCGGTCATGAAGCCGAAGGTCTCGCCGGCGACGGGGACGTGCGTCGGGTGGATGCGGACGCCTTCGATGCCCGAGACCACCCGGTCGCCGACCACGAGGGCCCGCAGGAGGCGACAGCTCGCGCGCGGCGCCTCCGGAGGGCCGTCGATCACCACCACCGCATCCATGCGCTGGCCCGTGACGCGCACCCACTCGCCACGGACCCGGACCTCGGTCGGGTAGATCGTCGTGCTGTAGAAGTCGCGCGGGGCGACGCCGGGCTGCGTGACCGCCTCCAGGCGCGCGTCGCGGTCCTCCTCGGCCACGCGCGCGCCCATCTGGACGAGGCGGGTGAGGATCGCTTCCAGCCGCTCGGGCGACGGTGCCACCACGCGCACGCGCGCGAGCGAGGCCTGATCGTGCCGGAGGCCGGCCTGGAACGTCTCGATCTCGAAGCTGCCGCCGCCCTCGGTGATGCAGTCGAGGAAGGTGTTCATGAGGCCGGTGTCGAGGAGGTCGCCCTGCACCTCGACGAGTCGCTCGCGTACCCCAGAGACTGCGCGCGGCGTGGCGGCCGGCCGCTGTGCGCCGGGGTGGGTCAGGTGGAGCACCAGGCACTTGGCCGCGCCGCCGGCCAGGATGAATTGCGTGAGCGGGCAGACGATGACCTCGAATTCCCAGCGCGCGAGGCGTTCGCGGAGCGCCGGGCTCGAGAAGTTCGTGATGAACGCGCCCCCGGCGACGACGGCGTTGCACGCGAAGTTGAGGGCGTCGGTCGCGTCGACCTCGCAGCGACGCTCGGCCGGCACGCGTGCCCGGATGGTCTCGAGCGAGTCGTGATCGAAGGCGTCCGGATAGTAGACGATGCGCCCGCCCGGGAGCGGGCAGAAGCAGGTGTCCAGGTGGTAGAACCGCTCGTCGACCAGACGCAGCGGGATCACCTCGACGTCCAGGATATCGGCGAGGTCGCGGTGGGCCTGCAGGGACGTACGGACGCCGTAGCCGCCCCAGACGAGCGGCGCCCCGGGCTGGAAGAGCGCATCTCCCTCGCCCTCGAAGGTGCCGCCACTCGGCAGCGACACCACCCGGTAGCCGCGGTCGCGAAACCAGGACGTGAAGTGGCGGGATTCGGGCTGGCGCTGCGGAAAGCGGAAGCGTGCCGGAACGAACGTGTGGTCGTGCACGAGTCCCGCGTTGGCGGCGAAGGGCATGTCGGGCAGGCCGTCGACGGGCTCGACGTAGTCGAGGGCCGCACGCCGGGCGAGCTCGGCCGTGAGCCGCTCCCACTGCTGCATGGCGACGTCGGCGTCGGTGCGCCCGACGTTGCCCTCCATCCACGGGTTGATGACGTATGCCACGCCGTAGAAGCGCGGCCGGCACATGAGGAGGCGGTCCGTCGCCATCGGGCCATTATGCGGCGCCTCCGGCCGCACCCTCAAGGCCGAGGTGGGGCGTGGCGCGTTGCCGTCGTGACGCTGGCCGCCGCCCTATTCTCGCTCGCGCTCCTGGCGCGCGCCGCCCCGTTCGAAGCG
>VBLD01000003.1:0-4075 GCA_005879205.1 Deltaproteobacteria bacterium
ACCCTCAAGTCATCCGGCGCAGTCAGTAATCAGGGAGGACGCAACTGTGGCCCAAGGTAAGGTAAAGTGGTTCAACAGTCAGAAGGGGTACGGTTTCATCACCACCGATGAGGGTGAGGACGTGTTCGTGCATTACTCGGCGATCGGCGGCTCGGGCTTCCGGACGCTCGAGGAGGGGCAGCGCGTGTCGTTCGAGATCACGCAAGGTCCCAAGGGCCTGCAAGCAGCCAACGTCAGTAAGGTTGCTTGACGGAGCCTGCCCCACGCGCGGGCGTGCCGTGCGTGGTAGCTAGACGGCTCTAGAACTCGATCAAAACTTTGCCCTGAGCCGTGGGGCGCGTGAGCGCCTCGAAGGCTAGGGGTGCGCCGTCTACGCCCACCACGTCGGTGATCAGGGCATCGACGTCGAACCGTCGCTCCTCGAGTGCAGCGAGCGTCGCCGCGAACTCGGACTTGGCGTAGCCGAGCGCGAAGCGCACCACGAGCTCCTTCAGGACGGCCAGGCCGGGGACGATCTCGTCCGCCCCGAGGCAGACGCCGAGGACGACCACCGTGGCGCGCACGCCCGCCTGGGCGAGGGCGTCGTTCAACGTGCCGCGAACGCCGACGCACTCGAAAACCACCTCCGGATCGCGGCCGGTGAGAGCCTGGAGGCGCGAGCCCGCATGCTCGCGACCGGGGTGTACGGTCGCCGCCGCGCCGAGCCGGCGGGCGAGCGCGGCACGCCCCTCGGCGGGCTCCGAAACCACCACCGCCGCGCCGGCATCGCGGCACCAGAGAAGCGTGGTGAGGCCGATGGGACCGGCCCCGACGACGAGGCACGACGTACCGGCTTTGACCGGCGCCATGCGCACACCGTGGAGCGCGACCGCGAGCGGCTCGACCAGGGCGGCAGCGCGAAAGCCGACGCGCTCCGGGATGCGCAGGCAGCTCGCCGGCTGCACGCGCACGTATTCCGCGTAAGCGCCGGGCAGCTCGCCGAGGCCGATCGAACGCACGGCGGCGCAGCGGATCCCGTCGCCCGCCCGGCACGCGACGCACCCGCCGCACGACATGTACGGCAGCGCGACCACCGGCTCCCCGACGCGCCAGCCGGACACGCCGGGTCCGAGCGCCGCCACCTCGCCGGCGAATTCGTGACCCATGACCGTGCCGGGTGACAGCGTGTGCGCCGCATGCAGGTCGGATCCACAGATCCCGCAGTCGCGCACGCGCACGAGGAGTTCGCCGGGCTCGGGTTCGGGGCGCGGGACCTCCTCGACGACGAGACGGCCCGCTTCTCTCAGCACCGCGGCGCGCACCGGAAGCCTCCGTGTACGAAATCGAGCGGCGGGACGCTACACCCCGGCGCGCAAGCGCGTCAACTCGATGCGGCGCCCGTGTCGATGCGGCGCCCGATGCGGCGCCCGCGCCGCTTCTCGGGAGCCCGTCAGCGCGCGAGTGGACGCCAGGCTCCGGCACGGATCCAGCGCACGTAGGCGGCGAGCGCGTGGACGTCGTCCGGGGCGACGAAGCGACCGTAGGTCGCCATCTTGATCACCTGGCGGCGGAAGAAGAACGCGCTGATCCGGTGCTCGGTGATCCGTCGGATCTCGCCTTCGGCAATCCACTGCCGGAGCTCGTCGTCACTGCGTACGAGATCGTCGAAGTCCGCCCCCCAGAAGCCCGGCACGTATCCTTTGAGCGAGCCCGGGTTCGGCATGCCCCCCGCACCGAGCGGGCCATGGCAGGCGAAGCAGCCGAGCTCCGCAGCGAGCTCGGCACCGCGGGCGGCGAGCGCCTCCTCGGGCAGCACCTGGCCGGAGACGGCCCGCAGATAGGTGACCAGGTCCTCGAGCTCGGCCGCGCTCAGGTGGCCGCGAAATGCGGGCATGCGAATCGCGGCCGTCTCCATCCGCGCGCGGTAGTCGGGATCTTCGCGCTTCCGACGCGGCGCACCGTCGAGGACGTACTCACGCAGGTCGTCGGCCGTCTTGACGAACATCATCTGCGTCTGTCCCGTGAGGGCCGGCACGGTGCCTTCCTCGCTACCAGGGTTGCGCGTACCGCCATTGCCGTCGGGCCCGTGGCAGCCGAAGCAGCCGAGGCTCGCCGCCACGCGCCAGCCCCGCTCCGCAGGCGTCTCCTCGAGCGCGAGGATGCGGGCGCGGACGCCAGGCCGACTCGGCCAGCGCGAGCGTGATCAGCAGCCGCGCGATGAGCCTACGGATGCGCGCTGCCCACATTCTCGCCCTCGCTTGACACCCGCCCGCGGCACGCGATGATCACCCGCGTGCCGATCCGGCTCGCCCTCATCGTCCTGGTGGCCGCCGTATCGCTCGCCCGCGCCGAAGGTCTGGGGGAGCTCCTCGGCGGGGTGGCGGTCAACGCGCGGTTCGACGTCCCCGTCCGCGCCGACGTCCGCATCACCCGCGGCACGACGACCAGCAGCGCCGTCGTGCTCGGCCGCGGACGCGTCGTCTACTTCGAGGTGAAGGACGGCGTGCGTGCCTTGATGCATCCCGGCAAGGCGGTGATCGAGAGCGGCGGCCACGCGGCACCCGCGGTGATGGGACTCGCCCTCCCCGGCACCGATCTCCTGCTCGAAGACCTCGCGGTGTTCACCGCCTCGATGCTGCGGACACCGCTGGTGAGCGACGACAGCCCCGCGGGCGTCGTCGTGACCGGCGAGCCGGCCTATCCGTCGGCCTACGCGCTGCTGGTCTACACGATCGACCGTGACCGCCACGCCATCGTGCGCACCCAGTACTACCAGGCCACGACCAGCAACCTGGTGAAGATCCGGCGCGACGGCCCGCTCTCCCAGCTCGATGGCCACTGGCGTCCCGGGGAGGTCACCGTCGAGAACCTTCCGGACGGCACGTCCACGCAGCTTCGCCTCGCGTGGCGCGCCGCGCCCGACGCCTCCGCCTCCCTCTTCGCGCCCGCCGGACTGCGCGGCCCCTCGCACGTCGAATGGCCGCCGGATTCCTAGCTCAAACGCGTCGCGGCATGCCGGCTCAGTGCAGCGTCTCGGGACCGCCCGGGCCGCTCGGTTCCTCGTGCTCGTCGGGCGGGGGCGCGGCATGGGCCAGTGCCTCGTCGGTGGCATAGAGACGGAGGGCGCCGCGCACCGCGAGCTCGACGCCCTCCTGCGCGCTGCACCCCACCACCTCCACCTCGCCGCCGCGCACGAGCGACACGAGCGCACGGAGGTGGTCGTGCGCGACGTCGAGCACGACCTCGCTCGCCGTCCGCCCGGTCGCACCCAGCTCGGCGAGCACGAAGTCGGCGAACGAACGGACGTCGTCGACGGCCCGCGCACCGGAGAGCTCGCGGGCGCGCGCAGGATCGAGCGAAACGGTGAGCAGTCTCCCGTCTTCGCTGCGGAGCTCGGCGCGCCCCCGGCCGCATCGCTGGCAGACGCGGACCCGGGCGAGCTCGAGTCGGCTCATCACCGCCCGCATACCGCCCGGTGGGGGAGCGGTCAACCAACCAGGCGCCGACGGGTGCTGTGCTGCCCCGACGACACGGGATGCGATGCACCGCGCGCGCTTGACACCCCCTGGAGCCACAGGCACGGTCCAACCGTCCTCTCGAGGTCGCGACGATGGCAGGCTACTCTGTGAGGAAGCAAGCTAAGCAGGACGCTCCGGTCGCAATCAGTGGCGGAGACATTGGCGCGGGCTCGCCTTTTGACAGGCTCCCGCGCATCTGGTACCCGCCCTGTCCAGGCATGCAGCGTGGCCGGCATCGCAGGCGAGCGCTCGGTGTGTTGTTCCTGGCGTTGCTGCTGCTCGTTCCGCTCGCGGCCCGGGCGCACACACACAGCAGCGGGGGCGCCTCCGCAACCTGCGCGATCTGCATCGCCGCGCACCACACGCCTTCGATCGTCGGCTCCGATCCCGCCCCCGTCTCGATCGTCGCGGAAACGTCCGCCGGCCTCGGGGCGCCCACCGGGGTCGTCGTCCCGCAGCACCGCTCGCCCCAGGCCAGCCGCGCTCCTCCGGAATTCGCGCCCGTAGAGCAAGACTAGCTCGCCGCGGCTCCCTTCGCGTCCTCCCGGCGCTCCCGGACCCGCGGCGGCGGGCTCCCT
>VBLD01000003.1:4086-6091 GCA_005879205.1 Deltaproteobacteria bacterium
GAGCGCGTGTTCAGACAACGCCCTTTCGTGGCCGCGTTGCTCGTGGTGGCAGCGGCGACGCAGCCGGGGATTTCGCGCGGACAAACCAGCCAGCCGGACCAGCTCCGCCGTGAGCTGGACGCGATGAAGGAACAGCTCCGGCGAGTCCAGGAGCAGATGAAGAAGCAGGAAGCGATCATCCAGAAGCAGCAGGCGGTGATCGACAAGCTCTCGGGTGCCAAACCGGCCGTCGCTGCCCCCGCGGCGCCGCCGGCGGCGCCAGCGACGGAGACTGCCGAGGAGGAGCGGCTGAAGCGCCAGGTGACCGAGCAGGTCCTGCGGCGTATCCAGCCGAGCCTCACGGCGGCGAACAAGACCTTCCCGTCGCAGTTCAACCCGGCGATCGGCCTCATCCTCGACAACGTGGCCTCCTACGGCACCAGGGCCCGGGGCGACTTCGAGTTCCGGGCCGCGGAGCTCGGTGTCTCGGCATCCGTCGACCCCTTCGCCCGGGGCTACGCCATCATCACGGGATCGCCGGACGGCTTCGACGTGGAGGAGGCGGCGATCGTCACGACGTCGCTGCCATACAATCTCACGCTCAAGGGCGGGCGGTTCTTCGCCGACTTCGGCCGGCTCTCGAAGTTCCACGATCACGACCTGCCGTTCGTGAACCGGCCGATTGCGCTCGACCGCTTCGTCGGCGGCGAGTCGCAGGCCGACGGCGCCGAGCTCAATTACCTTCTGCCCACCTCCCAGTACGTCACCCTCACCGCCGGCGCGTACAACAAGATGGGGGCGGAGAACACGCGCGTCGACAACACCGTGGCGCGCGACCTCTCCCAGTTCACCTATCTCGGCCGGGCCTCGACCTTCTTCAGCCTGACGGACGCGAACAACCTGGACCTCGGGGCGAGCTGGACCTACACCCCCGAAGTGAAGCTCGACAACGGTGCGCAGCGCCACCTGGCGGGCATCGACCTCACGTATCGCTACACCCCGCTCAGCCAGGCGAGCTATCGCGGCCTCGTGTGGGGCACCGAAGCGCTCTACAACCAGGAGGACCGGCCGGTCGGCGGGTTCCCCGCGGAGGCCGCGACAACCGCCCTCCGGCTGAACCGCGTGCTCGAGCCGGCCCTCTCGCCGTCCGCCGTCGCCGACCCGACCGCCGCCGCGGCGGCGCCGCTCGTGTTCAAGCGCCGCGATGCGGCCGGACTCTACAGCTATCTCGAGGCGCGTCTCACGCGCCGTTACTACCCGGGCTTCCTGTTCGAGTTCGCGCAGGACGTGGACCACGTCGTCGGCGCGACCTACGCCTACTCGCCCTACCTGACGCTCTGGGCATCCGAGTTCCAGCGCTTCCGCCTGCAGTACACGCGGCTCGAGGAGCCCCACAATCGTGACAACCAGTTCTTCCTGCAGTGGACGGTGATCCTCGGCAGCCACGTCCACAGCTTCAAGGATCGATGAGGAGTGCATGATGAAACACTTGCTCTGTACGGCACTCGTCGTGGCGCTCGTCGTCCTGCCCGGATCGGGACCCGCCGCGGACAAGATCAGGGTCGTCGCCACCATTCCGGACCTGGCCGACATGGCCCGACACATCGGGGGCGATCTGCTCGACGTGCGCAGCATCGCCACCGGCGTCGAGGACATCCATGCGGTGCCCATGAAGCCGAGCTTCGCGACGTTGCTGAACAAGGCCGACGTGCTCCTGCTGCTCGGCCTCGATGCCGAGCACGCCTTCCTGCCGGCGCTGCTCGAGGCCGCGAAGAACCCGCGCATCATCCGCGATGCGCCGGGCTACATCGACTGCTCCGTGTACGTGCCCGTGCTCGACCTCCCGACGCGCATCGACCGCGCGCTCGGCGACCAGCACCCGATGGGAAACCCGCACTACAACGCGAGTCCGGAGGGCGGGAAGGCGGCCGCTCGGGCGATCGCGGACGGCCTCGGGCGTCTCTATCCCGAGCACCAGGACGTCTTCCAGCGGAACCTCGAGGCCTATCTCGCCACGCTCGACGCC
>VBLD01000003.1:6122-20135 GCA_005879205.1 Deltaproteobacteria bacterium
GTCAGAAGCTGGTGAGCTACCACCCGGACCTCGCCTACTTCGCCGAGACGTTCGGCATGGTGCCGTTCGGCACCATCGAGATTCGTGCCGGGGTCGACCCGACGCCGGGCCACATCGCGCAGCTCGAGGAGAGCATGCGCAAGAACAACGTGAAGCTCGTCGTGCGCGAGCTGCAGTACCCGGCCGGCCTGGCCGAGTCCGTCGCCAAGGCCGCGGGGGCCACGCTGGTGGAGCTTCCGGTGATGTCGGGCGGCATCCCCGAGGCCAAGGACTACATCGGCTTCCTCGACTACAACGTACGCACCATGGTGAAGGCGGTGCAGGGGAGCTGATGCCGAACGAACTGATCCGGCTGCACGACGTCAGCGTCGGATACGAGGGGCGCACGGTCCTCAATCACCTGGGGTTTGCCGTCGAGGAGGGCGAGTTCCTCGCCCTTCTCGGCCCGAACGGCGCCGGCAAGACGACGCTCCTGCGCGGCCTGCTCGGCCTCCTGCCCGTGCTCGGCGGGCGCATCGAGTACCATTTCGATCGGGCCGCGACTCCTCCCGGATACGTCCCCCAGCGCGAGACGCTCGACCCGATCTTCCCGCTGACCGCGCTCGAGGTAGTCCTCATGGGAACCTACGCGCGGCTGCGGCCGCTGCGTCACGCCGGACGGCGGGAGCGGACGCGGGCCGCCGAGTGCCTGGGGCAGGTGGGGCTGGACGCGGTGGCCGCCCGGCCCTTCTGGTCGCTGTCGGGCGGACAGAAGCAGCGCGTGCTCATCGCCCGGGCGCTGGCGAGCGAGCCGCGGCTCCTCCTGCTCGACGAGCCGACCGCCGGCGTCGACCCGGGTGCGGCCGCGGTCATCATGGACGTGCTCTTCCGGCTGAACCGCGACCAGGCGCTCACCGCGGTCCTGGTCACGCACCAGATTCGACTCGTGCGGCCGCTCGCCCAGGCCGTCATCTGGGTCGACGGCGGCACGGCCATCAAGGGACCCACGGCCGAGATGCTGGCCCCCGAGCGCATCCTGGACGTGTTCGGCGCGCCGGCGACGGGGTGATGGACACGCTCGTCGAGATCCTGCGGCCGGAGTTCATCCTGCGCGATGCGCTCGTGGGCAGCGTGCTGGTCGGCGCCGTCTGCCCGCTGGTCGGGGTGTACTTCGTGCTCCGCCGCATGATCTTCCTCGGCGTCGCGCTGCCGCAGCTCTCCGCGGCGGGCATCGCCTTCGCGTTCGTCGCCTACCGGCTGGTCGTCGGGCCGCACGAGCACGGCAACGTGAACGAGCGGTCGCTCGCCATGGCGGGTGCGGTCGCCTTCACGCTGGGCGGCATCCTCGTGCTCGCCGCTCTCGAGCGGGGCGGCCGCGAGACCGTCGAGGCGCGGATCGGCGTCACCTACGCGGTGGCGGCGGCGCTCACCGTCCTCTTCCTCGTCGCCGACCCGCACGGCGATGCGCAGATGGTGAACCTCCTGAAGGGCGACATCCTGGCGACCACGAGCGCGAGCCTCGGGGTGCTCGCCTGGGCGTTCGGCGCCGTGGTGGTCGTCCTGTTCGCCTTCCGCAAGGAGTTCCTGCTCGTCTCCTTCGACCGCGACCTGGCGGTCGTCTTCCGCAAGCGGGTGGGCCTGTGGGACCTGCTGCTCTATCTCGCCATCGGCGTGACGATCTCTCTCGGGGTGATGACGGCGGGTCCGCTCGTGACCTTCGGTTTTCTCGTCGTGCCACCCCTGACCGCCCGGCTGGTGACGCGGCGAATGCTCTCCTTCTCGCTCACCGCGGCGGGCCTCGGCGCCACCGCGGCTTTTGCCGGCTTCTATTGCGCGTATCGCTTCGATCTGCCCCTCGGACCGACGGAAGTGGCGCTCGCCAGCCTCGCGCTCGGCGCGGTCACCTCCGCGACGATGATCGGCCAGTGGATGGCGAGCCCCCGGTCGGCGACGTGAGCCGGCTCCTCTGGCTGTGCTTCGGCCTCTCGGGCGCAGCCGCCCTCGGCCTCGAGCTCCTCTGGATGCGATCGGCAGGGCTCGTCCTCGGTTCCACCGCGGCCACGGCATCGACCGTGCTCGCGTGCTACTTCGCGGGGCTCGGCCTCGGCGCGGCGATGGCTCGAACGACCTCGGCCGGCGCGGTCCGGCGCTACGCGTTCCTCGAGCTCGGCGCGGCCGGCGGCGCGCTCTGGTCGCTGCTCGTGTTCCGGGTCCTGCAGCATGTCCTCGCCACGAGCGCGCCCGGGGTCCGGACGCTCGCGGTGATCACGGCGGTGCTCCCGGCCACCATCTGCCTCGGCGCGACGTTGCCCGCCCTTGGCCAGGCGCTCGCCCCGCCGGGCCAGGTCGGACGCCGGGGGGGCCTCCTCTACGCGGTCAACATCGCCGGCGGCGCGCTCGGGGTCGCCGCCATGGGGTTCGGCCTGCCCGTCCTGATCGGGGTGACCGCGAGCTACCTCGTCGCCGCCGCCACGAGCGCCGCGGCCGGACTCCTTGCCTTGCTGGTGGGCGTTCGTCCGATGCAGGAGGCTCCCGAGGCAGCGCGAGTGGCGTCCGGACGTCCCCGAGTCCGCCTGCGTCTCGTAGCCGCCGCATCCGGAGCGCTCGGCCTCGGTCTCGAGGTCCTGTGGATCCGGCTCTTCGCGCAGGTACTCCACAACTCCGTCTACTCCTTCGCCGCGGTGAGCCTGGTGTTCCTCGTCGCCCTTGCGCTGGGCGCCGGGCTCGCGGCGATCCTGCTCGGTCGGATCTCGCCCGCCGCGCTCGCCGCCTTCGCGCTCGTGGGTGCCGCCGGGGCGACCGTTGGCGGCTTCTGGAGCTTCGTGCGCCTCACCGGGCAGCTCGGATACGTCGGCATGAACACGGGACTCGTGGAGTACCTCGTGCGCATCGTCGGTCTCGCCGCCGCCACCGCGGGGCCGGGCGCGATCGCTTCGGGTGCCGTGCTCCCCGCGCTGTGGGCGGCCTTCGGCGGCCGCGGCGGCGCGGCGCGGCCGCTCGGCGAGCTCACCGCAGCCAACACGATCGGCGCCGTCGCGGGCGCGCTCACGGCCGGCTACGCCGTCCTGCCCGCGATGGGGCTCCGCGGCGGGATGGTGCTCGCGGCCGCGGCGTACCTCGTGCTGGCCGATGTCGTCGCGCCGAGCGAGCGACGCCCGCGCGCCCTGGCCTGGGCCGCGCTCCTCGCGATCGTGCTTTTCGATCCGCTGCGCGCGCCGCTTGCCCATCTCGCGCCCGCCGAGACGCTGCGCAGGAGCGCCGAGGGCGCGTCGGGGATCGTCACCGTCGTCGACACGGGCGACGACCGCCAGCTCCGGCTCGACAACTTCTACGTCCTCGGCGGCAGCGCGGCCGCCAGGAACGAGCGCCGGCAAGGGCTCCTGCCCCTGCTCCTGCACCCCGCGCCGCGACGCGTTGCGTTCATCGGCATGGCGACCGGCATCACGGCGAGCGCGGGCCTCGCCCTCGGCGTACCTGAGACGACGGTGGTCGAGCTGGTGCCCGAGGTGGCGCGTCTCGCCGCCGCGGAGTTCGGCCCCTGGAACGGCGGCCTTCTCGAACGGCCCGGCGTGCACCTGGTGGTCGCCGACGGGCGGCGGTACCTGGCCGCCACGGCGACGCGCTACGACGTCGTGGTCGGCGACCTCTTCATCCCCTGGCACGCCGGCGCCGGCAGCCTCTATGCCCGCGAGATGTTCGAGACCGTCGCCCGCCACCTCGCGCCCGGCGGGCTCTTCTGCCAGTGGCTGCCGCTCTATCAGCTCACGCGCGAGGAGTTCGCCGTCATCGCCCGCACGTTCCTCGCCGCCTTCCCGTCCGTGACGCTCTGGCGCGACGACTTCTACCCCGACCGTCCCGTCCTGGCCCTCGTCGGGCGTGAGACGTCCCCCACGCTCGACGTGGAGCGTGTCCGCGTGCGTCTCGGGTCCCTTCCGGACTGGAGCGAGGACCCGCTGCTGAAAACCCCGCGCGCGCTCGCGATGCTCTACCTCGGCAACCTGACGGCGGTGCCAGAGGTACTCGGCACCGGCCCGATCAACACCGACGACCGTCCGGTGATCGAGTTTCTGGCGCCGCGCCTGACGCGCATGACGGCGGCCGGCGACAAGGACTGGTTCACGGCCGAGTCGCTCGACGCCTTCACCGAGGAGCTGGCAGCCCGGCCGCCCTCCGCGCCCGATGCCGTGCTGCCCGCGGACGAGACCCTGGCCGACGCCCGGCGGGCCGGCCGCGCCCTCTATCGCTACGCGCTCGCCGCGCGCCAGGGCGACGAGCCGGCTGCGGCGAGGTTCGAGGCCGAGGTGCGACGTCTGGTTCCCGAGGTGGTCGCCGCCGGCGAGCGCGAGACGCCGGTCGCCGCACTCGCCGATGCCAGGCGCACGCTCGGCGCGCTGCACGACGAGCAGGAGCGCCTGCGCCGGCAGCTGGAGACCATGGAGAAGCGCCTGGGCGAGATCCTGCCCTCGAGCGGCGCAGCACCATGAGCCGCCGCACCATCCTCGCGCTGGCCGTCGCGATCGGCCTCGGCTGCGCCCGACCGGCCGCGCCCCCGCCGCGCGATCTCCCGCGCCAGGTCGCCGTGCTCCCGCCGGGCAACCACACCGGCGACCCGCTGCTGGTCTCCGGCGCGTCCTTCTTCGAGCGCTATGCCCTCCGGACCGACCGGGTGACCGTCTCCGACGCGCTCGCCGCCGAGGCGCGCCTCCAGCTCGAGCGGCGCGGCTTCGTCCCGCTGCCGCCCGAGACGGTGGAGGCGGCGACGCAGGGCCGCGCGCCGGGCAGCACGGAGTCGGCGGTGGACATCGCGCGCAACGGCGGGCTCGAAGGACTGGTCCTCTGGATCGACGTGCGTCGCTGGGAGGCCGACGCCCCGACCCACCCGGCGTTCGTGATCGTCGGGCTGGCGGCCGAGCTGATCGACGTGTCGTCGGGGCGCGTGCGCTGGCACGCGGAGCGCCGCCCGGCACCGGTGGCGACGCCGGGCGAGGTGAACGTCGGCGATGCCTACCTGACCGCAGCCCACAAGGACGTCGTGGAGGTCCTCGCGCCGCTCGGCCCCGAGCGGCCGGCGGAGCGTTGAGGATGGCGCACGCGCATGACGCGCTGCGTAGAGAGGCGGACGACCAGCGCGGCGGCTAGAAGAAAGACCACCTGGCGGTTACGGAGTGCGGCGCTGTGCCACCGGGCTGTCGCGGAGCGTTTGCGGGTCCCGCCTCGAGCGTTCGGGGGCCGGCGGCCCTTCCGGCCGCCTCCCGTGATTTTGGGTGTGACGCTCACTGCCATTGTTGTAGAGTCCTCGCGTGAAGCGGGCGATCCGTCTCCCCCCCGTCCGGACGGCGCTGCGGCTCCTGCCGGTCGGCAAGAAGCTCGGCCTCATCGTCCTGCTCTTCGTCTTCATCGTCGCGTGCCTGCTCGTGCTGGCCAACGCGCAGATGGAGATCCTGTCGGCGGTGCGGGCGTACGTGGGCGGCGAAGGTCTCTGGTCGAAGGGAGAGAAGGACGCGGTCCATCACCTCGCGCGCTACGCCGAGACGCGCGACGAGCACGACTACCGCCGCTATCTCGCCGCCATCGCGGTGCCGCTCGGCGACAAGCAGGCCCGGCTCGAGCTCGACAAGTCGAGTCCGACCCTCCGCTTGGTCCAGCAGGGGTTCGTCCAGGGACGCAATCACCCCGACGACGTCGACCGCATGGCGATGCTCTTCCGGCGTTTCCGCCACGTGAGCTACATCGCGAAGGCGATCGCCATCTGGACCGCCGGCGATCGCTACATCGCCACGATCGCCGAGCGCGGCCAGGCGCTCCACGCCGAGATCGCCTCCGGCCGGCCGAGCCAGCTGCGCGTCGGCGCCCTCCTCCAGGAGATCGGCGGACTCGATGAGCGCGTCACGCCGCTCGAGGATGCCTTCTCGCGCACGCTCTCCAAGGGCGCGCGGCACGCGAAGCGGCTGCTGCTCGACGTCACCGTCCTGATCGCGGTGTTGCTGGTCAGCATCGGCGTGCTCCTCTCCTGGATGATGCTGCGGCACATTCGCGCCTGGGAGGCGCGGTACCGGCACCTCCTGAACACGGCCAACGACGCCATCACCGTGGCCAGCCTCGAGACCGGAATCATCCTCGACGCCAACCGCAAGACCGAGGAGCTGCTCGGCGTCTCGGTGAGCCGGATCCTCGGCAGGCACCAGACCGAGCTGCATCCCGAGAGCGAGCACGACGCGTGCCGGCGCCTCTTCGACGAGGAGGTCCGCATGGGTCATGCGACCAACAGCGACCTTCATCTCCGCCGCGCCGACGGCCATCTCGTCCCGGTCGAGATCAGCGCCGCGGTCACCGAGCTCGGGGGACGGGCGGTCGTCCAGAGCATCTTCCGGGACATCACCGAGCGCAAGCGCGCCGACCACGCTCTGCGCGACAGCGAGGAACGCTATCGCGGCCTCTTCGAGGGCGCCAACGACCTGGTCTACACGCACGATCTCGCGGGCAACTTCACGTCCATCAACCGGGCCGCCGAGCGGATCACCGGCTACTCGGCCGCCGAGGCCGTTGGCATGAACCTCTCCAAGGTCGTCGCGCCCGAGCACCTCGAGCTCGCCCGCGACATGGTGAGCCGCAAGGTCGCGTCGGGCGGGCCGACGGTCTACGAGCTCGACGTCATCACCAACGACGGCCGGCGCGTGCCGCTCGAGGTGAGCACGCGGCTCATGTTGCGGGAGGGGAAACCCGTCGCCGTGCAGGGCATCGCGCGCGACATCCGCGAGCGCCGACGCACCGAGGCCGAGCGCGCCGAGCTGCTCGCCCGCGAGCAGGCGGCGCGTGCCGAGGCGGAGCTCGCGAACCGCGCCAAGGACGAGTTTCTCGCCACCCTCTCGCACGAGCTGCGCACGCCCCTCAGCGCGATCCTCATCTGGGCGCGCCTCCTGCGCTCGGGCCGGCTCGAGGCCGAGGCAAAGACGCGCGCCCTCGAGGTGATCGAGCGGAACACCAAGCTCCAGGCGCGGCTGATCGAAGACCTCCTCGAGGTCTCGCGCATCATTGCCGGCAAGCTGCGGCTCGAGCTGGCGCCCGTCGACCTGGCGTCGACGGTCGAGAGCGCCATCGACGCCGTTCGCGCCGCCGCCGACGCCAAGGAGATCGCGCTGCAGTGCGACCTCGACCACGACGTCGGACCCGCACGGGGCGATCGCAGCCGGCTCCAGCAGATCGTGTGGAACCTGGTCGCCAACGCCATCAAGTTCACCCCGAACGGCGGGCAGGTCGACGTCCGGCTCGCGCGGGACGCCCAGGGCGCCGTGATCACCGTGCGCGACACGGGTATCGGCATCCAGGCGGACTTCCTGCCGCACATCTTCGAGCGCTTCCGCCAGGCCGACAGCACGAGCACGCGCGTGCACGGGGGGCTGGGGCTCGGGCTGGCGATCGTCCGCCACCTGGTCGAGCTGCACGGCGGCACGGTGGCTGCCGCGAGTCCAGGCGCCGGCCAGGGCGCCACGTTCACGGTGCGACTCCCGATCTCGGCGCGGAGCATCGACACGGGCGACGCTGCCTGGCTCAGCACCCTCGCCCGGCGCAGCGGCCAGCCCTTCGTGCCGCTCGACGGCATCCACGTCCTGCTGGTCGAGGACGAGTCCGACATGCGCGAATCGGTCGCCATGAGCCTCGATCTGTGCGGCGCCCGCGTCACGGCCGTCGGCTCCGCCGTCGCGGCTCTGGAGGTTCTCGACCGCGACCCGCCCGACGTCATTCTCTGCGACATCGGCATGCCGGGTGAGGACGGATACACGCTGGTGCGCAGGATCCGGGCTCGCGGGCCGGAGCACGGCGGGGAGACGCCGATGGTCGCGCTCACCGCGTATGCCCGCGACGAGGATCGGAGCCACGCGCTCGAAGCGGGCTTCCAGAGCCACGTCCCCAAGCCGGTCGAGCCGAGCGAGATTGCGCGCGTCGTCGCGGCGCTCTGCCGCTCGGACCCGCGGGTCGGACGGATCGCGGCGGCCAGGCGACGCTAGCCGGTCTCTCGAGCGAGCTCGCCGAGATCCTCGATGGGCCGGGAGACCGCGCGGTAGGCCGCGCGGGCGAGGCTCTCGCCGTCCCGCTCGACACGCGGGTCGAGTGCCGCTCCCACCTGGACGGCTGCCCGCAGGCTCCGGCCGGCGAGGACGCCTGTCCACAGGTGCGAGACGAGCGACGTGTCGTCGGTCCAGTACGCGCGTCGGTCACCGTAGCGGATCGTCACGGGCACGACCGGGACCGCGAGGCGGTGAAGCAGTCGAAAGAGCCCAGGATGAAACGGCCCGGGCAGCCGCTGGCCGCCCGTCTTGCCCTCGGGGAAGACGATGATGCTGTCCGACGCCAGCCGCCGTGCGAGTGCCCGCGCCGCCCGGACCCGGCCGCGCGGATCGTCGCGCTCGACGAAGACGGATCCGATGCGCTTCGCCGCCGCGCCGACGATCCACCAGCCGGCGACATCGGCCTGGCTCACGAAGCTCGCCCCCAGCACGCCGGCGAGGACAGGGACGTCCAGGTAGCCACGGTGGTTGGCAACAAACACGCAGGGTGCCGGCCAAGGAGTCCCGTCCACGCGGACCTCGAGTCCGAGCCAGCGCCACGCGCGCACGCTCCAGTGCCGCAGGAAAGCGAGCGCACGAGACGGCGACTCGCCGGCCACGAGCGCCGCGCCGCGATAGGCGAGCAGATGAACGAGCGCGCTCGCAACCACCGCGACGAGACACAGCCCGCGCGTGAGCCGCCCGCGGGCGAAGGCGGTCGAACGCTCTCGCTCACGACCGTGCTCGATGGCGTCGCCCGCCTCCTCGCGGACGGGGCTCATGCGTCGAGCAGCGCCCGCGCGCTCATGGGCTCGTCTCCGCCACGGCCTCGATCACGTCGGCCTCGGCCTCGCGCAGGTCGCGCCAGGCGTCGATCGCCGCGGCGCGCGTCTGCAGCAGGCGGTCCTGCTGCAGGAGCAGATCGGGAAGCGAGAGATAGCCGCCATCATAGCCGCGCTCCAGCAGCTCGCGCGCCGAGCGGGCCGCGGGCAGCGCCACCTCCTCGTAGCGGCGCCAGGCCTCCGCGGCCGCCGCCCGGCGCACGAGCGCCAGGTGAACCTCGCGCGGGATCGCCGCCTCGAGGCGCGCCGCCTCGACCGCCGCGCCGCGCGCCTGGGCGAGCAGCGCGGCCTCGGTGCCCTGCTCGCGATTCCAGATCGGCAGCGGCACCGACACACCGCCGCCGACGATGTGCTCCTCGAGCTGTTCCTCGCGGTAGAAGCCCCTGAGAACGGGGTTGGGTACGAGGCCGCGGCGGCGGACGAACGCGGCCTCGGCTTCGAGCCGGGCGCGCTCCTCGCGCGCCGCAGCCAGATCGGGGCGCGCGGCCAACGCGCGCGCGACGAACGACTGCTCCGCACCTCCGGGAACGCCCGGCTGCTCGTCCGCTTCGGCGGTCAGCGGCTCGTCCGGCGGAGCGCCGATGGCGACGGCGAGGCGGGCCGCGGCGCGCGCGCGCTCGGTGTCCGCGGCGGTACGCTCCTGCTCGGCGCGCGCCGTCTCGAGCTCCGCGAGGCGCACGTCGAGCGCGCCGACCTCGCCGGCTCGCGCGCGGCGGCGAGCCGCCTCGGCGAGCCGGGCGGCCAGCGCGAGCCGCTCCGCAGCGAGGCCCTGGCGGCGGTCGGCGGCCGCGAGGCCGAAGAAGGCGCGGCGCACCTCCCCCTCCACCGTGCGGCGCCGGTCGGCGAGGAGGTAGTCGGCACGCGCGACGTCGTGGCCGGCCGCCGCGATGCGGAGCCCGCGCTGGCCTCCCACCTCGATCTCCTGCTCGAGCTGGACACCCCGGTCCTTGGTGTCCTCGCCCGGAGCGGTGTGCCGTGCGAGGTCGGCGCTGATCACCGGATTGGCGGGGAGGAGGCGTGCCTGGCGGAGTCGGCCACGCGCGGCGTCGAGGTCCGCGACGGTCACCTGCACGGCCGGGCTCGCCGCCCGGGCGCGCGCGAGGACGTCGGCCAGACGGAGCGCGCACGCCGGTGGGGCCGCCGCAAGGTGAGCCGTCGCCATCACGCCAACCAGCCAGGCGGTCCGCTTCCCGTCCACCGACCCCTCACTAGCACGGGCGCGCCGCGCGTCCGAGTGGAGCCCCGCCACGGCGGGTGGCGGCGCAGCGGACACGCCAGCGCGCATGGCGGCGCGGACACGCCGCTTTCAGACTTGACACTGTCGTCCGCCGCATGGTTCAACGAACGCCGTGACGATGCGGCGCCCGATCGCGATTCCCTGCTGTTGTTGTACCGAGGCCCGGGGGGCCTCTCGCGCCCGGAGTCGCGCCGCGATCGTCCGTCGTCCCTGACGCGGACCCTACGCTGTGACCCAGAGGCCCGGGAGGCAGACGCCCCGGGCCTTTTTGTTTCCAGCGACCACAAGCCTGCGAACGGAGGACGACCCATGAGACGGACGACGATGAAATCGGAAGGCGACCAGCCGTGAACGACGTCAACCGTCGCGTGCTGCCCGGCTTCCGCCTGAGTCTCGGCTACACGCTCGCCTATCTCGGGGTGCTCGTCCTGGTGCCGCTCGCCGCCTGCTTCTCGAAGGCAGCGACGCTGCCGTTCGACCGGTTCTGGGCCGCGGTCTCGACCGAGCGTGCCATCGCGGCCTACGAGCTGACCGTCGGCGCCTCGCTCGTCTCGGCGGCGATCAACGTCGTCCTCGGCGTCCTCGTCGCCTGGGTGCTGGTGCGCTACGAATTCCCCTTGAAGCGCCTGGTCGACTCGCTCGTCGACCTGCCGTTCGCGTTGCCGACGGCGGTGGCGGGACTCGTCTACTCGAGCCTGTACGTCGAGTCCGGATGGCTCGGGCGCTTCCTCGTGCCGCTCGGCATCCAGGCCGCGTACTCGCGCCTCGCCATCGTCCTCGTCCTGGTGTTCGTCGGTTTCCCGTTCGTGGTGCGCACGCTCGAGCCGGTGCTCGAGCGGATCGACGCCGACATCGAGGAGGCCGCCGCCTGCCTCGGCGCGACGCGACTCCAGACCGTCACCCGGGTCATCTTCCCGTCGCTCTATCCGGCGCTCGTGACCGGCTTCGCCCTCTCCTTCGCGCGCGCGCTCGGCGAGTACGGCTCGGTCGTCTTCGTGTCGGGCAACATGCCCTTCAAGACGGAGATCGCGCCGGTGCTGATCGTGGCACGGCTCGAGGAGTTCGCCTACGCCGAGGCGACCGCGATCGCGGTCGTGCTCCTGGTGATCTCGTTCTCGGTCCTCGTGGTCGTCAACCTGCTCGAGAGGTGGAGCAAACGTGTCTACGCCTGAGAAGACGAACCCGCGCTCCGACCCGCGCTGGGTGCGCGTCGCGCTCATCGCCGCCGCGCTCGGCGTGATCGGGGTCCTGATCGTGATCCCGCTCGTCGACGTGTTCGTCGAGGCGTTCGGCCGCGGGCTCGGAGCCTACTGGCAGACCCTCACGGGCGACGCCGACACGCAGGCAGCGATCCGCCTGACGCTGACCGTCGCCCCGATCGCGCTCGCCCTGAACCTGATCTTCGGGATCGCCGCCGCCTGGGCCATCTCCCGCTTCCGCTTTCCGGGCCGCACGCTGCTCACGGCGCTCATCGACCTCCCGTTCTCGGTGTCGCCGGTCGTGGCCGGCCTCATCTTCGTGCTGATCTTCGGCCTGCAGGGCTACCTCGGCCCGTGGCTCCGGGCGCACGACTGGCGGATCATCTTCGCCACGCCCGGCCTCGTGCTCGCGACCACCTTCGTCACCTTCCCCTTCATCGCCCGCGAGCTGATTCCGCTGATGGAGGCGATCGGCGCCGACGAGGAGATCGCGGCCGCGAGCCTCGGCGCGTCGGGCTGGCAGCTCTTCCGGCGCGTGACCCTGCCCAACATCAAGTGGGGCCTGGTGTACGGCATCATCCTCTGCAACGCGCGAGCCATGGGCGAGTTCGGCGCGGTCTACGTCGTCTCGGGGCACATCACCGGGCGGACCGACACGATGCCGCTCCGCGTGGAGAAGCTCTTCCAGGAGTACAACACGCCGGGCGCCTTCGCGGTGGCCTCGCTGCTCGCGTCGCTCGCGCTGGTGACGCTCGCCGTCAAGACCGCGCTCGAGTGGAAGACCCGGCGCGACCTCGCCGAGGCCGCACGCCTGCGCAGTGAAGGAGACGCCGCATGAGCATCACCGTGAAGCAGGTGAGCAAGAGCTTCGGGAGCTTTCGCGCGCTCGAGCACGTGAGCGTCGAGGTGGCGGGCGGCTCCCTGGTCGCCCTCCTCGGTCCCTCCGGGTCGGGGAAGACGACGCTTCTCCGTATCATCGCCGGCCTGGAGGTGGCCGACTCCGGTACCGTTCTCTACGAGGACGAGGACGTGACCGACGCCGCCGTGAAGGACCGCAACGTCGGGTTCGTATTCCAGCACTACGCCCTCTTCCGTCACATGACCGTGTTCGAGAACGTGGCCTTCGGGCTCCGCGTGCGGCGCTGGCCGCGGAAGCGCGTGAAGGAGCGCGTCGGCGAGCTGCTCCGCCTGATCCAGCTCGACGCCCTCGCCGGCTCCTATCCGTCGCAGCTCTCCGGCGGGCAGCGGCAGCGCGTGGCGCTGGCGCGCGCGCTCGCGCCCGAGCCGAAGGTCCTGCTCCTCGACGAGCCGTTCGGGGCGCTCGACGCCAAGGTCCGCCAGGAGCTGCGGCAATGGCTTCGCCGGCTGCACGACGAGATCCACGTGACCAGCGTGTTCGTCACGCACGATCAGGAGGAGGCGTTCGAGGTGGCCGACCGGGTGGTCATCATGAACCACGGCCACGTCGAGCAGACGGGGACGCCGCGGGAGATCTTCGAGCGCCCGGCCAATCCCTTCGTCATGGACTTTCTCGGCAACGTGAACGTCTTCCACGGCCACGTCGTGCGCGGCCGCATGAAGGCCGGGAGCCTCGAGGTGGATTACCCGGCGCACCCGCACGACGAGCCGCGGCCGGCGACGGCCTTCGTGCGGTCGCACGAGCTCGATATCCTGCGCACGCCGAACGGCCGCTCGAGCCTCGAGGGGAAGATCATGCACCTCAGCCCGGCAGGACCCGTGGTGAAGGCGCGCGTGTTCGCCGCCGACTTCGGCATCGTGCTGAACGTCGACGTTCCGCGGGACCGCTACGCGGAGCTCGGGCTCGAGGTGGGCGACACGGTGTACGTCGCGCCGCGCGACGTGCGCGTCTACCTGCAGGACTACATCATCTGAGAGCGTGTGAATTTATCCTGGATGACCCGAACGCCGTGCCGCCGCCGGCGGAGCCGGCGCGGCAAACGTGGTGCGCGCCGGAGACTCCTAGCCTGCGTCTCGCGGAGTGCGCTATGGGGCAGCCGACGGAGGACACCCCCATGCCGCTCGATCCGCAGGCCCGAGCCATCCTCGACCAGTTCGCCGCCATGAACGTCCCGCCGCTTCACCAGATGCCGGTGGCGCAGGCCCGCGAGCTGATGCTCGGCATGGTGGCCTTCGGCGGCCCGCCGGAGGCCGTCGCCCGGGTCGAGGACCGGAGCGTGCCCGGGCCCGCCGGCACCCTCCCCGTCCGCATCTACACGCCGGCAGGGACGCCCCCCTTTCCCGTGCTGGTCTATTTCCACGGCGGCGGGTGGGTGATCGGCAGCATCGAGGTGTACGACGGGGCGTGCCGGAGCCTCGCCAATCGCGCGGGCTGCATCGTCGTGTCGGTGGAATACCGCCTCGCCCCCGAGCACCCCTTTCCCGCCGCGCCGGAGGACTGCCACGCGGCGACGCGCTGGGTCGCGGAGCACGCGGCGACCTTCGGCGGCGACGCGCGGCGCGTGGCCGTCGGCGGCGACAGCGCGGGCGGCAACCTCGCGGCCGTCGTCGCGCTCCTGGCGCGCGACCGGGGCGGGCCGCCGCTCGTCCACCAGCTGCTGATCTACCCCGCGACCGATGCCGACTTCGAGACGGCCTCGTACCGGCAGAACGCCGAAGGCTACTTCCTGACCCGCGCCGACATGATCTGGTTCTGGAACCACTACGCGCCGCGCGAGGAGCAGCGCCGGAAT
>VBLD01000004.1 GCA_005879205.1 Deltaproteobacteria bacterium
GGCCTGGCGTGCCGATCAGGACGTCGACGCCGGCCTGCAGGTCGGTGCGCTGCTTGCGGTAGTCGATGCCGCCGTACACGGGGTGGATCGTGAACGGGGTGGCCTGTCCGAGGAGCCGCGCATCCGCCGTGATCTGCACGACGAGCTCGCGCGTCGGCGCGATGACGAGCGCCCGGGGCGCGGCCGGCCGGCCGGGGCGGCGGTGCGCGAGCAGTCGGGTGAAGATCGTGATCAGGAAGGCGGCCGTCTTGCCGGTGCCGGTCTGCGCCTGGCCGGCGACATCGCGCCCGGCGAGCGTCAGCGGCAGCACCTTCTCCTGGATCGGGGTGCAGCGCGTGAAGCCCGCGCCCTCGATGCCGGCGCGAACCTCGGCCGCGAGGTCGAAGCTGTCGAACCGGCGCCCCGCGTGAGGGGAAACCCGGGACACCGTCACCTCGTGACTCACGTCGTTCCCTGATGCCGGCCGCCGCGGGGGTGTGTCAAGCGTCGACATGCTTGACGCTCACCCGCACTGCATGGGAAAAGTTTCGCGGCTGGATCGTGGCGATCGATGAGCGAACCCCTTCGCATCATGCTCGGCTTCGTGGTGAGACGGTGTGCCGTCGCGCTCGGTCATCCGCCGACTCCGCAGGAGCTGATGGAGTGGGCGAACGACCAGCGCGACTCCCGGGGGCGGTATCGCATCTTCGGCCGTGCGATCGGCATCGAGGAGGCGCGGGTCATCCTGCGCCACCCCGGCAGGCTGGTCACGGTCCGGCCGGGCCCGCGATGGGCGGTCGCGGCGAACGCGGAGCGTTAAGCCCCCCCGAGCCGCGGCTCCCCGTTCTCACCGGCCGGGCCTGGGCGTTTGCCGACGACCTCGCGGCCGACGACGTCCTGCCCGCACGGTTCGCGGCGCTGAGCCCCGCCGACGCGGCACGTCGACTGTTCGCCGGGCTCGACGCCACCCTCGCGGGTCGCCTCGCTCCCGGAGACGTGCTCGTCGCCGGTCAGAATCTCGGCTGGGGCGCCGGTGGGCCGGCGGCCGCGCGTGCGCTCGCCGCCGCGGGCGTGATCGCGGTCGTCGCCGGCAGCTTCGCCGCCGGCTTTTCCGACGCCGTGCTCGCCGCCGGCCTTCCGCCCCTCGAGGTGGATGCACCGGCCATCTTCCACACCGGCCAGCGGCTGCGCCTGAACCTCGAGGCCGGCGTGATCGCCAACCTCTCGAGCGGCGACCGGCTCCCGGTGCGCAACCTGACCGAGCCGCTGCTCCAGGCGTTGCGCGCGCGTCTCGGACGCTGAGGCGGCGCTAGCGCTTCTCGCCCGTCACCTCCACGCCGAGCGGCGCGTCGAGCTGCGCGAGGACGCGGCGCTCGGCGCCCGCGTGGTACGGATTCAGGACGAAGATGCGGAGCTGGAACTGGTAACGGTCCGCGGGTAGTCGCTCGACGTCGAGCCCGCGATAGCCCACGAGCGGTACGCTGCCGGCCACGGCCTCGGGCGGCGCGCGGCGCCCGGCATCGTCGACGTAGACCAGCTTGATGCGCACGGCGCGGCGGAGGTTCTCGCTCATGCGGGTGACCATCATGATCGCCTCCTCGCCGCGCGTGAGGAGAAACCACTCGCCGCTCGCGTCGAAGGCCCGCTCGGCTTCTTCCATGCGGCCGTCGATCGGAAACCCCTCGGGGGGCGTGCCCGGGGCGTGGTAGCGCCAGCCGCGCAGATCGCGGAAGTCGGCGCCGCCGAAGGCGGTGATGTCGCGGAACACCCAGCCGGGCGAGATCGGCAGCTTCATCGATCCGGGGCCGAAGACGTGCCGGGGGTAGAAGTAGCTGTGCGCCCGGGCGGCGGTCAGGCGAATACCCAGGCCGATGCGCACCTGATGGAGGGAGCGACGGACGACCCGCACGGCGCCGCTCAGGTTCTCGCTCATGCGGGTCACCATCATGATCGCCTCCTCGCCGCGCGTGAGGAGAAACCACTCGCCGCTCGCGTCGAAGGCCCGCTCGGCTTCTTCCATGCGGCCGTCGATCGGAAACCCCTCGGGGGGCGTGCCCGGGGCGTGGTAGCGCCAGCCGCGCAGATCGCGGAAGTCGGCGCCGCCGAAGGCGGTGATGTCGCGGAACACCCAGCCGGGCGAGATCGGCAGCTTCATCGATCCGGGGCCGAAGACGTGCCGGGGGTAGAAGTAGCTGTGCGCCCGGGCGGCGGTCAGGCGAATACCCAGGCCGATGTGCACCTGATGGAGGGAGCGACGGACGACCCGCACGGCGCCGCTCTTCCACGCGATCAACTCATGCTGCCCCTGCTGCTCGTCGAGCCTCCAGTGCGCGAGGTGGGCGAGCAGCGTCGCGTCGGCGCGGAGCCGCAGTCCGTCGAGCAGGTTCGGGCCGATCGCACCGTCGGACAGCAGCGCGAAGTAGTTCGGCAGGGCGTCGACCATGCCGACGCGATAGCGAGCGGTGCTCACCAGGTCGCCACGCCCCTCGTAGGCGACGTAGCGCGCGGGCGACTCGGGCGGTGCGTCGGCGACGACCAGGTAGACGAAGCCCGCGGTGTGGTCGAGGGGATCGTCGAGCCGGATCTCGCGCCACAGCGAGGGGGCCGTTCCTCCCGCACTCTTCTCGACGTCCGCGGGCGCCATCCGCTCGCCGGCGTCGCACGCCATGAAGACGACGAGGTCGTCGCCGCCGACGATGCCGGGGCGCTCGGCCCGCGTCGGCTGGGAGCCCTCCGGCAACGCGAGCTTGCGGCCGGTGCGCTGGTCCACCTGGAACGGGATCGGCCGCACGCGGCCGGCTCGGGAGGCGATCAGGCCGAGGTGGCCGACGGCGGTGCCCCTGAGGTCGCGAAGGCGGGCCGCGGGGACCTCGACGGGATCGTACGGGCGGTCGACGGGGCCACAGGGCCCGAGCCCGGCCAGTGGCTCGGCGGCGGCGCGCGCCGACAGCGCGGCGGCGAAGACGAGCGCGCCGACGCGTCCCATGGGGCCATCATCCTCGGAGCACGGCGGTCAGGGTCGGGGCGCCGAGCGCGCGGCGCCACGCCTCCTCGACCTCCGCCGGGCGGAGCGAGGCGATCATGCGCTCGGTCGCGACGAGCGACGGCTGGCCGCAGGCGGCGCGCGCCGCGTGGCCGACGGCGCGCTCGAGCCGCGAGTCCGCGAGCCGCGCGAAGCGATAGCGCACCTTCTTGCGTGCCCGGGCGATCTCTTCGGTGGAGAATCCGCCCGCCGCGTCGCGGCAGATGCGGTCGAGCGTCTCGCGCAGCCGCCGCTCCTCGTCGCGGGCCGCGCTCGCCCCGAGCACCGCCACCGCCCAGTCGGGGCCCTGCTCGACGGCGGCGCTCAGGTCGTAGCCGAGCCCGAGCCGCTCGCGGATCTCCTGGAAGAGACGCGCGTCGGGGTCGGCGCCCATGATCTCGACCGCCATCGACAGCGCGAGCACGCCGCGCGGATCGCTCGGCGCGGCCATCAGACGCACGAGATAGGCCTGCGAGAGCTCCCGGCGGTGCAGGCTGACGAGGCCCGTCCCGTCGGTCGTGGCGGTCGGCCCCCGCGCCCGTGGCCGGCCGCCGTCGGCAGGGAACGTCCGCCGGAGCGCACGGCGCACGCGATCGCGCGCCACGCCGCCGACCAGCGCGAGCGCCATGTTGGCGGGGACGAAGTGGCGGGCGATGAAGGCCCGCACCGCGTCGCGCGTCATCCGCTTGACGCTCGTGATCGTCCCGCACACCGGATGGGCCAGCGGCTCGCCGAAGAAGCGTGACCACGCGCGCTCGTGGACGTAGTTGCCGGGGTCTTCCTGCCGCCCGCGGATCTCGTCGATCACCACGCGCTGCTCCTTGGCGAGGCGGTCGGCCGGAACGGTCGAATGGAAGCACTGCTCGGCGAACATGCCGAGCGCCTCCTCCACGTCCTCGTTGAAGACCTCGAAGTGGAGCGCGATGTCCTCGTAGCCCGTGTCGGCGTCGTGCTCCCCGCCGAGCTCGCCGGCGCGCCGGTTGAGCGCGCCCTGATCGAACCGTCGCGTGCCCTGGAAGAGCATGTGCTCGGTCATGTGGGCAATACCCGGATGCGGGCCGTCGAAGCGCGAGCCGGCGCGCACCGCGAGCGCGATCGCCGTGAGCGGCCCGGGCACCGGATCGAAGAGCACCGTCAGCGCCCCATGGCGGACGCGCTCGGGCTCACGCAGCCGCGAGCCCACGTCCCGTCCCCAGCACGGCCCTGTTCATAGCCCCGGTCGCCGCCGGACGGTAGGGGTGTTAGCCTCGGGCCGTGCTGGACGGACTGCGTGCCGCATGTCCACCGCTCACGCTCGACACCGATCCGGCGGTCTGCGAGGCGGCAAGCCTCGATGCCCTTCGTCCGTTCCGGGCTCGACCCGACTTCGCTGCGGCACGGGTCCGGCCCCTCGCGGTGGCCGAGCCCGCGAATGCGGGCGAGCTGTCGGCGGCCATCCGCTGGGCCGCCGCCCAGGGCGTGGCCCTGGTCGCGCGCGGCGGTGGCAGCGGCCTCATGGGCGCCGCCGCGGTCGTGCGGCCCGCGATCGTCGTCGACCTGCGGCGGATGAATGCCGTGGCGATCGACGCCGACGCGTGCCTGGCGCGCGCCGGAGCCGGCGCGACGCTCGCCAGCGTGGAGGCCGCGCTCGCGCCCCACGGCCTGATGCTGGGCCACGATCCCTGGACCGTCGGGGTCGCGACGGTGGGCGGCGCGATCGGCACCAACGGACTCGGCTACCTCGGCGCGCGGGCCGGAAGCATCGCCGCGCAGGTGCAGGCCCTCGAGATGGTGATGGCCGACGGGCGGATCGTGCGCACCCGGGCCTCACCGGCGCGCTCCGTCGGTCTCGATCCGGCCCGCCTGCTCGTCGGCACGGAGGGAACGCTCGGCCTGGTCACCGAAGCGACGCTCGCCGCCCTCCCGCGTCCCGAGGAGCGGCTGGTCCGAGGTTACCGGATGCCGTCGTTCGAGGCGGGGGTGACGGTCGCCGCGCGCTGCCGCCGCATCGGCGTTCGCCCCGCCTGCCTGGAGCTCTCGGCCGAAGAGCTGCCGCCCGCGCCCGCCTTTCTCCTGGTCGTGTTCGACGGCCTCCGCGGCGAGGCGCGCCTGCACGCCGAGCGGGCGGCGGAGATCGTGCAGGCCGCCGGAGGCGAGGCCTCGAGCGGGCGCGAGGCCGAGGAGAAGTGGAGTGCCCGCCACGCGATCGCCGAGCGCTGGGCCGCGAGCCGGAACGCGCGCGCAGGCAACTGGCTCGCCGGCGGGCAATTCGACTACGCGCACGTCGGCGTACCGCTCGCGGCGCTCGGCGAGGTGCGGGCCGCGGCGCACGCGCTCATCCGCCGTCACGAGCTCGGCCTCGTCGAGGAGGGGCTCTGGCATTGGCCCGAGCTCTACTCCGTGGTCGTCACGGGACCCGCCGACGCGGCTGCTGCCATCCGCGACACGATCGACGGCGTGCTGCGCGCCGCCCAGGATGCGGGCGGCACGATGGAATATTGCCACGGCGTCGGCTGGAAGCTCGCCCACCTGATGGAGCGCGAACACGGCGCCGCGGGGCTCGACGTCGTCCGCCGGGTGAAGGCGGCGCTCGACCCGGCGGGCATCCTGAATCCGGGGAAGGGCGGCCTCTGAGCTACGGTCGCTCGTGCATGCCGATCAGCCCGCGGCGGAGCGCGTAGAGCGTCAGCTGGACGCGGTCGCGTAGGCCGAGCTTCTGGAAGACGTTGTTCAGGTGCGTCTTCACCGTGTCCTCGCTGATCGCGAGCCGCGACGCCACCTCCGCGTTGCGAAGCCCGAGCGCGACGTGCCGCACGATCTCGTGCTCGCGCGGCGTGAGCGGCTCGGGCCCCGGCGCTCCGGCCGTCCGCAGCGTGGGCGCCAGCCACATATCTCCCTCGGCGACGGCGCGAATGGCGTCGACCAGCGTCTCGATGGCGAAGCGCTTGAAGACGACGCCGCTCGCCCCGGCGCGGATCGCCGCGAGGGCGTCCGCGGCCTGCTCGCTCGCCGTCACAACGATCACCTTCGTCTGCGCCGCGAGCGCGCCGATGTCGGGGAGCGAGTTGCGGTCCATCTGGAGGTCGAGCAGGAGGACGTCGCACGGCGTGTCCCGCAGCATCGGGTGGACGCCGTCGGCGCGCTCCGTCTCGGCCACGACCGCGATCTCCGCTCTGAGCTCGAGCAGCGACCGGAGCCCCTGACGGAAGAGCGCGTGGTCGTCGGCGATCGCCACCCGGATCGGCCCGGCCATCCTCGTCGGGCGAGCAATCACCATACCAGCAGATGCGCCGCGCTCGCCGTGCCCGCGACGGAGGCCCGCGTCAAGAAAGTGCCGGAGCCACCGTCGCGCGCAGCTCGGCGAGGAGCGAGGCGATGACCGCGAAGCCGCGGTCCCAGAAAGCGGGGTCGTCCACGTCGACATCGAGCCGGCGGAGCAGCACGTCCGGGGCCTCGCTACCCCCGGCCGCGAGCAACTCGAGGTAGCGTGGAACGAACGTCCGCCCCTCGTCCTGATACCGCTGGTAGAGCGCCAGGACGAGCAGCTCCCCGAACACGTAGGCGTAGCAGTAGAAGCGGCTGTGAACGAAGTGCGGGATGTAGCTCCATCCCCAGCGGTACGCGGGAATCATCTCGACCGCATCGCCGTAGAGGCGCGCGTTCTCCTCCCACCAGAGGTCGCCGAGCTCGCGCGCGCTGAGCGACGCCGTCCGGCGGCGCGCATGCGCGGCCATCTCGAAGCGGGTGAGCGCGTTCTGGCGGAACACGGTGGCGATCGTGTCCTCGAGCTTGGTGCAGATGAGATCGCGGCGGACTCCCGGGTCCGACTCGTGGGCGAGCAAGGAGCGCGTCAGCACCAGCTCCGCGAAGGTGGAGGCGGTCTCCGCCAGCGGGAGCGGGGGCTGGTAGTTGATCGGGCGCTGGCGCGCGGCGAGCCGGTCGTGGAGCGCGTGGCCGAGCTCGTGGGCCAGCGTCGACACGTCGCGCGGGGTGTCGGTGTAGCTGAGGAGCACGTAGGGGTTCGCCGAGGGGCCGAGGGAGGCGCAGAAGGCGCCGAGGCGCTTGCCGGGGCGCGGGTCCGCGTCGATGCGCCGCTCGGCGAAGAAGCCACGCCCGAGCGTCCCCCACCCGGGGTCGAAGGCGTCGAACGCATCCAGGACGATCCGCCGAGCCTCCGCGAAGGGGATCCTCACCGGCGCGGCGCCGAGCGGGGCATAGATGTCGGTGTTCTTGAGCCGCGGGAGACCGAGGAGACGAGCCTTCAGGCGGAAGTACTCCTGGGCGAGCCCGTAGTGGCGCTCGGTGGCCGCCATCATTGCCTCGACCGTCTCGGCGCGCACCTCGTTGTCGAGGTGCGTCGGGGTCACGGGGTCCGGAAACCGCCGGAGCTCGCATTCGAGGCGGTGGTCTTGCAGCAGCGCGTTGAAGATGCCGGTCAGCACCACGCCCTCGGCGGCGAAGCCCTCGAGGAGGGCGGTGAACGCGTGCTCGCGGAGGTCCCGCTCGGGGCGGTAGAGAAGCGCCAGCACCTCGGAGGCCCCGAGCTCCTGCTCGGCCCCGTCGACCGTCAGACGGAAGCGGAGCGACGCGGAGAGCTCGTCGAAGAGCCGCGCCAGGGCATCGCGTCCGGTGAGGTTCTTCTGGTTGATGACGCGCTCCTCGGGCTCCGAGAGGGTGTGCGGGCGGACCTTCCGCAGGCCGTCGATCCAGTGGCGGCAATCGGCGAGCGCCGGTGCGGCGACCAGCGCGGCGTAGCGCTCGTCGGGCAGGTCCTTCAGCTCGAGCTCGAAGAAGGTGAGGGCGTTCACGACGTCCACCCACGCCTCGCGCGTGCGATCGGCGAGCCGCTTTCCGGCCTCGTCCTGGGTGTCGGCGGCGAAGAGGAGGGAGGCGTAGAAGCTCGGACGACGGCCGCGCTCCTCGATCGACTCGTATTCGGCGACGGCGAGGCCGAGTTCGGCGGCCGAGAGACTCGCGACGCGGCCGCGGTAGCGGACGCCGAAGTCGTCGGCGGCGCGACGCGCCCCGGCGAGGTCGGTGTCGAGCAGCGCGTCGTCGGGGCCGGCGTAGAGCGTGCCGAGATCCCACCGCACCCCGGTGGCGCTCGTCGCGCGATCCGCGGCGTCAGGCTTCGCCATCCCCGGATCGATGCCGCTCGCTGCTCGCTTCAACATACGGTCGACACGGAGGCCTTCAGCCGACGGCGAATGAAGCTCAGCATGCGCGCGATGCAACGATCGGCCGCCTCGCCCGGGAAGTTGGCAAAGCTGTGCCCGACGCCGGGGAAGACCTCGAGCTCCACCGCACCGCCCGCCTGGCGATAGGCCGCGACGAAGCGCTCGGTCATCGGCAGCGTCACGTTCTCGTCGAGCTCGGGATGGACGTCGACGAGGAGCGGCCGGCCCTCGGGCCGAGCGTACTCGACGTCCTCTTGCACGACCTCGGGCGGCATGCCGCGAGACCCTTAGCGTCGGCACCAGCTCACGGCAAGCGGAAGGCGTCCCGTGCGTGAAGCCGTTGACGGCCCGCGTCAGCCGATGTCGGCCGCCGACGGACCACCCAGTTTTCTGCCCATCATTTTCTCCCTTGACAGGGCGCGTCGGCCGGGAGGAATCTCCCCGCCGCGAGGAGAAACATCATGAGTAACAACCGAGTGTTGCTGGGCGTGGCGGCCGTGGTGGTGAGCCTCGTTGCGGCCGGCGTCGCGCGAGCTGGCGACGACGCCCCTGCGGCCCGGGCGGGCAACGGAATGAGGATCGATCTGGACGAGCACGGTAGACCTATCGTTCCACCGCCGGACGCGCCGCCGGAGCAGGCGCCGCCGCAGGTCCCGGCGCGAAGCGCGCTCCGCCCGGTACCGGAGCCGGCGCCCGGGGGCGGCGAGATGATCCACAACGACCGCTTCGACTACAGCGTCGGTCGCGTGGGCAAAGACGGCCGGCTCACCGTCGACTGTCTGCACCGCCGACCCGGGGGCACGGGTTCGGCGGACGAGTGAGCCATGAGACATGCCGGGGGTCTGCGATCCGCATCGTGGCTGTGTGTGGCGCTGCTGGCGGCGGCGGGAGCCGCGGGGGCAGTGCCGATAACGGTGAACTACAACGACGGGCCGAACGAGGGGTTCAACGACCCGACGCTCGGGGCCCAGCGGCAGGCAGCCTTCAACTTCGCGGTCGGCCTTTGGGCCGCCGCCCTCAACGGGACCGTGAGCGTCGTCGTCGATGCGACGATGGACCCGCTCGGCGGCACCACGTCGCACGCGGTTCTGGGCTTTGCAGGCAGCACGACGATCCACAAGAACTTTCCCGGTGCGCCGGTCGCGGATACGTGGTACTCCGCCGCGCTCGCGAACCAGCTGAGCGGAGGAGATGTCAACGGTGCGACCGCCGAGATCGCCGCCGTCATGAATAGTGACGTCGATAACCCGACCGTGCTGGGGAACGTCGACTGGTACTACGGAACCGACGCCAACCCGCCCGAGATCGCGCCAGGGAAGTTCGACGTCGACTTCGTGACCGTCGTCCTGCACGAGGTGGGTCATGGGCTCGGCTTCTTCTCGGAGATCGATGGCGGTACGTGTATCGGCGGCAGTACTCCCGGCGCCGAGTGCGGGCGCAACGCGGACTGCCCGGGTGGAACGTGCGACCTGTCCACCCTCGGCACCTGGTTGAATGGGTTCCCGGGCGTGTACGACCTCTTCCTGGTCCGGCCCGCGGCCACGCCCCCACGTTTCACCGACATGACCGACGCCCAACGGAAGTCGGCGAGCACGTCCGGCAGCGTCTTCTGGGACGGGGCCAACGTCGTCGCGGCCCACGGCGGTAACGGCAAGATCTTCGCGCCCAATCCACTCCAGCCGGGGTCGAGCATCTCCCACTGGGACACGTCGCTCACGCCCGACGAGCTGCTCGAGCCCGTGTACACCGGGCCGAATCACAACCCCGGTCTCACCGCGGCCGCCTTCGCGGACGAAGGCTGGAGCGTCGTGACCACGACGACGACCACGACGACCACCACCACCACCACCGTCCCCGTCGGCGGCGACGACACGGGCTGCGTGCCGGCCACCCAGAATCGCTTGAAGTGCGGGGACACGATCGTGAAGGCGGCCGCGAAGCTCTTCAAGGCGGTCGACAAGTGTCACTGCAAGCAGGCGACGGCCCGCTTCAACGGCGACGCGGCCGCCAATGCCGACGAGGAGCTGTGCGAGGAGAGCAACCTGGGGAAGGCCGCGAAGGAGAAGTACGACGCGACCAAGGCCAAGCTCGTGAGTCTGGGCATCTGCACGGCGACCCAGCTCGCCAACATGGACATGCTGCGCGATGACCTCCTCGCCTACCTCGACGGCACCCGCAACGCCAACCTCTACTGCGCCGGGAGCACGCCGATCGGCGACGATGACCTGGGGAACGTCCCCCCCACTGTGGACGTCCTCGGCTGCGAGTGCGGCGCGGGAAAGAACGCGGCCAAGCTCTACGCCGCCGCCCTCACGTGCCACTTCAAGAACGCCGACGGCCTCTTCAAGCAGAAGGTTCCGGCCTTCGACGAAGAGGCCTGCGAGGAGACGGCGGGCGGGAAGGGCGCGCACGACAAGTACACGGCGGCGGCCGGCAAGCTCATCGCCAAGGGGACCTGCCCGCTGTGCCTGGACAGCGCGGCGGAACACGAGGCGCTCGCTACGGCCGACCTGGGTGTCGCCGAGAGCAAGAACGACAAGCCATACCCCTGCGAGTAGGTGAGCCCAGACCGTCAGGCCACCGTCAGTACCACCTTGCCGACGTTCTGCCGCTCCTGGATGTAGCGGTGGGCGGCGGCCGCCTCGACGAGAGGGAACGTCTTGCCGACGACCGGTTTGATGCGCCCCGCCTCGTAGTCGGCGAGCAAGGCGAGCATCTCGCGTCGCAGCATGTCCATCCGGTCCCAGAGGTGTCCGAGGTTCACGCCGATGACCGCCCGGTTGTCGTTCATCAGGCGGATCGGATGGAACCAGGGGAGCGAGACGAGCTTCGGGATGACGGCGAGCCAGTTGAGCGATAGGCCCGTCACGGCGCCCGAGAAGCCGAAGCAGACGAGGCGGCCGAGCGGGGCCAGCGTCCGGTAGCTCTTGCGGAAGGCGCCGGTCGCGTCGAGCGCGATGTCGACGCCGCGGCCGCCGGTCAGGCGCCGGACCTCTTGCTCGAAGTCCTGTGTCCGGTAGTCGATCGCATGCGTCACGCCCGCCTCGCGGAGTACCGCGTGCTTCGCCGCCGACGCCGTCCCGATCACCTCGGCACCGGCGATCCGGCAGAGCTGGATGGCCGCCATGCCGACGCCGCCCGCGGCAGCGTGCACCAGCACGCGGTCGCCCGCCTGCACGTTGCCGAAATGGCGGAGCATCAGGACGGCGGTCAGATAGTTCACCGGGATCGCGGCGGCTTCCTCGAAGCTCATCCGCTCGGGCATCGGGAACACCTGCGGCGTCGGCACCGCGACCGCCTCCGCGTAGCCCCCGAAGCGGGTGAGCGCGACGACGCGGCGGCCGACCGCAAGGTTGCCGTCGACACCCGGGCCGAGCCGCTCGACCATGCCGGCAACCTCGTAGCCGACCACACACGGGCGGGGCGGCGCATCGGGGTAGAGGCCGAGCCGCGCCGACACGTCGGCGAAATTCACCCCGGAGGCGCGTACACGGACGAGCACCTGACCCGGCCCGGGAACGGGATCCGGACCGTCGCGCACCTCGAGCACCTCGGGCGGGCCAGTGCGCGGAATCCAGACCGATCGCATGAAACACCTCCGACGGACGCGAGCCGCACCCGCACTAGCGTGCCTCACACAGAAGAGTCAACGGCGCGCGAGCCGCACGCGTAGCGCGCTCGAGGTGAGGGCGCGCATGGCGGGAAGGGGCGGTGCCCCTTCCCGCCACCCCGCCGTCCTAGCCCTCGAAGATCCCCGCCACCGCGTGCTGCTCCCGCGCCAGGCTGGCATACATCTCGGGCCACGTGTCCGCGGAGAGCAGCCCGGGCGCGAACGCCCTGATCTCGTCGAGCACCTGGTTGCGCGCGACTCCGCTCGCGGGATCGGTGGCGTTGACCAGGCGGTTCGCGACCGCGACCACCGCCGGGAGGTCGAGACCGAAGTCGGCCACGAGCGGCTCGTGGTGGAGCGCCACCGCGTCGACGAGCGCGGGCGGCAGCGCCCAGAGCTGCAGGAGCCACCCTCCGACCGTCGCGTGATGGCAGCCGAAGGCTTCCGCCTCGAGCTCGGCGCCTTCGCGCCCATCGGCCAGCGCCTCGTCGAGCAGCGACCAGTACGAGTCGCCGAGGCGAAGGCCGATCACCAGCTTGCCGACGTCGTGCAAAAGACCGGCGGTGAACGCCGTGTTGCCGTCGTGTCCGGTGCGCTCGGCGAGCGTCTTGGCCGTCGCCGCTACGAGCGAGGTATGGGTCCAGAGCAGGCGCCGCCAGCGGCGAGCGTCGGGACTCTTCCCCTCGAGCGCGCCCCATACCGAGAGACCGAGCGCGAGGTCCCGCACCCGCGCGAAGCCGAGCAGCGTGGTCGCGTGGTGGATGCTGGTGACGCGCGTGCGAATCGAGAAGAAGGCGCTGTTGGCGAGGCGCAGCAGGCGGGCGCTGAGCGACTGATCGCGCACGATGAGCGCCGTCAGATGCCGGGCGTGCGCGTCTTCCCGATTGATGGCGACGAGCAGCCGCTGGGCGATCTCCGGCGCCGAGGGGAGCCGCTCGACGGCCATCAGCTCGCGGTAGAAGCGTTCCTGCGCGGGTGAACGCTCCGGTGCGTCCCAACCCCCGCGACGTATCGTGATGCGCGCGGGGTCGTTGGTCATCGGCTCCTGCGAAAGCAACGCCTATGCCATCGCCGCATGCGCGCCGGCGAACGCGGACTCGCGGCCCCTCGTCAAGAAAATGCCGGCCGCGAAGCTACGCGACCTGCCGCTGCCAGGTGGCGAAGTCGAAGTAATCTCGCCAGGCGGCGATCTTCCCGTCGCGCACCTCGAAGATGCCCGCCACCGGCAGCGCCACCTGCCGACCGTTCATCGTGAAGCGGTCGACCCGCTCGGTGAACACGAGGCTCCCGCGGCTGGCAATGGCGAGCACCTCGAACTCCGCCGTCTCGGCCGCCGGCGCGAACATGTTCAGCAGCTCCCGGATCCCGTCGTGCCCGGTCACAGGCGCCACCGGCATGTTGTGGTAGACGGCGTCCGCCGTGAAGTACCCGAGCAGCTCATCGACGTTCCGCCGGCTCCAAGCCGCACAGAAGTCGCGCACCACGCTCTCCGGATCTCGCATGCCCCGGGGCTACCACACGTGCCGCCCCCTTAGAAGCAGCCACCGAGCCGCCGCCGGTCCGGCGCAGTGTCCGGGGCGCGCGGCGCCGCCGCGCGAGCGGAGCGGGGGCCGAAGGGGAACGCAGAGAAGCCGGCCGAGGCTACGCCGAGGCCGGCGCGGGGTCCGGGGGCATCGGAAGCGCGCAGCGCGGCGCCGCCGCGCGAGCGGAGCGGGGGTCGAAGGGGAACGCAGAGAAGGCGCGGCGCAGCCGCGCGAGCGGAGCGGGGGTCGAAGGGGAACGCAGAGAAGCCGGCCGAGGCTACGCCGAGGCCGGCGCGGGGTCCGGGGGCATCGGAAGCGCGCAGCGCGGCGCAGCCGCGCGAGCACTGGACGGGCCCCCGGGATCAATTGACTTGACGCGTCGGCCAGCGTAGCGGCTTCGTATGCGCTGCACCGCCTGCGGCGCCGAGCTGATCGCCGGAAAGAGATTCTGCCACGCGTGTGGAACGCCCGTGGCGGTGCAGTGCCGCGGCTGCGGTGCGACGATCGACCCGGACTTTCGCTTCTGCCCGGACTGCGGGCAGCAGCAGAACGCCGCCGTCCACGACACGGCGCCGCCGCCCGCCACCGACGCCTTCACGCGCCTCTCGCGGCACATTCCCACCGGCCTCGCCCACAAGATCCGCGCCACGCAGGCAGCGATCGCGGGCGAGCGGAAGCAGGTGACGGTGCTCTTCTGCGACCTCGTCGGGTCGACGGCCATCGCCGCCGGCCTCGACCCCGAGGACTACCACGATCTGCTCGACCGCTACCTCGAGATCGTCTGTGACAAGGTCTATAAGTTCGAGGGCATCGTCACCCATCTCGCCGGCGACGGGCTGATGGCGCTCTTCGGCGCGCCGCTGGCGCACGAGGACGCCCCTCAGCGCGCCGTGCGCGCCGCGCTCGGCATCCACGAGGCGCTCGCCAGCTTCAGCGAGAAGGAGGGTGTCGCGCTGCGGGCCCGCGTCGGGATCAACACCGGCCCGGTCGTCGTGGGGACCGTCGGCAACGACCTCAAGATGGACTACACGGCGATCGGCGACACCACCAACCTGGCGGCTCGCCTCCAGTCGCTCGCCGAGCCCGGGACCGTCCTGATCAGCGAGACGACGTACCGGCTGGTGCGGGGATTCTTCGAGGTGCACGCCCTCGGCCCGGTCGCGATCCGAGGCAAGAGCGAGCGGGTTCCGGCGTACGAGGTTCTCCGGCGAAGCGAGCTCGCCACGCCCATGACCATTGCCTCGGAACGCGGGCTGACGTTGCTCGTCGGACGCTCGGCCGAGCTCGCGCAGCTCGAGGAGTGCCGCCGCCGTCTCGGCAACCGGGCGCAGATCGTCTCCGTGGTCGGCGATGCCGGGGCGGGCAAGTCGCGCCTCGTCTACGAGTTCAGGCGGGGCCTCGCGGGCGAGCCGGTCGTCTTTCTCGAGGGCCGCTGCTCGTCGCTCGGGCGCACGGTACCGTACTTCCCGTTCCTCAGCATGTTCAAGCACTACTTCGGCCTCTCCACGGGCGAGTCGCCGGAGACGGTGTGCGCCAAGGTCGCGGCCAAGATCGAGGTTCCGGTCGAACGCGTCGCGAGCAACTATCCACTTCTGTCGCGCTTCATCTCGCTGCCGCTCGGTGCGGAGCGCAACGCGCCGATCGACGAGCTCAAGCGAGAGTCGTTCGACGCGGTCGCCGGCCTCGTCTTCTCGGAGAGCCACGAGACCCCCGTCGTGATGATCATCGAGGACCTCCACTGGATGGACGAGTCCTCGATGGAGCTGCTCCGCAGCCTGGTCGTACGGCTCCAGAGCGCGCGGGTGATGGTGCTCGTCACCGAGCGCCCCGACGCGCAGACGACGTGGCCGGGGCAGGTGGCGCTCACCCGCATCGTCCTGCCGCGGCTCACCGACGACGACGTCACGGCGATCATCCGCGGCGTGGCCGGCGCGCCGCTGCCCGCCGAGCTCGAGCGCCGCCTGGTGGCGAAGGCCGAAGGAAGCCCGTTCTTCGCCGAGGAGATGACGCGCGCGCTCTTCGAGGAGGGCCATCTGCTGCGCGACAACGGGCACTGCCGGGTCACCCGACCGGTCGAAGAAGTGCCCATCCCGGGCAGCGTCCAGGAGGTCGTCGCGGCGCGCCTCGACCGCCTGCCGCCGCAGACAAAGCGGGCCGCCCAGGTGGCGGCCGTGCTCGGCCGCCAGTTCCGCCGCGACCAGCTCGTCCACATGCTCGACGGGGAGCAGATCGAGGTCGACCGGGCGCTCGCCGAGCTCGAGCAGCGGGGCCTGCTCCACCGCAAGAGCGTGCTCGCCGGCGACGAACACCGCTTCGGGGAGAGCGTCACGCAGGAGGTCGCCTACGAGGGGCTGCTGCTGAAACAGCGCCGGCAGCTGCACGAGCGCGCCGGGCTCCTGCTCGAGGCCAGCCCCGGCGAGGAGAGCGCCGAGGTGCGGGCGCTCATCGCGCATCACTTCGCGCGCAGCGACAATCGCGCCAAGGCGGTGGAGGCGCTGCTGCAGGCGGCCGAGGACGCCGAGCGGCTGCCCGCGTATCGCACCGCGGCCGACTTCTTCCACCAGGCCTGGGACCTCGCCGAGCAGCAGCTCGCCGCGCATCCGGACGAGGAGAGCTGCCGCCGCGCCGTGCTGGCTGCCTCGCTCGGCTTTTGTCGGCTGACCGTGCTCTTCGGACTGCCGAACCTCGAGGACGCCCGGCGGGCGGGCGAGCGCGCCCGCGAGCTCGCCCAGGCGTTCGGCGACCACGCGTCGCTCGCCGCGCTCTGCTACTTCAGGGGCGTCACGACCATGATGACGGAGCGCGACGGCTTCGCGCGCGGGCTCGAGCAGGCCGAGGAAGGGCTCGCCGTCGCGGAGCGGGCCGGAGACAAGGTCACGGCGATGCGGCTCTCGCGTGGCATCTGCGTCCACTACGCCTTCGACGGGCGGTTCGAGCTGGCCCGGCGGGCCGTCGACTGGGTGATCGCCGAGCTCGAGGGCTCGGGGACGCACGAGCAGCTGTCCGACCTCTACGTGAGCGCCCGATGGGTGCGGGAGGCGGTCTTCGCGCTCGCCGACGACCTCGACGCAGCCGCCGGGAGCGCGGTCGAGACGTACGAGATCGCGGGCCGCATCCCGAACCGTACCGTACGGAGCATGACCGCCAGCGCCCTCGGCCAGATCCACCTGATGCGCGGCGAGTACGCGGAGGCGAAGCGCTGGGCAGAGGAGGGCCTCGAGATCGCCGAGGCCATCGCCAACGTCGGCGCGCTGCCCGCGGCCGGTGCCGTGGCGATGCTCGCGCGGCTCGGGCTGGGAGAGACGACCGCGCCCGAGCGGTACTTGACGGCCATCGACGAGGGACTCGCGGGCTCGAGCTCGGCAGGGCTGAACGTCCGCTTCATCGGTGACGCGTTCCTGTCGCTCGGCGACGTCGCCCGGGCGACCCGGTACGCCGAGCTGCTGCGCCAGCGGCCATTCGGCGGGCGGTTGCGCGAGGTGCTCGTCTCGACGACGCTGGGAGACGTGGCCGCGCGGCTGGGGCACGCCGAGGAGGCGGAGGGCTGGTATCGGCGGGCGATGGGTCTCGCCGAGTCGATCGGCGCGCGCTCGGGACTCGCGATCGCGACCCTCGGGGCGGCCGAGCTGGCCCCGGTCGCGGGTACGCGCCCGCCGAGCACCGGCCAGCTCGAGCAGGCACTCGCGATCTTTCGCGCGCTCCGACTGGAGCATTACCGCCCGCGACTCGAGCGCGTCATCGCCGGGGCCGGCGCGGCGGTCGTCGCGTCGTGACGGCGCTAGAGCGGCACACACCCGGCACTCGCTTCGCGCTATTCCTCTGAGAGCCGCACCCGAGGTGTGCCACGATCGGCACGCGTCGAGTGTCACCCGGTGCCGTTCCCGTGCCGCCCGTGACACGCGACTGCCGCTCGCTTCCGTGCGGTAGCCCGTTTTTTCGCTCATTTGAGCGGCGCGGAACGTGCATTCCCGGCACATCGAAGCAGTTTCGCGGGGTGGAGGCGGACAGCATGCGGAGGCGGGTGAATCAGACCATGCGACTGGCGGCCGTGTCGCTCATGAGCGCGCTCGTCGCTCTCGCCTTTCCCGGCCCCGCGCATGCAGGCTGCGGCTGCGACAAGCCCCCACCGCCGCGCGCGGCGGTGCGGCCCTTCGTCGGCTGGCCGAACCAGATGATCACGCTCTTCGACAGCCGCCTCGTGCCGGACGAGTTCTACTCGGTGCAGTTCCGCGGGGCGGACGGCACCTCGGACTGGAGCCGCGGCAAGGCGGCGTTGAAGCGCGACCTGGCCGACGGCCAGTACCGCGCACAGCTCCGGGTCTCGGTCGGAGCGGTGTCCTTAGGACCGTGCCAGATCAACGTGTACGCCCCGTCGAACGGGGCGTCGCTCAACGGCGCGCAAGCCTTCCTCTACGCCCTTCCCGATGACCAGTTCACGGTCACGGCGCCGCCCATCACGTTGCGCGACATCGACGAGACCATGAGCCAGGACGGATACCAGGCCGGTGTCGGGCGGGACGGCTCGGTGTACCTTGCCGTGGACGTCAGCGGCGTCAGCGCGGCGACGACGTTCACCGGCACGGGGCTCGGCTTTCCGCTCGCCTTCGGTTCCTCCAACGTCGCCATGTACAACGACCAGGGCTTCCTGATGCAGCTCCTCGACCCGAACGTGCCGGGCCTCTTCCAGATCTCGGCCGGGGACGAGCTCACCAGCAACACGCTCGCGTACTGGCGCCACGAGTTCGCCACCTACAAGACGGCGCACCGTCAGGTGGACGCCTACAACACCGACAACGAACCCAACTGGCATGCGGACGGCACCCGCCACGTCAATCACGACCTGATCGTGGTCGCCATCCGCGGTAAGCTGGCCGACGGCACGACGCCGGTCCCCGGCGCCACCCCGCCGTTCCAGCTCGTCGTCACCTCCACGCCGGCCCCGTAAGGTCGACCCGGCTCGCGCGGAGCTCACCCGCCAACCGGCGGCGGATGCACCTGGTGCTCCGCCGCCGTTTTTTCGAGCGCCCGCGCGATGCGGAGCGCGAGCCCGTCGCGACCGCCCGGC
>VBLD01000005.1 GCA_005879205.1 Deltaproteobacteria bacterium
CGCGCTGATGATTCCGGTTCTGCTCGCGCCGCGGTAGCATTGGACTCGAGTCTAAGCATATTCTTGGACTCGAGTCCAGATGCCACGGATGGGCGGACGAGGCTTGACCGGCTAACCGCCCGCCGGGGCGGGCTTCGTCCACGACCACCCCGCGACGCCCAGCCCCTTCTCCGGCGTGTAGCCGGTAGCATAGCTGCGCACCTTGCCGGCGCCGTCGAGGAGCACGAACGTCGGCGTGCCGCTGACGCCGTAGGCGAGGAAGGCCTTGCGGTACTCGTCCATCGCCACGGTCTCGGGGAACGGCCGGTCGAACTTCTTGAAGAAGGTGTCGAGCTGCTCGCGAAGCTCGTCGGTGACGGCGATCACCTGCGTGTGCCGCTCGCGCTCGAAGGCGAGCACCTCCGGCAGCGATGCCTTGCACGGGCCGCAGTACGTCGCCCAGAAGAAGAGGAGGTGCGCGCTGCCGTCGGCGAGCTTGGGAGGGACGTTCCCGCGGTACGCCGTCAGCGTGACCGCCGGCGCCGGCGCGTCGATCTTCGGCGGCCCGGCCATCGTCGTCCATTGGAGCGGGTAGGGCTTCGGGGCGAGCGTCACGCGCAGCTGCCGATCGCCGCGCAGCACGAGGAGCGGCGCCGGCTCGCCGATCTTCGACAGCATCGTCCACTCGCGGATCTGCTGGTTCTCCTTGAAGGGGGCCCCGGGAGGACCGAGGATGACGTCGCCCACCTGCACGCCGGCGGCCTCGGCGGGCGAGTCGGGATAGACTGCCTCCACGGCGGCGGCGCCCGCCTCCAGGTGGTGGTGCTCCCGCGTCTCCGCCTCGGCCTGCTTGAAGCGGATGCCCATCCAGGCGGGGAGCACTTTGGCAGCCAGCCGGACGTCGTCCTCGTAGGGAGGGAACGGCTCGGCGACGGCGGCGGTGGTCAGCGGCAGGGGGCCCTCCCCGGGACCCAGATCGAGGTTCTCGCAGCGGGCGAGTGCGTCGTATGCCGCGCGCTCGTCCGGCGTGCCGCGCGTCGCCAGATAGACGCGGCCGGCGACGGCGGTGAGAATGGCGCGCATGCGGAGCACCACCCCGAGCCGCACCTCCATCCGGTACGAGGCCGCCTCCGCAACCTGCGTCTTCTTGCGCAGCACCTCGAGACGGCGGGAGGTCGTCGCATCGCCGTCCGTGTACGCCGTGAGGTCGGTGAGCAGCGCCCGGGCGAGCGCCCGCGTGCCTGCGGCGTCGAGCGCCGCGATCTGCTCGGGCTGCGTCCGCTCCTTCCAGTCGATGCTCGCGGCGATGAAGCGGTCGAGGTTCTCGCCCGTGAGGCTCCGGAGGCTCGTCTCCCACGCGCTCTTGTAGGTCTTCAGCTTGTCGGTGATGTCGACCACCTGCATGGCGTCGAGCTCGGCGAGCGAGCGCGGGCTGAAGCAGCCGAAGGCGTGACCGATGCGGTCGAGGAGCCGGATCTCGGGCTCCCACGCCGCCTTGTCTCGCCAGGCCTCGCGGAGGAGCCCGTCGACGAGCGCGGTCGGCTCCACGCCGATCTCGGTCGCCTTCCGCCGGAGCAGGTCGTCGAGGTAGGCGTCGGAGCTGCGCAGCGGTACGTCGGGCGTCGCGTCGCGGACGAGGACCTGGGCGTGCGCGTCGGCGAAGCGACGCCCGGTGGCGAGCGCCTGGATGAAGTGGAACGAGTGGCCGACGTTCTCCTTGCCGCGGTTCTCCGGATAGCAGCCGTAGGCCGGGCGGTCGGCGGTGGAGGAGAAGTAGCCGCAGAGATTGCCCGCGGGCGGGTCGGGCGGGTGCAGCGAGACGAGATGCGCGAACGCCCCGGAGTAGCATTGTGACATCAGCATCACGACGCGGACGGTCGGGCGCAGCACGCCGAGAAATTCCCGCAGCTCGTTCACCGAGAGCGACGCGTTCGGCCCCCAGAGCGTGATCGAGTTGTTCAGCGGGTCGTCGCGGTTCTTCTGGCCGTGGTCGGTGACGTAGAGGAGGAGCGTATCCCGGCCTCCGAGCGCGCGATGCGCGCGCTTGAACCAGCGCCGGAGGTTGTCCTTGGTGGCCGCGCGCAGCTCGACGCCCGGGACCGAGGAGTTGGCGTACGTGATCGGCGTCGCGAGCTGGTGCTCGAGGCGCGTGCCGCGGAGCAGCCAGAACTCGGGCTCGGGCTGTACCTCGCGCACCGCGAGGTCCTCGGCCGGGTCGGGGCCGTCGGCGCTGAAGACCGACACCCGCTCCGGCCGCACGCCGGCGTGGAGGAGCACGTCGAGGAGCTGCTGCACGTGCAGGAGGTGCGACTGATAGTTCATCGCCTTGCTGCCGCCGCCATTGAGCATGAGCACGTGCAGGTGCTCGAGCGGCTCGGCCGCGCGCGACGGGCCCGGCTTCTCCGCCGGCAGCGGCTGCCGGCGGCAGCCGGCCCCGACGAGCGCACAGGCGCCGAGCGCGAGCACCCCGCAGGCGACGACGTGCGTGCGACGGCGGGAGCCGACCATCCGCGCAGCTTAGCGGGACGGTCGCGGCAGCGGAAGTTCGGGTGGAGGGCTAGGAGCTCGACTCGAGACGGCATCTCCGCGCGCGCCGCGCGCGCGGCCGAGCGAAGCGAGCGGGGAGTGAGGACACGGCGCGCTTCGCCCGACGGGGCGAGGGGCGGAGCCCTTCGCTGAGTTAATGGAGCGGGTGGTACGGGCCGTCGAGCACGCCGAGGACCGTGAGCGCCCCGTCGTCGTCGATGTGATAGAGGATGTAGTAGTTGTCGATCGCCAGGTAGTAGCAGCCACCGATGCCCTGCAGCAGCGAGGAACCGGGCGGATAGGGGTTTTCCGCCAGGGCGATGATCGCCTCGCCGATGTGCCGCAGCGGGGCCTGCGGGATCAGCTCGAGCTCGCGGTAGGCGCTGTAGGTGATGTTGAGCCTCATCTTCGCGCGGACAGCGGAATGGTTATCGGCAGCGGGCACGCTTCGCTTGAGGGTCAACGCAGCGCTCCGTAACACCCCGATCGCGCAGATGCTGTGCGCCTCACGTCTTGCAAACGCTACACGGCGCCAGTAAGTTGACGGTTCGTGTACCCCAGGGGGGCGAGCTGATGCCTGCCAGTGAGTCCGAGGTCCTCGTGGGCCGCCGCTATCTGGAACGAGGATTCCTCGATGCGGCCATGAAGCTCTTCGTGCGGAACGCTGAGCTGGTCACGGCGGTCGATTGGTCGGGTCTCGCCGAGCGTCTGATGGAGCGAAACCGCATCAACGACGCCGTGCGGGTCTGCGAGCTCGGCTCCGTCCCCCTGCCCCGTGACCGCTTCCTCGCTCTCGGCGACGCCGCCCTCAAGCGCAAGGACATCGATGGCGCCATGCGGCTGTACGAGCTGGGCGACGCGGATCGGGAGCGCTGGACGCGCTTCGTCGACATCCTCACCCGGCTGCCCGACCGCGGGCGGCAGGCGATCGAGGTCGCCGAGCGCCACCTGGGGAGCGCGCCGGAGCCCGAGACCGTGGACGACGGCAAGGCGCCCCGCCGCATCAAGGCGGTGAAGTAGCCCGGCGAGGCCGGCCGTTCGCCCTTCCGACTGGCTCCGTCCCTCCATCCGCGGGCTGCCGCCTTACGTCCCCGGGGAGCAACCCGAGGCCGCGCGGCGGGTGATCAAGCTCAACACCAACGAGAACCCCTACCCACCGTCGCCGGCAGTCCTGGAGACGCTCGCTCGAGCGGCCGACGCGAGCGTACGCCTCTACCCCGATCCCGAGGCGCGCGCGCTCCGCGCCCGTGCGGCCGAGGTGTACGGCGTGCCGATGGATCACATCCTGGCCGGCAACGGCTCGGACGAGCTCCTGGCGCTCGTGCTGCGCGCCACCGTCGATCCCGGGGATCGCGTGGCGTTCCCCGTTCCCAGCTACAGTCTCTACGAGACGCTCGTCGCGGTGCAGGGCGGCGAATCGGTGCAGGTGCCGTTTGGCGATGACTTCCGGCTCCCGCCGGCGCTCGGCCGCGCGCGCGCGCGCGTCACCTTCCTCTGCAACCCGAACTCGCCCTCGGGCACGCTCGTGCCGCTCGCCGAGGTCGAGGCGCTGGCACGCGAGGGGGCCGGGGTGCTCGTCGTCGACGAGGCGTACGTCGACTTCGCGCCGAGCCACGCGCTCGGCCTCGTCGGCCGGCTTCCGAACGTGCTCGTGCTGCGGACGCTGTCCAAGTCGTTCTCGCTCGCCGGGTTGCGCGTCGGCCTCGCCTTCGGCCACCCCGAGCTGCTCGCCGGGCTTCGCACCGTCAAGGATTCGTACAACGTGAGCCGCCTGTCGCAGGCGGCGGCCGTGGCCGCGCTCGGCGACCTCCCGGCCATGCAGGCGAACGTCGCCCGCGTCCGGGCGACGCGGTCCAGGCTCACGGCCGGGCTCGAGCGGCTCGGCTTCCGTGTGCTGCCGTCGGAGGCGAACTTCGTGCTCGCGCGGCGGCCCGGCGTCGATCAGGGGCCCGTGGCCCGGGCGCTCGCGGCGCGCGACATCCTCGTCCGCCACTTCGCGCAGCCCGGGCTCGAGGACGCGCTGCGCATCACCGTCGGCACGGACGACGAGGTCGACGCGCTCCTCGCGGCGCTCCGCGCGCGCTGATCGCGGCCTCCGCCTGCCGTGCTTGCCCTGCCCGGCGCCCGTCAGGCGGGCGTGCAAGGGACGGCGAACGCCTTGCGTTCCTGCAAGGCATCCCGGAAGGTGCGGAGCCGGATCCATGCGGTCCCAGGACGCCCTGCGGGGGCTCCGTGGCCACGCTTTTGCTTGACCGTCCAGGACGGCCGGCGCTAGCGTCGGCCCGCTCGAGCGCGCGGCTTCCACTCCGCGCGAGGCAGACATGAGACGCTTCACTGCACGACAGGCACTGAACACGGTGCTCAACGAGGCCGAGGTCCGCCTCCAGTCGGCGGTCGTCCACTCGCTCCCGCAGAACGTCGACATCGTGCTCACCAAGGCGTGCAACCTCGCGTGCACGTTCTGCGTCGACTACGAGACGCCGGGCGCGAAGCGCATCTCGGTCGAGAACTTCGAGAAGGTCGCGCGGCAGCTCTTCCCCACCGCCCGTCTGGTGAGCATCTGCTCGGGTGGCGAGCCCTATCTCCACAAGGGGCTCGAGGACCTCTTGCGCATCGCCCGCGGCTACCGGATCGCAACCTGGGTGCTCTCCAACGGCATGCTGCTGCGGGAGGACCGCGTCCGCACCATCGTGCGCGAGGGGCTGATCACGACGCACGGCTTCTCGGTCGACGGCTTCCGGGCGTCGACCGTCGAGTCGCTGCGCGTGAACGCGAAGCTCGACACCATCCTCGAGAAGATCCGGATGGTCCTCCGTGTGCGCGAGGAGGAGCGGAAGCGCGAGCCCAGGACCATCATCCGCTACGCCCTCATGCGGTCGAACGTCGAGGAGCTGCCCGACGCCGTCGAGCGCTGGGGCGCGATGGGCATCGACCGGATGGACTGCGGCTACCTGGCCGTCTGCAACGGCATCGACCCGCAGGAGAGCCTCTACTTCCACCAGGACGTCATGAGCCGCGTCTTCGCCGAGGCCCGGCGCGTCGCCGGCCACTATCCGCGGCTGCGGCTCAACCTCCCGCCCGCCGTACGCGACGAGCAGCCGAAGCGCGAGCACCCGACGCGCTGCCGGGCGCCGTGGCGCTTCGTGAAGATCGACACCGACGGCCGCGTCCTGCCCTGCTATCGCGCCTGGGAGGCCATCAACATGGGCAAGGTGTACGACACCGACGGGACGGCGTTCAGCGACATCTGGAACAACGAAGGGTACCAGGCGCTGCGACGCACGGTGAACGACGACGGCGTCAAGAAGTCGTTCCCCTTCTGCGCCCGCTGCGACTACCGCTACGGCTGGAGCGACCTCGCCCAGCACGTCGGCTTCGAGGAGTGGGCCGAGACGGTCGCCCCCGAGGCCCCCCACGACGGGCAGGCGATCGACCATCGCCGCGACCGGCGTGCCTCGGCGTCGATGCTCGCGAAGAACGCGCCGAACCCGTCGGCCTAGTCGGGCGCGCGTTTGCCCGCCGACTCCTCGAGGTCGGCCAGGTTCCCCTCGATCATCTGCCTACCCGGCGTCCCGGGCGGGAAGCGCGCGAGCGCCTCGTGGAAATCCGCCGCGGCGCCGGCGACGTCGTTCTTCTCCCGGCGGGCGAGGCCGCGGTTGTTGTAGGGGCGACCGTCGCTCGGGACGAGGCGGATGGCCTCGCTCAGGTCGGCGATCGCGCCGTCGAGGTCGCCGCGGGCGAGCCGCAGCGTGCCGCGGTTCAGATACGGGGACTCGTAGAGCGGGTTCGCCTCGATCGCGGCCGCGAAGTCGGCCATCGCCGCCTCGTACTGCCCGCGCGTCTGGAGCAGGCTGCCGCGGTTGTTGTACGCGAACGTGAACTTCGGGTTGATGCGGAGCGCCTCGCCGTAGTGGGAGTAGGCGCCGTCGAAGTCGCCGTGTACCTGGCGCTCCCATCCGAGGTTCAGGTGTGCAAAGTAGTTCTCCGGATCGACGCGCAGCGCGTGGTTCCAGAGGCTCTGGGTGTCCTTCCAGATCCGGGTCTGGCGCCAGGTGAGGACGCCGAGCAGGACGAGCCCGACGGCCGCCACGGGGAGGAGGAGCGGCCGACGACGCAGTCCGGCGGCCAGGAGGAACGCCCACGGCAGACAGGCGAGATAGGTGTAGCGGTCGGCGGCGATCTGCGGCCCCGTCTGCATGAAGCCGAGCATCGGGCCGACGATGATCGCGTAGCAGGCCGCGGCCGCAAGGGCCCACGGCCATCGGCGGCCGAGCGCGATCAGCGCGCCACCCGCCGCGAGCACGGCGAGCCCGCACACGACGTATCTGGGTCTGGTCGGGTCGAGCGTCGGCTCGATCATGTAGAGCGGCGACAGCCCGAGTGGGACGAGGGTCTTCGAGACGTAGAACCAGAGCCCGTACGCCGCCTGAGCCGCCCGCGCGACGAGCCCGTGCTCCGCGAGACCCTTCACGTCCGTGAACTCGTGCAGCATCCGGAGCGTGACCGCGATGCCGCCCGCGGCGATCAGGCCGAAAGCGGCCTTCTCGGCGAGCACGCCCGCACGCGACGACCGGGACGTGGCGGCGAACCGGCGCAGCGGATAGACGTCCATCGCGAGCAGCACGAGCGGCAGCGTCACTCCCCAGGTCTTGGCGAGCAGCGAGAGGACGAAGCAGCCGAGCGACGCCCCGAGCCAGGGCCACCAGGGACCGTCGCGTTCCTTCTCGTCCACCATCCGGACGTAGGCGAGCAGCGTGACCAGGTAGAAGAAACCGGAGAGCACGTCGCGACGGGCCGTCGCCCAGGCGACGGACTCGACACGCAACGGGTGGATCGCGAAGAAGAGAGCCCCCGCGAGGGCGGCCGCCAGGGCTTCCCGATCCGGCAACGTCCGGCGCAGCAGCACCCGGATGAGCCGATAGGCGAGCACGGCATTCGCCGCATGCAGCAGGAGACTGGTCAGGTGGTAGCCCGCCGGGTTCATCTCCCACAGTACGTAGTCGAGACCGAAGCTCAGCCAGGTGAGCGGCTGGTACTGCCCCCCGTGGAAGGTGGTGAACATCCAGCGGAGGTGCGCCGTCGACAGGCCCCGATAGTCCAGATTTTCGACCAGGTTCATGTCGTCGTCCCAGAGGACGAAGCCGTTCTGGAGAGCGGGCAGGAACGCGGCGAAGACGGCGACGATCAGCACCACGAGACCGAGCGCGCGCCGAAAATCGTCGCCGAGGAAGCGCGGCGCGGGCTCGGGGCCGGTCCGGTCGCGATCGGCCGGCATGAAGACCGAAGACTCGCGGGCCATCGTTCAGACCACGGCCGCGCGCAGCACCTCGGCGACGCGCTCCTGCTGGGCGGGCGTGATTCCCGGGTAGATCGGCAGGGACAGCACGGCGCCGGCGGCCGCCTCGGCCACCGGGAAGTCGCCGCGCCGGTGGCCGAGCGAGCGGAAGGCGCCCTGCAGGTGGATCGGGGTCGGGTAGTGGACGGCCGCCTGGATGCCCGCGGCACGCAGCTTCGCCAGGACCTCGTCTCGCCGGGGCACGCGCACGACGTAGAGATGCCAGACCGGCTCGTTGCCCGGCAAGGTCGCGGGAAGGCACACGCCGGGAGCGCCGGCGAGCAACGCGTCGTAGCGGCGGGCGGCCTCCCGGCGCTGCTCGTTCCAGAGCGTGAGACGCCGGAGTTTGGCGCTCAGCACGACCGCCTGCAACGGGTCGAGGCGCGAGTTGAAGCCGGTCTCGGGATGGGCGTACTTCACGTCGCTTCCATAGTTGCGGAGCGCACGCGCGCGGCGCTGGATCGCCTCGTCGTTGGTGAGGATCGCCCCCGCGTCGCCGTAGGCGCCGAGGTTCTTGCCGGGATAGAAGCTCGTGCCGGCGGCGAGCCCGAACGCGCCCGGCGCCCGTCCGTGGCGCGTCGCGCCGTGGGCCTGGGCCGCATCCTCCACCAGGACGACGCCGGATCCACGCACCAGACGTTCCAGCTCCTCCATCGGCGCCAGCTGTCCGTAGAGGTGCACCGGGACGATCGCCCGCGTGCGCGCCCCGATCTTCCTCGCGACCTCCGCCACGTCGATCAGATGGTGGTCCGGGTCGCAGTCCGCCAGCACCGGCACGGCGCCGGCGCGCGCCACGGCCAGCGCCGTCGCGATGAAGGAGTTGACGGGCACGATCACCTCGTCGCCCGGCCCGACCCCCGCCGCCCGTAGCGCGATCTCCAGCGCGTCGGTGCCGTTGGCGACGCCGACGCAGTGCTCGACGGCCGAGAAGCGCGCGAATGCCGCCTCGAAGCCCTCGACCTCCGGGCCGAGCACGAAGCAGCCGCTCTCCAGTACGCGGGCGAAGCCCCGCGCGACCTCCTCCGCCACCTGGCGGTGCTGCTCGCGCAGGTCCACCAGGGGGATGTCGGCCATCAGACCGGCTCCTCGCGCCCCGCGGCGCGCATCGAGCGCTGGACGGCTTCGAGGGCGCGCACGACGGTCGCGGCCTCGCGGCCGCCGGTGAGCGGCGGCTTCCCGTCGACGATGCACTCGACGAAGTGATCGCACTCCGCCTTCAGGGGCTCGCCGAGCGCGACCTTGGGGATCGTGATGTCGCCCTCGCGGAGGCTGGCGCGAAACGACGCGAACGAGTCGATGTAGGGCGCGGGCGTCCGCACCTCGGTCACCTGCTTGTCGTAGACGCGGACGGGCTCGCTCAGATTCATGTCGTCGAAGGTCAGCATGCGCCGGTCGCCGACGAGCGTGATCTCGCGCGTCTTCCGCGGGCTCAGCCACGAGATGTGCAGGTTCACGAGGACGTCGTTCGGATAGCGGAGCGTGGCGAAGACCGCATCCTCGACGCCCGGGTTGATCCAGCTGCCGCCGACGGCCGAGGCGGCGAGCGGGGCGCTGCCGAGCCAGTAGTTCGCGACCGACACGTCGTGCGACGCGAGGTCCCAGGCCGCGTTGACGTCGACGCGGATGGGACCGAGGTTGGTGCGCACCATGGAGACGTAGTAGACGCGCCCGAGCTCGCCGGCAGCGAGCAGCTGCCGCACGCGCTGGACCCCCGGGTTGTAGACGAACACGTGTCCGACCATGAGGACCCGGCCGGCGCCCGACGCCAGCGAGCAGAGCTCTTCGGCCTCGGTCGAGTCGGCGGTGATCGGCTTCTCGACGAGGACGTGCTTGCCGCCCGCGAGCGCGCGCCTGGCGAGCGCGTAGTGGGTGCTGGTCGGCGTCGCGATCACGACCGCGTCCGTCCGGCCGTCGGCCATGACCGTCTCGGGATCCGTCGCCAGCTGGATGTCGGGGAACCGCTCGCGCACCTGCTCGAGGCGGCCGGCGTCGCGGTCGACCACCCACGCGACCTCGCTCGTCCGCCGGTTGTGGAAGTTGCGGATGAGGTTCGGGCCCCACTGCCCGGCCCCGACGACCGCGATCCGGATCATCGCCGGAACCGCAAGCCCGCGTAGACGAGCGGCCGCAGGATCGACCACCAGCCGATCAGGGGCTTCATCTTCGTCTGGCCGAGGTGCCGGGGCGGGTACACCTTGGTGACCGGCACCTCGGCCGTGCGGTAGCCGAGGCGGATCGCCTGCAGGTAGAGGAACGGCTCGAGCTCGTAGGCGTCGAGCCAGGCCGGAGAGAGGTCGAGGCGCGGGTCGGTCAGCACCCGCCGGTGCAGCGCGCGGAAGCCGTTGGTGGATTCCGTCACCCAGCGCCGCGCGGCCAGCGAGAAGAGCACGGGATGCACCCGCGTGGCGACCCGCCGGTAGAGCGGCATCGCCCCGAAGTTCGCTCCGGGCTTCAGAAAGCGGGAGCCCTGGACGAAGTCCGCCCGATCCTCCGCGATCGGATCGAGGAGCAGCGGGATCTCCTCGGGCGCATCCTTGTCGTTGCCGGCCATCACCACCGAGACATCGTAGCCGTGCTCGACGGCATGGTGGTAGCCGGCCCGGAGCGCCGCTCCCACCCCGGCCACGCGGCCCATCGGCAGGACGGTCGCGCCCAGCTGGCGCGCGATCTCGGGCGAGCGGTCGGTGGAGCCGTCGTCGACCACGAGGAGCTCGTCGACGACGGTCCGCGGCGTGCGGCGCACCACGCGGCCGATCTTCGTCTCCTCGTTCAGCACCGGCACGACCGCGATGACGGAGAGCCCCCGGTACATGGTTCCGGCCGGACCCGGACCTCGGCCTAGGGCAGCCCCCCGGGGGTCATGCCGCGCCGCGGCCGCCGCCGCTCGAGGCGCTCGCGCTCCCGCTCGCGCACCAGCGGCAGGAGCTCGGCGATCGCCTGGTCGACCTCCTGGCGGCGCGGGCTCACCGGATCGAGGAGCGGCTTGGTCCGCTGGAAGTGGCTCAACGACTGCTCCAGCTCGCCGCGCAGCCGCGACGCGACGGCCAGATGATAGAAGCCGTCGGCCTCGTCGCCGCGCCGCCCGAGCGCCACCCCGGCCAGCCGGTGCGCCTCGTCGAGCTCGGGGTCGCAGGTGATCGCGCGCTGGAGCTCGCGAAGGGAACCGCTGTTGTCGCCGGCGTCGGCCAGCGCCTTGCCGAGCTGGAGGTGCGACCAGCCGTCCTCGGGATGCTTGGCGAGATAGCGGCCGAGCGCCTCGCGCGCCTCGGCCGGCTTCTTGAGCGCGACGTAGACGGTGCCGAGCGGCCGGTCTACCCGCCCGTCGAGGCCACCGAGCGCGCGGCAGCGCTCGAGGGCCGTGCGCGCCGCCTCGAGCTGGCCGACAGTCTGGTAGACGCGTCCGAGCAGGAGCTGCCGCTGTGCGTCCTCGGGCTTCTCGTCGGCCATGCGGCGGTAGCGGCCGACGACGACGTCGGGGGGCTCCGCGATGGCGCGCGCCACCGCCTGCGCCTCGGGCAGATCGGCCGCCGAGGCGGGCCGCCCCGGCGGGGTCTTCAGGTGCTGGGCGTTGATCGCCGTCGCCACGTTGGCCACCCGGTCCTCGGTGAGCGGGTGGGTCAGCATGTACGCCGGCACGCCCGCCGAATTGATCCGCTGGTCGGCGAGGAGCTCCTTGAAGAACGCGCCGAGCGCATGCGGGTCGTAGCCCGCCTGGGTGGCGTAGCGGAGCCCGAGGTAGTCGGCCTCCTGCTCGAACTCGCGCGAGTACTTGAGCTGCGCCGTCTCGGCGGCGGCAATGCCGGCGGCCCCGAGGACCGGGTTGACCGCCGAGACGAGGAGCCCGAGGAGGGCGGCGGCGGTCCACACCTGCCCCTCCTTCTGCTGCCGCAAGAGGTGATGGCCGCTCACGTGGCCGATCTCGTGCGCGAGCACGCCGGCGAGCTCGTCGTCGTTCTCCACCCGCGCGAGCAGACCCGAGAACACGAACACGTACCCGCCGGGGACGGCGAACGCGTTCAACGCCGGGTGCTGCACCACGTAGAAGCGGTAGTCGAAGCTCTGCGGGCCGAGGACCCCGACCAGCTTCTCCCCGATCCGCGCAACGTACGTGGCCACCGAGGGGTCCTGAACGATGGGCAGCTCGCTGCGGGCCGCCAGCAGGAAACGCCGGCCGAGCTCGGCCTCACCGTCGGCCGCCGCGGGGGCGGCGACCGCGACCATGGTCGCGAGTCCCAGCCCGAGCGCCCGTGTCGCGAGGCGACGCTTCACGCCCGGCCCTGCCTCCGGGCGGCGACGTCCTTCGCGAAGTACGTGATGATGACGTCGGCCCCCGCCCGCTTGATCGCCACCAGGCTCTCGTCGACGACGCGCACCTCGTCGAGCCAGCCGCGCGCCGCGGCGGCCTTCACCATGGCGTACTCGCCGCTCACCTGGTAGGCCGCCACCGGATAGCCGAAGCGGGCCTTCACCCGCCGGATCACGTCGAGATACGGGAGCGCCGGCTTCACCATGACGATGTCGGCTCCCTCCTCGATGTCGAGCGCGACCTCGCGGAGCGCCTCCTCGGCGTTCGCCGGGTCCATCTGGTAGGAGCGACGATCGCCGAACGCCGGCGTCGACTCGGCCGCGTCGCGGAACGGGCCGTAGAGCGCCGAGGCGAACTTCGCCGCATACGACATGATCGGCAGGTGCGCGAAGCCCGCCGCGTCGAGCGCGCCGCGGATCGCGCCCACCCGCCCGTCCATCATGTCCGACGGCGCGACCAGGTCGGCGCCGGCCCGCGCGTGGGCGAGCGCCTCGGCGGCCAGCAGCTCCAGCGTGGCGTCGTTGTCCACGTCGCCGTCGCGGACCACCCCGCAGTGCCCGTGGTCGGTGTACTCGCAGAGACAGACGTCGGTCATGAGGACGAGGCCGGGAGCGGCCCGGCGGATGGCGCCGAGCGCGCGCGGGATGATGCCGTCCGGATCGGTCGCGCCACGGCCCCGCGCGTCCTTCTCCTCCGGGATCCCGAAGAGGAGCACCGCGGGGACGCCGAGGTCCACGAGGCGGCGGCATTCCTCGGCGGCACGATCCACCGAGTGCTGCGCCACCCCGGGCATGGACGCGACCGGACGCTCGACCCGCTCCCCCGGCACGACGAAGAGCGGCTGGACGAGCTGCTCCGCGGCGAGGCGCGTCTCGCGCACGAGTCGGCGCAGCGCCTCGCTGCGACGGAGCCGCCGCGGGCGGTAGGCGGGAAAGCGGCTC
>VBLD01000289.1 GCA_005879205.1 Deltaproteobacteria bacterium
CAGGAATACACCTACGCCGACGGCGAGACGGTCGCCGGATCCGTCGTCGGATGGAACTTCGGCGAAGGGCATCTGGCTGACGAGCGGCTGCTCCGGGCCGTGCAGGAGCACTGCCACTTCGAGGAGGGTGAGCTCCGCGTGATCTGCGTCGAGGCGCAACCCATCCTCGGCTCGACGCTGCACTGGCGGATCGTCGACGCGAAGCGAGGGATGCTCGGCGAGGGGCACGCGGAGCTCTCGGAGCTCGCCAAGCGCAAGCCCTGGGACTACGGCGAGACCTGAGCGACGTGGACGACGCCGTCGTCGTCGGCTCCGGCCCGAACGGGCTCGCCGCCGCCATCGAGCTCGCCCGGGCCGGGGCGTCCGTCCGCGTGCTCGAAGCTCGCGCGGAGATCGGCGGCGGAATTCGCAGCGCGGAGCTGACGCTCCCCGGTTTCGTCCACGACGTCTGCTCGGGCTGCCATCCGCTGGCGCTCCTCTCGCCCTGGTTCCGGAGCCTCCGCCTCGACCGGCACGGCCTGCGATGGATTCGCCCCGCCGCCTCCGTCGCGCATCCGCTCGACGACGGGCCGGCCGTGCTGCTGCGCCGGTCGCTTGCGGAGACTGCGGAGGAGCTCGGAGCCGATGCGCGGGCCTACGAGAAGCTCTTCGCGCCGTTTCTCCGGAATCCGCACGCGCTCCTGGCAGACCTCCTCGGTCCGCTCCGCATCCCCAAGCACCCGATCCAGCTCGCCCGCTTCGGCCTCCCGGGTCTTCTGCCCGCGGCGGGCTCGTTTCGCGCCCGCTTTCGCGGTCAGCGCGCGCGCGCATTGCTCGCCGGCTGTGCCGCGCACGCGGTCCTGCCGCTCGAGAGGCCGCTCACCGCTGCCGTCGGAATGCTCTTCGCGCTGACCGGCCACGTCGACGACTGGCCCGTCGCAGCAGGTGGGTCGCAGTCCATCGGCCGTGCGCTCGCGTCGTTGCTCCGGGAGCTCGGCGGCCGCATCGAGACGGCCGTACCCGTCCGCTCGCTCGGTGACATTCCTCCGGCACGCGTCGTCCTCTTCGATACGAGCCCGGCACAGCTCGCCGACGTCTGCGCCTCGATTTTGCCTGCCGGCTACCTCCGGCGTCTGCGCCGCTATCGCTATGGCCCCGGCGCCTTCAAGCTCGACTGGGCTCTCGACGGACCGATCCCGTGGCGCGATCCGCGCGTGCTGGAAGCCTCGACCGTGCATATCGGGGGCACGCTCGACGAGATCGCCGCCGCCGAGGCCGCGGTGTGGCGGGGAGAGCATCCCGGGCGGCCGTTCGTACTCGTGGTTCAACAGAGCCAGCTCGACCCGAGCCGGGCGCCCGCAGGCAAGCACACGGGCTACGCCTATTGCCACGTCCCCGCGGGGTCGACGGTGGATCTGACCGACGTCGTCGAGCGGCAGATCGAGCGCTTCGCTCCGGGCTTCCGCGACCGCATCCTCGCGCGCCACCGCATGCGCACGACGGACCTCGAGAACGAGAACCCGAACTACGTCGGCGGTGCGATCACGGGGGGTGTGGCCGACCTCTTCCAGTTCTTCACGCGGCCCGTGGCGCGGCTCGACCCGTACTCCACCCCCAATCCCCGTCTCTTCCTCTGCTCGGCATCGACCCCACCGGGCGGCGGCGTCCACGGGATGTGCGGCTACTTCGCGGCGCGGAGCGCCGTGCGGAGGCTCGAGAGACTGCGCGAGCATCCACCGCCGGTCGGAGCATAGCCCGTCCTTGGGCCGCACGGGCGTCACGAACGGGGACCGCCGGGGCAACCGTTGGCGCCCCGGCGGGCCGGCCCGCCTAACGGCAGACCGGTGGCACGTTGCTGCCGATGTTACGGCTGCCCGACCAGCAGTCAAGGATGTTCACCAGCCCATCCCCGTTGCCACTGATCACGTTCCTGTCGACCAGATTGCGGGTCGCCGCCCGGAGCTGAATGCCACCGTCACCGTTCGCCTCGGCCCGGTTCGAGGTCAGCTTGTTCCGGTGCGAATCGGCGAGCTCGATACCGTCGTCGGCGTTGCCCGCGAGCAGGTTCGCGGTGAAGGTGTTGTCGGTACTCAGCGTCTGGACGCGAATCCCGTCCTTGCCGTTCGCGACGATCGAATTCGCGTTGATCTGATTCTTGGTCGCCGGCTTGGACATCCTCTGGACCAGTATGCCGTCCGAAAGGTTGTCCTTCACCAGGTTCTGCTGGACGACGGTGGACGAGGCGCCATCCAACTCGACACCCTCGAAGTTGCGCGCGAAACAATTGCAGAACGCCGTGCCCTTCGACGAGTCCCGGAATTCGAGGCCGTCACTGGGCGCATCGACGACGTTCAGGAACATGACGCGTATGTTCGTCGACTTGAGGACGTCGATGGCATCGTTGCTGGCCGAGGTGACGGTGGAGGTCAGGTCACCCGGGCGTAGGCCCTCGGCCGGACACCTGCTGCCAGTGTTGGCAGGGGCGATGCCCGTGATGGTGAGATTCGATCGTCGCTCGATCAAGACCGGCCCCGCGCAGCGCCCCGTTACCGTGATCGTGGCGCCGTTACGCGCGCTGTCGATCGCCTGTTGCAGGTCGTCAAAGACCCCGGTCACTGCGTTGCGCACCGTGACGGTCACCGCGCAGGGCTCGTCGGTCGCGCTGCCGCAATCGTTGTCACAGGCGTCCTGCGACTCGGCGGCGTCCGCTGGACAGTCGTCGTGGACACCATCACAGCTCTCGGGCGTGTCGCAGGGGCCTGCGGCGGGCCGGCATACGGCGGTGCTCTTGGTGTCGCCCGGGCAGTCCGGGCGCGTGCCGGTGCACGCTTCGGCGACGTCGCAGTCCCCGGCCGCGGGGCGGCACACGGTGGTCGAGGGCTTGAAGCCGTCGGCCGGGCAGTTGTCGTGCACGCCGTCGCATTGCTCGGCGTCGTCGCAAGGGCCGGCCGACGACCGGCACACGGCCATGCTCTTGGCGTCGGCGGGGCACGCCGGGCCCGTGCCCGTGCATTTCTCGGCGATGTCGCACTCGCCGGACGCGGGGCGGCACACGGTGGTCGCGGGCTTGAACTCGTCCTCGGGGCAGTCATCGTGCACACCGTCGCAACGCTCGGCGTCGTCGCAGGGGCCGGCCGCGGACCGGCACTCGGCCGTGCTCTTGGCGTCGACGGGGCAGTCCGGGCCCGTGCCGGTGCAGAAGTCGTCCACGTCGCAGGCGCCGGCCGCGGGCCGGCAGAGCGTGCTGCTCGGCGCGAAGGCGTCCGCCGGACAGTCGTCCCGGACACCATCACAGCTC
>VBLD01000290.1 GCA_005879205.1 Deltaproteobacteria bacterium
GACCCATCCGGGGAATCGACGCCCGTCCGCCATGACGAGGAATCCGGTCGCGGCGAACGACACGTTCTTGATCGACACGGCTCGTCCCCGCGGCGCCGCCGCGATCTCGGCGCGCATCACATTCACGACCCGCTCGGTCTCGAGCCGTGCATCGGTGTGCTGATCGATCGTCGCACTGTTCGCCCAGGCGCCCGGTGCCGCGGCAGCGATGAATATCGCGAGCAGCGTCCCTCCGGGGAGCCGCCGGGCCGCGGGTCGCGCGCCGATCCAGGCGAGCCCCAGGCAGAGCATCACGCTGAGCGCCGCCGGCCCCAGGTAGTGGTAGCGCGCGACGGACGCCGCCCGGTCGGCGCCGATCGAGCCGACGACGATGTAGAGAGGTCCGCGACCGAGGGCGACGACGCCATAGGTGCCGACCACCATGAGGGCGCAGGCGAGCAGCCGCCGTCGGTCAGCCGCCGTGCCCGCGGCGAGGGCGAGCGCGACCAGGCCGGCGAACACGGCGACCGCGGCGGAAGCGGGCGCGGCGGGATAGGTCACGTGCAGACGGGCGAGGCCGAGGAGCAGGCTCGCGATCCCGAAGCCGACGAGATGGAGCAGCATCTCGCCCACCGGCTTCAAGAAGGGCGCCATGGCCGTGATGGTCGAGGCGTCGAGCGACTGCTGCCCGTACAGGCCGGCCTGGTACGCGTGGCCGAGGTCGTACGCCGTAACGACGCTCACGGGAATCGCGACCACGATCGCCCACGCCGCGGGCCCGAGTCCGCGGCGGCCGGCCAGCAGCAGGACGATCCCCGGGAACACGAGTGCCATGCCGATCCCGACCCCGAACGACGCGCTGCTGGCCAGCAACAGCAGCCACCAGAGCGTCGCCGCGCGCCAGCCGAAGGGCGACGCCTCGGCGGGCCGGCGTGCGACGTGCCACACCGCGGCCAGGGCGAGCGTCGTGGCGAGCACGTGCCCGTACACCGCGTACCAGCCGAGCGCCCCCTCGCTGACCGGCGACACGCCCCACAGCGCCGCCCCGAAGCAGGCGAGCCGCGCGCTCGCCGTGAGCTGGCGGATGATCTCGAACAGCAGGACGACGTTCAGGAGGTGCGTGAGCAGGACCGCCGCGAAGTAGTACTCGGAGCGCGTCCCGAAGAGCTCGAAGAAGAGCCAGAACACCGCATTCCGCACGACGAGCAGATGACCGCCCGTCGGCTCCAGCACGAACCGCAGCGGCGGGTCGTTGACGATTCGGAAGAGACAGAAGAAGTCGTCGTAGCGGAAATAGTTGTGGATGATCGGGTGGAAGGCGACCGCCGCCAGCGCGACGGCCGTGAAGCGCAGGACCCGGACCTCCATCTCAGCCGCGGGCGCCGCGCGTGAACCGCTCGAACGATGGGAGCTTCTCGATCTCCGCCGCCAGCTCGCGCGTGATGACCTCGTGGCCGCGTGCGTTCGGGTGCGTGCGCTCCACCATGAGGACGAGGTCGCCGAAGACGGCAACCGGTGCGATCACGTCGCCTTCGGGGCGCAGCAGGCGCATGCCCTGGGTGGACGGCATCGGTGGAAGGGGCTCGAACTCGGGTATCCCGTCCCGGTAGAACTTGTAGTCGAAGGCCGCCACGGCGGCCGGCACCGTGACCGCGACGGAGAACACGCCGTCGCCCGCGGCCTCGTCGCCATGCGTGCCGTCGTCGTACATCTGCTCGTTCAGCTGGAACGGCGCGCTGAAGTAGGATTGCCCCTGCACCGATACCGGCGACGGGGGCGCCGGTACCAGGACGCGCAGCACGACGCGGCGCGCAGCGGACGACCCCTCGGCTCTCACGACGGCCGCATGCGCCAGCCCCATCTTCCCGGCGCGCGCGTCCTCGTCCTCGGCGCGCAGCTCGTGAAAGCGCCGGACGAGATCCACGAAGGGGATGCCGTCCTTCTCGGCCGCGGCGCGCGAGCCGCGCACCGCGGCGGTTTCCATGAAGTCGGCGTTGAGCACGAGGAGATCGGCGCCCGCCGCCGCCGTCCGCCGGCGGATCTCGTGCACCGACTCCTCGATCTCCGCAACTGACAAGCGATGGCAGCTGCCGGTCTCCTTGATCTGCGCCTCGCAACCTCGGCTGTTCCTCATCGGCTCGGCGCGAGGGGGCACGAGCCACACGAGGGCTCGGTAGGTATTGGTCCGCGCCAGGAACGTCCCGGATGATCGGGTTCTCCAGACGGGCGACGCGCTCGCGATCCGTGATCCTGGCCGTGAAGAACTGGTCGTTGGTCCCGTGGCCGACGATCACGAGGTCGGGCCGGAGAACCAGCCCCTCCCGCTCGAGAAAGCGGCGGCCCTGCACCCAGGACCAGCCCGGCACGCCGGCGTTGACGACCTCGATCGGGCGCGACGGGTAGCGAGCGCGCAGCAGCTCCTCCAGGCGCCGCGCGAACGGCGCGTCCTGGTCGACGCTGAAGCCGAAGGTGATCGAGTCGCCGACGCAGAGGATGCGATACGTGCCGTCGTGCGGCGTCGGGAGCGGCCGCTCGGGACCGCGAAACCCCATGGAGTCGATCCGGATGGTCCACTGGTCGTCACGACCGTACGGGCGCGGGTTCACGGGCTGCGTCTTCACCGCCAGCGGCTTGTTGCGCCAGAGCAGGTCGAAGTCCGTCACCAGCGGGCTCGGGTTGAGCTCGGGTGCGAGCTCCAGCACCTTCATCGTGGTCGCGACGGTGTCGCCCTGGGTCCGCTTGAGGGAGCCGAGCAGGTCACCCCCTCCGACGAAGAAGCCGCAGGCGAATTCGACCGCACCGAGGAGCGCCACGAAGACGATCGCACCGACGGTGAGCTGCACGAGCGCGCCGAGCCCGGGACCGACGCGCGACGGCGCTCCCTCGGCGACGGTCGCGTCCGTTTGCAGCACGCCCGGGCTAGTACCACGCCACCCGTTTTCGGTCACGCGAGTGCGGGGTTACCGCGGCGGCGCAGCCGGATGCAGCTCCACGTCCGCGCTGACGAAGACATCGGCGCGGTCGCCCGCGTTCACCAGCACGTGGCCCTTCGCGTCGGCGACCTCGCTGTTGCCGAACGGCATGATCACGGTCGGCGCCGGGACGCCGTTCGCGACTCCGACCGGGAGGCGGAAGGGCGGCCGGGCCCGGTTCGCATACACGACCGGAACGCGGTACCTGCGCGCCTGGTGGCCGCTGGTCGGGTCCCGCTTCGGCGTCCATCCGGGTCCCGAACTCAAGATGACGACCAGCTCGACACCCTGCGCGGCCAGCGCGGCCCACATGTTGTCGAAGCCGGCGTCGGCGCAGACGAGGACGCCGGTCGGAACACCTCCCCAGCGGACGACCCCGGCCTCGCGGCCCGCCGCGAACACATCGGACTCGCGCGTGCCGGGCGGGCCGATCGAGATCGGGAGGCGCTTGGCGTAGACGCCGGCCACTCCTGCCGGCCCCACGAGCACGGCGCTGTCGTAGAGCGTCTCGCCACGCCGCTCGGCCATCCCGTAGGCGACGTTCACGTCCAGCTCGCGCGCGAGTGCGGTCAGGCGGCGCGTGAGCGGCCCGTCGATCGGCTGCGCCTCGGCGCGGACCTCGGCCGCCGTCCGGTGATCGCGCGCCGCGGGAAAGAGCGCGTACAGCTCGGGTAGGACGATGTAGCGTGCCCCGCGCGACGCCGCTTCGCGGATCAGGCGGACTGCCTTGTCGGCGTTCTCGTCGACGCTGCCGCCGACGCTCTCGAGCTGAACCGCCGCGACGCGGATCGTGCGCGGCCGCGCTTCGACGGTGGATGCGAGCCCGGCGAGCGCGAGCCCGAGCATGGCGAAGCGCATCGGGCTACTTCACCTCACGGGGTTTCGCCATGGGGCGTCTCCGTTAACACGGTTCCCGCTCGGCACGATAGTTACGCATGCGGGTACAACGCTCGGCGTCTTGACGCTTCGGCTCGGCCATTGGATGCCATGACCCATGAGAGCGCGGTTGTCGATCGCCGGGCTGGCGCTCGCCCTCGCGGGAGGTGGGAGCGACTCCGACGGCGCTCCGGCCGGCTTCGCCACCGATCAGCGTATCGTCTACTCGGACGGTTTGCACAACGAGAACACCGAGATGATCCGTCTCCACGGCCGCATTCTCCTCGCGTTTCGGGGCGGTGAGGTAGGCCAGGTCGGATCGGCGCGGGCGCGCATCAAGGTCTTCGAGTCGCGCGATCGCGGGCGGACCTTCGCCCTGCTGAGCGAGGTGAACGCCAGCAACCTGGCCGGCGATCGTGACATCCGCGATCCCAAGTTGCTCGCGATGGATGGGAAATTGTTTCTCTACGCGATCAGCCGCCTGCCGAGCGTACACTACCGCGACCTGGGCGGTCAGGCGTGGACCGTCCGCGCCGAGTCGGCCGACGGGGGACACACGTGGACGCCGCCGGTGAGGACGTATCAGGACGTCGACGCGAGCGGACGGGAGACCTCCTGGGCCTTCTGGCGGTACACGCAGCGCCCGTACACCCAGGCCGGCAAGCACCGGCGGACGCTGTTCGCGACGGGCTACCAGGACGGGGACGTCGCGGTCGGGCTGTTCGCCTCGGACGACGGCATTACCTGGGAGAAGCGGTCGACGATCATCGCGTCGTACAACGACGTGCCGAGCGAGACCGAGCTGCAGTTCTTCGGCCACAACCACGACACCGCGGTGGCGCTGGTCCGTCTCGACAACCAGGATATCCTGGCCGACGGACAGACGGCCATCTGCACGTCGCACGACCCGTTCACCACCTGGGAGTGCGGCCGCCGGATCGGACAGCGCCTGGACGGCCCGACCTGGATCCTCCGCCGCGCCCACGGACGCGCGCGCAGCTTCGTCTTCGCCCGCAAGCACCTGCCCTGCACGTTCAAGCGCACCGCCATCTACGAGCTGCGCGGGGACCTGACCGATCCCGCCGCTCCGATCGAGGTCTGCGAGATCCAGGAGCTCGAGAGCTCGGGCGACACCGCCTACACCTCGCTCGCGCCGCTCTCGCGGCACCGCTCCCTGCTCGCCTGGTACAGCAGCCCGGTCGACCAGGAGCTGCCGTGGTTCCAGGGCATCTCCTCGCCGAGCGAGATCTGGCTCGCCGACGTCGACTTCGGACGCACGCCGGCGCGCTGCGTGCATCCGCCTCCCGAGCGCGGCTGCGAGCCGCCAGCCCTCCCCGAGGAGCCTCGGGCGTTCGACGTCAGCGGCGCGCACCTCCTGACGCTCGCGCCCGTGATCTGGCCGGCCAAGACCCTGTCCTTCCGCGCCGACGCGCAGGTGCACGGCACGAGCCTCGAGCTGAGCCTCCAGCCGCTCGACGCCGGGACCAAGCTGCCCGTCGGCGCGCCCTGGACCGCAACCGCCGCGATCTCCGCCGACGGCCGGTTCACGGCCGACTTCGGCACCCGACAGGTGCCGGCGGCCGCCTACCCGCTCCTCAACGACCCGTTCCTCACCGTCAACGAGTTCGTCCTCACCGGCGTGACGACCTCGAGCGACGGTTTCTGCGGGTCCGTCGCCGGCTATGCGCAGGTGTTCGGGACCGCGCCGTCCGACAGAACGCGTCTCGAGGGGTCGACGTTCGGCGCAGCGCGCATCATCGGCGATGCACTGCCGTCACCCGTCACCGCCTGCCCGCTGCCGTGAGTCAGTTCGCGACGAAATGCACCTTGACCGCGCGACCGGCGCGGCGCACCGAGAGCCCTCCTGCACGGTCGCCACCGGCTCGTCGTCGAGCGCGGTGATGACGTCGCCGCGGACGAGCTCGTGCGCGGGGGCGGCCGCCTCGACGTCAGAGACGAGTACACCGTGCGCCTCCGGGACCTTGAAGAACGACGCGATGTCCGGGGTGAGATCCTGCACCGTGAGCCCCCAGAGATGCGCCGCGGCCGGCGTCGCCTGGGCGGCGGCCGCCTTCGCGAACAGCTCCTCCGAGACGAGGATCGGCCCGTGGAGACGGAGCGCGAGCGCGATCGCATCGCTCGGTCGGGCGTCGACCGGGAGCTCCTTGCCGCCGGGTCCCTCGAGGTGGAGGGTGGCGAAGTACGTGTTGTCCCTGAGATCGCTGATGACGACCCGGTTGAGCCGGGCGCCGAGGCGCTCGATCAGCTGCTTCATCAGATCGTGCGTCAGCGGGCGGG
>VBLD01000298.1 GCA_005879205.1 Deltaproteobacteria bacterium
GCGCATGTGGCCAGGCGATCGGCCGGCGAGTCGAGCGTGGCAATCCAGGCATCGACACGCTGATGGTTGTGGGTGGTGACGCCGAGCGCGATCAAGGCATTGGCGTCGAGAGGTACGTCACGGCAGCTCTTCCAGCACCCGCGCTACGAGATCGTTCGTGACCGTGGGTGCCCTGGCCGCCGGCTTCAGGACCGGGAGCCAGGTGCCAAGAGGCCTGCGAAGCCGCCTTCACGCCCGCCGGTCGCCCCGCATGACCGGCTGGGCTACAATCGGCGCCATGCGGGCGGAGGACGTTCGCGCTTACCTCGGCCGTGACTGGGAAGCCGTCGCCGAGCTGAAGGACCGCTTTTGGCTCGAGCAGCAGCGGCTCCACGGCGTCGCGGGCGCCTGGCAGGTTGCCGACGAGCTCAGGCGAGCGGTCCTCGCGCTCCGGCCCACCTGGCCATCGGAGGAGGACCGCGAGGACGACCTTACCGTGCACGTCCGCATGAGCGAGGCGCTGCGACGTGTCCATCGAGCCCGCGGCGACTAGGCTTCTTCGCGCACTCGCCACGGTCCTCCAGCGGTTCGGGGATCGCTGGTACCTGTTCGGTGCGGGCTGTGGTTGCCTGGGGCCGGCCCCGGCTGACGGCAGACGTGGACGTTACCGTCTTCCTCGAACCGGAGGAGCCGGAGGGGTTCGCCATTGCGATGAAGCAGGCGGGCTTCGAGCTTCGCGTTCGCGACGTCGCCGGCTTCGTGCGCAGAACACGGGTGCTCCCCTTCCTCCATCTCGAAACGAATCTGCCCCTGGACATCGTGCTGGGCGGTCCCGGCCTCGAGGAGGAGTTCCTGCACCGGGCCAGGCGGATTGACGTCGGGGGTACGGCCGTACGCGTCATCGCGCCGGAGGATCTCGTGGCGAGCAAGGTCCTGGCGGGCCGCGCGAAGGATCTCGAGGACGTACGTACGATCCTGCTGGCACAGCGGAAGACCCTTGATATCGACGGGGTTCGCTCCCTCCTCGGCGCCATCGAAACGGCCATCGATCGCCGGGATCTGCTTCCGCTCTTCGAGGCACAGCTCGGTGCGCTGAAGCTCGAGCGTCGCTGAGCACAGGGCTCACCCCATCCCGCGCTCCCGCGACGCTATCGTCCCGCCCGCGCGCGTCGCGCCCACGCCCGAGGGGCATAGCTCCGACAAGCGCCCGAAGTTGACGGAAAGTTGCTACCTGGAGCACTCAGGTGGTAGGCACTCGCCTGGGGCCATCATGCGACATGCCGCTACGCTCGTCCTCCTGTTCGTCCTGGCGGCACCCGCCGCCGCGGACATCGATTTGACAGGGAGCTGGACGTTCGACGCGACCCTCGATGGGTCGCATTTCCCGCTCTCGTCCGGAACCGCGACGCAGTCCGGCAGCAACCTGAGCGTCGTGTTTCCGCTCGAATCGTATCAGTCGAGCAGCGCGCCCCTCTCCGGCACGATCGACGCTGTGACGGGCGTGTTCACGCTCTCCGACGGCGTCTTCACCCAGGACGGCAACGTCGGAGGTGAAACGCGATACTTCAACGGAACCGCCGCGTCGGACGGCGCCTCCCTGACGGGGATCAGCAACGTCTGCAGGTATTTCCCCAACTTCCAGAGCTGGTTCTGCCGGACGGTGGATGTCGTCGGCATGCGCGCGCCGGACACCTGCGGCGACGGGGTGGTGCAGGCCCGCGAAGCCTGCGACCTCGGCCCGGCCAACGGCGGCACCTGCTGCACGGTCGCTTGCGAGCTCGTCGATCCCGACGGCGACGGGATCTGCACCGAGCACGACAACTGCTCCAGCGTGCCCAATCCCGCGCAGTCCGATCTCGACGGCGATGGGGTCGGCGACGCCTGTGACGGCGGGCCGATTGATCTGCGCCAGGCCCGCATTGCGGCCGGGCAGGACGGAACCGTGAGCCAGGTATCCGCGTCCGGCACGTTTGTCGGCTGGTTCGCCGTGCCGAGCGAGCTCCGGGTCCTGAACGAGACGGGTTACTATTCCCTCGACGTCACTGCACTCCCCTCCTGGGCGGCGAAGCAGTGCACCGCGACCGCGAAGCATATCCGCTGCACCAGTCCCGACCGGACGTTGAATCTCGTGCTGACAGCGCAGCACCCGTCTCCGACGACGGTCAGGGTTCGCCTGACAGTGAAACGGCCACCCGGCATCGTGCCGATCGGCGGGCCGATCTACGTCGTCGTCCGGGAGCCGGACGGCGTCTACGTCGGCGTGCTCGCGAATTGCGTTACGAGCCCGTCGGGAACCGTTCGCTGCCGGCCGTAGCCGCTCGCAGAGGCGTTTCGGGATCAGCTCGGCAGCGCTGAGGGCGCCTACGGACACCGATAGGCGCTGCCGTTCACCTCGCCGTCGACCTTCGGCAGCACTGGACTGTCCACATTCGGGAACTCATGCACAAGTGCAGCGACTGGAAGGATCTCGCGAATGCGGCTCTCGTGCGTGTCGCCGAGCGCGGCCGATCTCCATCGTCCTCGCCATCGAACGCGCCGACCCAGAGACAGGCCGGGGTGGCGCGCCCCAGCCCAGGGCCGCTACAATGCCAACGATGGAGGCGATGCCCGAGCGGCTCCGCGCCGTCCTCGCCGGCTATATGAGGCTGCTCCGGAAGAGGGCGGTGCGAGGCCGGAGGGGGAGTCTGACCCTAATGGGGACTACGCCCTGCCCGCCGCAAGAGAACAGAGTGCGGCCCAGGTGAGGTCGAAGCAAGACAGCTACAGCCACCAAGCAGACTCCGGCGCGGGGCAGGAAGTAGCGCGAGAGCCGAGAAGGAACCCGCCATGCCGGCCGTCACCAACAAGACCGGAAAGCCCCTGAGCATTCCCTTGCCCCGCGGCAAGACGTTGCACCTCGGACCGCCAAAGAGCGGACAGATATCCTCGCACGACATCGAGCACCCGGCGCTCAAGAAGTTCGTCGACGCGGGCACGATCGAGATCGGGGAAGAATCCGGGTCGATCGAAGGAGACGGAAGCAGCACGCGGGGCCGAGCCCCGACGCCCGGCGACACGACCGGCCGCGGAGGTCGGCGCAGCGGGGACCGCTGATCCATCCGCGGACGCACACGCCGTGAGCCGAGACTCCGAGTTCCAGCTTATCCCCCCGCTGACCGAGGCCGTCCGTGACATGGGGTACACCCGTCCGACGCCGATCCAGGCGGAAGCGATCCCGGTGATCCTGGCCGGTCGCGATCTGATCGGCTGCGCGTCCACCGGCACCGGCAAAACGGCCGCATTCCTGCTGCCGATCCTGCAACGCCTTCACGCTGGGACGGCACACGGCAAGCTGCGCGCCCTCATCCTTTCACCGACGCGCGAGCTGGCCCTGCAGATCGACGAGCAGGCGCTGGCGCTCGGGTACCACGTCGGGCTGACCGGGGTGGCCGTGGTGGGTGGCGTCGAGATGCGCATGCAGGAGCGCGCGCTTCGCGGCGGCGCGGAGATCGTCGTGGCGACGCCCGGGCGGCTCCTCGACCACATGCGCTTCGGCTACGTCGACTACTCGGCGCTCGAGGTAGTCGTGCTCGACGAGGCCGACCGGATGCTCGACATGGGCTTCCTGCCCGACATCCTCCGGATCCTGCACGCTCTCCCCGCCGAGCGACAGACGCTGATGTTCTCGGCCACCATCGCGCCCGAGATCCGCAA
>VBLD01000299.1:0-5262 GCA_005879205.1 Deltaproteobacteria bacterium
CGTCGACGTCGGCCGATCGCAGCATGCGATCGCGCTCCCGGCGCGCCGCGGCCGCCTGCTGGGCGAACGCCTCGCGCAGCCGCGCGTCGCCGGTGTCGACGACGTAGCGCTCGCCCGTCTCCGCCTCCTCGAGCTCGACCAGGCCCACGGCCGGGAGCGTGGCCTCGCGGGGATCCTCGAGCACGACCGCGATCACGTCGTGGCGACGCGCCGCGATGCGGAGCGCCTGCTTGCACGCCGGATCGAGGAAGTCCGAGACGAGGAAGACGACGCAGCGCCGCTTGGTGACGCGGCCGAGGTGCTCGAGCGCGGCCGGGATGTCGGTGCCGCGGCTCGCGGGCTTCAAGGAGAGCACCTCGCGAATGACGCGCAGCACGTGGCGCGTGCCCTTGCGCGGACGGAGCGCCAGCTCGATCCGGTCGGTGAAGATGATGAGGCCCACCTTGTCGTTGTTGGTGATCGCGGAGAATGCGAAGAGCGCGCCGAGCTCGGCGGCGAGGGTCGACTTCAGCTGCGTCACGCTGCCGAAGACCGTCGACGCGCTGGCGTCGACCATGAGCATGACCGTCAGCTCGCGTTCCTCGGCGTAGCGCTTCACGTGCGGGACGCCCGTCCGCGCCGTGACGTTCCAGTCGATGGTGCGCACGTCGTCGCCCGGCTGGTAGAGCCGCACTTCCGCGAACTCCATGCCGCGGCCCTTGAAGACGCTCTGATACTGGCCCGCGAAGACGTCGGTCACGAGGTGGCTGGTGCGGATCTGGATCTTCCGCACCGCCTTCAGCTGCTCGCGCGTCAGCATGCCGAGACCGCGCCGGCGGGGCGGTCAGGGAACGGGCACGCCGTCGAACACGCGGCGCACGACCTCGTCGGCGTCGATCTCCTCGGCCTCGGCCTCGTAGGTGACGATGACCCGGTGGCGGAGTACGTCGGCACCGATCGACTTCACGTCCTGCGGCGTCACGTAGCCACGGCCCTGGAGGAAGGCGTGCGCCTTGGCGGCGAGCGTGAGGTAGAGGGTGGCGCGGGGCGAGGCGCCGTACTGGATGAGCGGGCCGAGATCGAGCTGGTAGGCCGCCGGCTCGCGCGTCGCGAAGACGATGTTGACGATGTACTCCTTCACCTTGTCGTCGATGTATATCTGGTCGACCAGCGCGCGCGCCGCGAGGATCTCGGCGGGCGTCACCACCGCGCGCACCTCCTGGTGGTTCGAGGTGGTCGCCATGCGGTCCAGGATCTGGCGCTCCTCCTCGCGCGACGGGTAAACGATCCTGAGCTTCAGCATGAAGCGGTCGACCTGCGCCTCGGGCAGCGGGTAGGTGCCTTCCTGCTCGATCGGGTTCTGGGTCGCGAGGACGAGGAACGGCTCGGGGAGCGGGTGGGTCGCGTCGCCGATCGTCACCTGGTGCTCCTGCATCGCCTCGAGCAGCGCGCTCTGCACCTTGGCCGGCGCGCGGTTGATCTCGTCGGCGAGGATGATCTGGGCGAAGACGGGGCCCTTGCGGGTGGTGAAGGCGCCGTCGCGAGGGTTGTAGATCATGGTGCCGATCAGGTCGGCGGGCAGCAGGTCGGGCGTGAACTGGATGCGCCGGAAGGTGGCCGAGATGGCCTGCGCGAGCGTCTTCACGGAGAGCGTCTTCGCCAGCCCAGGAGGCCGACCAGCAGCCGGTCGACCAGGTAGCGCTGCCCGACGACGACGGTGCCGATCTCCTCGCGGAGCTTGTAGGCGAAGGCCGAAGCGTCCTTCACCTGGTCGTTGATCGAGGTGATGCCGGTGTCCATGCAACTCACATGGATAGCTGCGCCGGGCGAGGAGCGCAACTTTTCATGAGCCGTCTTCCCGGTGCCGCCAGCGCGGCGCGAGCACCTCGCCCGCGAGCATGCGGACGAAGAGGTCGGCGCCGCGGCGGTTCAGGTGATGGTGGTCCTTGAAGAAGCGATCGGGAATCCTCGCCCGGTAGTCGACGAACTCCGTACCAAAGCGGCCGCTCACGCGGTCCATGTATCCGCCGAAAGCGCGCTCGATCTCGCTCGTGTAGAGCTCGCGCACCCAGCTCGACACCGGCACGCCCACGAGCGCGACGCGGATCCCGGCGTCCTGACAACGGGCCAGGAGGTGCTCGAGGGCGCGGGCGGCGCCGCCGTCGAGCCGATAGTGGCGCAGCCACTTCCGCGTCTCGCGGAGCCCGAACAGCGTCGCGGCGTTGGGTCGCATGCGCTCCGGTGGCTCGGTCACGCCGGCCCCGTTGGCCGTCGGCGCCGGTGGCGGCCGCGCGTCCTCGACGCGTGGCACGGGCCGCGCGAGCCGGCGGGCAGAGGTGCCGTCGAGTCTCCCCGGCGGTGCGACCCGCAGATACGGCGGCGCCGTGCCGGCGATCCACGTGAGCAGCTCGCGACGGTAGAGCTGGACCGGGGTGAAGCGTGCGGCCGCCACCTTCCGCGCCTGCCCCGCGAGGGCGATCTCCGGCGCCCAGGCCGCGACGTCGCTCCACGTGAAGAAGCGGATGGCGTGCTCGGCGGCCCAGCGCGTCGGGTAGCAGACGGTCTCCGGGCTGATCTCGAGGGCGATGAGCTCGGGGCGGCTTCCCTGGCCGAGGAGCCGCTCGAGCAGATAGTCGGCGACGACGGGATCGCCCGCCGGGACGGCACCCTTGAGAACCGGAGGGCTCCCGGCGCCGGCGGTCTCGCGCAGGACGGTGGCGGCCGTGGCGGGGTCGAGCTCCCAGAACCGGGAGCTCCCGAGCAGGAGGACGTATCGTGCGCCGCCGAGCGCCCGCGCCTGCTCGAGCACCCTGGCGCCCTGGGCGAAGCGGACCTTCGCGGGCGCCGCGTCGAGGGCCAGGCCCGTGGCGAGCTGGCCCGCGGCGATCACCGCGCCCGCGACGGCGAGAACGCGTCGGGCGCGGGCCGGGTCGGGTCGGGGGCGCGAGCTCACCGGAGCACCGACCTAGAACTGGAAGTAGATGAAGGCCCCCCCCGTGTCGGGCGCGAGCAGCCCGGCGAGCAGGAAGCCGCAGGCAAGTGCCGTCCCGAACAACGGGGCGGGAAGGATGCGGATCAGGCGCGGTACGTTCGCGAACGTGCCGACGAGGTGTGCGACGAGCACCGTGCCGAGGATGGCGGCCACGAGTACGTTCACGCCCGGAGCAAGCATCAGTCCGGGCGCCGGCGCGAACATGCGAGCCAGGACCGTGCCGGCCGCCGCGAGGCTCGGCGCGCGGAAGAACACCCACCCCACGCAGACGAGCAGGAAGGTGATCGCCACCCGGAGAGGATGGAAGAGTGGGCGGCCGGTCCAGGTGGGCCAGGGGATCGCCCGATGCAGGGCGAGCAGCATCCCGTGATAGGCGCCCCAGACGACGAACGTCCACGCGGCGCCGTGCCACAACCCGCCCAGCAGCATCGTGAGCAGGAGGTTCCGGTACGTGAGGAGCGTGCCGCCGCGGTTCCCGCCGAGCGGGATGTAGAGGTAGTCGCGCAGCCACGTCGAGAGCGTGATGTGCCAGCGACGCCAGAACTCCGCGGGGTTGGCGGCGAAGTAGGGCATGCGGAAGTTGGTCGGCAGCGTGATCCCGAGGAGGTGCGCGGCGCCGATCGCCATGTCGGAGTAGCCCGAGAAGTCGCAGTAGATCTGGACCGCGTAGCAGACGACGGCCATCCAGATCGTGCGGGACGCATAGGCGTCGGGCCGGGCGAAGACCGGGTCGACGATCAGCGCCAGCTGATCCGCGACGACCGCCTTCTTGAGCATACCGAGGAGGAAGAGCCGGACCCCGAGCTCGACCCGACTCCAGTCCAGTCGCCGAGCCCGGCGAACCTGCGGGAGGAACTGGCCGGGCCGGACGATGGGGCCGGCGATGAGGTGCGGGAAGAAGAGCAGGAAGAGCGCGTAGTCGAGGACGCGGCGTTCAGCGGGGATCCTGCCTCGATAGACCTCGATCACGTAGGCGATGGTCTCGAAGGTGTAGAACGAGATGCCGAGCGGCAGCACGATGTCGAAGACGGGGCGCCGGTCCGCCACGCCGAGCGCGCGCAGCACGGGCCAGGCCTGCGCGACCAGGAAGTTCGTGTACTTGAAGTAGGCGAGGAGGCCGAGCGGGACGGCGATCGCGGCGACCAGACGCACACGGCGGGCTCGCTCCGTCGGTGCATCCTCGATCGCGCGGGCCAGCCGGTAGTCGTAGATCGCGGTCGCGACCACGAGCAGGACGAGCCACGGGTTCCAGTGCGTGTAGAAGACGACGCTGGCCCCGAGCAGGAGAAGGTTGCGCGCGCGCTGGCTGCGCAGCACCCACCAGTAGCCGACGAAGGTGGCGAGCAGGAGCCAGAGGAAGGGCGCGTGGTGAAAGAGCATGCGACGCCGCTCACGACCCCGGAGGGGAGGCGCCGGCACCGCACGCCGCGGCCGGTGCGGCGAGGGCTCGCCCGACGACGGTGGCGATCAGCTGGTTGGCGCGCGGGCCGTGGTGCGTCCCGTCGACGCCGCGATCGATTCGATCGGCAGGCGCCGCCACCAGCGCGTCCGCCAGGTCGACGCACGCGACGCCGTCACGCGCGATGGCGGTCGCGATCGCCCGCCACTCGTCGCGATAGCCGCGGCGGCGCCGGAGACGGCCGAGATCGATCTCGCTCGGCAGCAGGACGAGAACGAACCCGGCACCACGGGCGGCCGCCTCGGCGCGCATGGTCTGCACGATCCGGGCGCTCACCGCGACGGCCTCCGACCCCGGCTCGAGGGCCTCCTCCTGTCGCCGCCGCATGAGCGCCGCGTGCCACCGGGCGAGGATGAACTTCACCAGGACCGAGCGGGCCGGGAGGCCGGACATGGGCTCCCACATCCACGGCACGTAGAACCGGTCGTAGCGGCGCAGATGGTCGCGGAGCCGCGGGCCGAGGCCGCTCGCGTTGTCGGCGTGAACCGCGACGGGGGGATCGTAGGGGCTCGGGACGAGCTCGAGTCCCCCGTCGAGCACGAACCGTGGCATCACGCGGTACGACTGCCAGCCGAGGAGCGCGCGCAAGGTGTTGACATCCCGCCAGAGGTCCGCACGCGGCGACAGCGTGAGGACGACGACGTCGTGCGCGACGGCCTCGCGCAGCCCCCGATAGCGCAGCAGGCTCTGCGCGAGGCTGTAGCCGTCGACGCCGAGGTTGACGACCTCGAGCCCGGGCTCGGCCGCCTCGAGGACGGCCGGCCAGGCCGACTCCTGCGCGACGCGGCTGCCGGCCGCGAACGAGTCGCCGAAGACGAGCACCCGGCGCGTG
>VBLD01000299.1:5288-5771 GCA_005879205.1 Deltaproteobacteria bacterium
GCGCGCCGAGGTTGTTCGACTGCCACCAGCCGTTGGTCGAGATCGCGTGCTCGCGCGGCGCGTAGCCGAGCACCGGGTCGTCGCGGACGATGCCGTTCAGGTCGTCGTATCGGACGCGCTTCACCTGGGAGTCGCGCCGGGGCGGGCGCGGCGGCTCGGCGGGGATGAGACGCACGGGGGGCAGCTCGCTGCCAAACAGCCGGCCGGCCGAGCGGGGCGAGGGGATGACAAACCCACGCAGCAGTCCCTCGAGCGCCAAGAGCATCAGAACCGCCGCGCCGAGCGCGAGGACGGCTCGTCTGATGACCTCCCGGAACCTCATCACCGCGGCTAGGCTCCCTAGCGCACGGACGGCGGCCGGGCCAGCGCACGCCGACCGGCCGACCGGCCGGGCGTTGTCGTTCCCGCGTCTTCAGGCGTAGGAGTCGGGGCCGTACCCGCCGGGGGCTCCCGAACGTCCTCGTTCCAGGGAGCGATGTCACA